>NZ_CP054475.1:2164068-2481382 GCF_025345565.1 Thalassolituus hydrocarboniclasticus | reverse complement strand
GGTCTGTAGAGTACGTCCTCTTTTTTTATTCATGTGGCCTGTCGTGGGGGCCACCACTGACAAGGATCTGATATGCCTGTTATTACCCTTCCTGATGGTTCCAAACGCGAATTTGCCCAGCCGGTAACACTGCTGCAGGTGGCCGAAGATATTGGCCCCGGTCTGGCAAAAGCAACGGTATGTGGCCGTATTAATGGCCAGCTGGTGGACGCCTGTGAACTGATCACCGAAGACGCAAATATCACACTGATCACCGGTCGCGATGAAGAAGGTCTGGAAGTGATCCGTCACTCTTTTGCGCACCTGGTCGGACATGCGGTAAAGCAGCTGTACCCAACAGCAAAAATGGCAATCGGTCCTGTTATCGATAACGGCTTTTATTACGACATCGAGTTCGAGCGTCCTTTTACCCCGGAAGACGTCACCGCCATCGAAAAACGCGTTGGTGAGCTGATCAAGAAAGACTACGAAGTCATCAAGAAAATGACGCCGATTAAAGAAGCGCGTCGTGTTTTCGTTGACCGTGGCGAAGATTACAAAGTTGAGCTGATTGACGACCTGATTCAGAAAGGTGAAGAGGCCGTTGGTCTGTATCATCACGAAGAATACATCGACATGTGTCGTGGTCCACATGTGCCGAATACCCGTGTTATGCGTGTATTTAAGCTGATGCGTGTGTCCGGTGCATACTGGCGTGGTGACTCGCAGAACAAACAGCTGCAGCGTATTTACGGTACTGCCTGGAACGACAAAAAAGATCTGAAGGCCTACATCACCCGTATCGAAGAAGCGGAAAAACGCGATCACCGTAAACTGGCCAAGCAGCTGGACCTGTTCCACCTGCAGGAAGAAGCGCCGGGTATGGTGTTCTGGCACCCGAATGGCTGGACTATGTGGCAGGTGCTGGAACAGTACATGCGCAAAGTGCAGCAGGATGCCGGTTATCAGGAAATCAAAACACCGCAGGTAGTTGACCGTACCCTGTGGGAAAAATCCGGCCACTGGGAACACTATGGCGATGCCATGTTCACCACTGAGTCTGAGAAGCGTACTTACGCGGTTAAGCCGATGAACTGCCCGTGTCATATTCAGGTGTTCAATCAGGGGCTGAAGAGCTACCGCGACCTGCCGCTGCGTCTGGCAGAATTCGGTTCCTGTCACCGTAACGAGCCGTCCGGTGCACTGCACGGCATTATGCGTGTGCGTGGCTTTACCCAGGACGATGCACACATTTTTGTGTCGGAAAAGCAGATCCGTCAGGAAGCCTCTGACTTCATCAAGCTGACTCTGGCTGTGTACAAAGACTTCGGCTTCGATGCGGTGGAAATGAAGCTGTCCACCCGTCCGGAAGGCCGTATCGGTGATGACTCCCTGTGGGATCAGGCTGAAGCGGCACTCGAAGACGCGCTCAACGATGCGGGTCTGGAGTGGGAGCTGCAGCCGGGCGAAGGTGCCTTCTATGGTCCTAAAATTGAATTCTCACTGCGTGATTGCTTAAACCGCGTCTGGCAGTGTGGTACTGTGCAGCTCGATTTCATGCTGCCGGAGCGTCTTGGTGCTCAATACGTCGATGAAGACGGCGAGCGTAAAACACCAGTGATGCTGCACCGGGCGATTCTGGGCTCTTTCGAGCGCTTTATCGGAATTCTGATCGAGCACTATGCGGGTGCGATGCCGCCATGGCTGGCACCGCAGCAGGTATCGGTTCTCAATATCACCGACAATCAGGGTGAATATTGTCAGAATCTGGCCCAAAACCTGAAATCAAAAGGCTTCCGGGCCGTTGCGGACTTGAGAAACGAGAAGATCGGCTTTAAAATCCGCGAGCACACTTTGCACAAGGTACCCTACCTGTTGGTTGTAGGGGATAAAGAAGTAGAAGCAAACACCGTCGCTGTGCGTACCCGTAAAGGTGAAGACCTGGGTGTAATGAGCATCGATGCCTTTATAGAACTCTTAGAAGGCAGCATTGCACAGCGCGGACGGTTTGGAATGGAGAACTGATCATCAGACGCGATAACAGAAAGGGCGGCCGTCAAGACAATCGAGCTGCCATTAACGATCAAATTCGTGCAACCGAGGTACGTTTGATCGGCGCCGATGGAAGCCAGGTTGGTATCGTCAGTATTGAAGACGCTTTGCGTATGGCGGAAGAAGCAGCCCTGGATCTGGTACAGATTTCAGATGGCGATCCGATCGTATGTAAGGTGATGGACTTCGGTAAGAAGCTTTACGAAGAGAAGAAGCAAAAAGCCGAAGCCAAAAAACGCCAGCATCAGGTCCAGATTAAGGAAATGAAGTTCCGTCCGGGCACTGAAGAAGGTGATTATCAGATTAAATTACGTAATCTGACACGTTTCCTTGAGGGTGGTGATAAAGCGAAAGTGTCTCTGCGCTTCCGCGGTCGTGAGATGGCTCACCAGCATATCGGGATGGAGTTGATGAAACGCATTGAAGAGGACCTGAAGGAACTCGGCACTGTGGAACAACACCCGAAAATGGAAGGCCGTCAAATGGTGATGGTCATCGCCCCGGGTAAGAAGAAGTAGTCTGGTTCCTAAATGAATCACATAACCCCGGCTTAATGCCGGGTTTATGCGTTCTACCGACTGCTCGTTATGGCAGGTGTTATACAGGGTCTTAGTTTCTGTATGCACCATAACCTTTTGGAGTAACAAAATGCCTAAAATCAAAACTAAGAGCGGCGCAGCCAAGCGCTTCAAGAAGACCGCGAACGGCTTCAAACACCGTTGTGCGTTCCGTAGCCACATCCTGACCAAAAAGAGCACCAAGCGTAAGCGTCATCTGCGCGGTATGTCTCAGGTTCACGCCTCTGACGTTAAGCTGGTAGCACGCATGCTGCCTAATCTTTAATCGGTATTCAGGAGATAAACTATGGCTCGTGTAAAACGTGGTGTGATCGCTCGTCGTCGTCACAAAAAAATTCTGAAGCAGGCTAAAGGTTATTACGGTGCGCGTAGCCGTGTATTCCGTGTAGCTAAACAAGCTGTGATCAAAGCTGGTCAGTATGCTTACCGCGACCGTCGTCAGCGTAAGCGTCAGTTCCGTCAGCTGTGGATCGCGCGTATCAACGCCGGTGCACGTATTAACGGTCTGTCTTACAGCAAGTTCATCAACGGCCTGAAAAAAGCCGCTGTTGAAATTGACCGTAAAGTACTGGCTGATCTGGCGGTTAACGAAAAAGCAGCGTTTGCGGCTCTGGTTGAAAAAGCCAAGTCCAGCCTGTAATTTCACCGCTTAGCCGGAAAACGGTAATGGTCAGTGTGTAAGCTCTGACCAACGCCTGCGAAATAGGGGATGAGCTTAGGTAATCTAGGTGATTCCCCTATTTTTTTGTCAATCTGACGTCAATTGATGGATAGCAACGATGGAAAACCTTGAGGCCCTGACACAGCAAGCCCTGGCCGCCGTAAGTGAAGCGCAAGATGTAGCGGCGCTGGATCAGGTACGGGTTCAATTTCTGGGCAAAAAAGGGGAAATCACTTCCCTGATGAAAAACCTTGGCAGCGTGGCGCCGGAAGATCGTCCGAAAATGGGTGCGATCATCAACGAAGCCAAAGACCAGGTTGAAAATGCAATCAGCCAGCGTAAACAACTGCTGGAAAGTGCCGCTCTGGATGCCAAACTGGCCGCTGAAACCATCGACATTACTCTGCCGGGCAGAGCAATGCAGGAAGGCAGTCTGCATCCTGTTACCCGCACCATCGAACGTATCGAATCCTTTTTTGCCGGTGCCGGCTTCCAGGTGATGGAAGGTCCGGAAATCGAAGACGAATTCCATAACTTCGAAGCGCTGAATATTCCGTCGCACCATCCGGCGCGTGCTATGCACGACACTTTCTATTTTGACGCCGGACGCCTGCTGCGTACCCATACCTCGCCGGTACAGGTGCGCACCATGGAAGCCCAGCAACCGCCGCTGCGCATTATCTGCCCGGGTCGTGTTTACCGCTGCGATTACGATCAGACCCATTCCCCGATGTTCCACCAGATGGAAGGGTTACTGGTTGATAAGGGCGTCAGCTTCGCCGACCTGAAAGGCATTCTGCAGGAATTTATGGCCGCCTTCTTTGAAAAAGACATCAAGGTGCGCCTGCGTCCGTCGTATTTCCCGTTTACCGAACCCTCTGCAGAAATCGACATTGAATGGGTGATTGAAACCCCGGAAGGCACCAAAACCCGCTGGCTGGAAATTGGCGGCTGCGGCATGGTGCACCCGGAGGTGTTCCGCCATGTAGGCATCGATCCGGAAGAGTACACCGGTTTTGCCTTTGGTATGGGAATGGAGCGTATGGCGATGCTGCGTTACGGCGTTAACGACCTGCGTCTGTTCTTCGAAAATGATCTGCGCTTCCTGCAGCAGTTCCGTTAATCGCTTATTACAGGATTTAGTACAACATGAAATTCAGCGAACAATGGTTACGCGAGTGGGTGCAGCCGGCTGTCAGCACTGAAGAACTGGCCGCCCAGGTAACGATGGCTGGCCTCGAAGTTGACGGCGTAGAAGCCGTTGCCGGTATGTTCTCCGGCGTTGTGGTGGGCCAGGTAGTCAGCCGCGAACAACACCCGGATGCCGACAAACTCAGTCTGTGTCAGGTGACCGATGGCAATGAAACCTTCCAGATTGTCTGTGGTGCGGCGAACGTCCGTACCGGCCTGAAGATCCCGCTGGCGAAAATCGGAGCGGTGCTTCCCGGCGACTTTAAAATCAAGAAAGCCAAGCTGCGTGGCGTCGAGTCCTTCGGTATGTTGTGTGCCGAAGCCGAGCTGGGTATGGCCGAAAGCTCCGATGGTCTGATGGAATTACCGGAAGATGCACCGGTTGGCGCCGATTTCCGCGAATATATGAACCTCGATGATGCCATCATCGAAGTGGATCTGACCCCGAACCGCGCCGATTGCCTGAGCATGGCCGGTCTGGCGCGTGAAGTGGGCGTACTGAACAAAGCCGATCTGACCGAGCTGGTCGTTAACGCTGTAGCGCCTGCCATCGATGACAAACCTGCCATCGAAGTCTCGGCAGCCGAGCAGTGCCCGCGTTATCTGGGCCGTATCGTCAAAGGCGTCAACGTAAAAGCCGTTACACCATTATGGATGGTGGAAAAGCTGCGTCGTGGCGGTATCCGCTCCATTGATCCGGTGGTCGATGTTACCAACTACGTGATGCTGGAGCTGGGTCAGCCGATGCATGCTTTCGATCTGAAACAGATTGACGGTGGCATTCGTGTGCGTATGGCCGAGCAGGGCGAAAAACTGACGCTGCTCGATGGTCAGGACGTTGAACTGAACGCCGACACTCTGGTGATTGCCGACCACGCCAAGCCGCTGGCTATTGCCGGTATTATGGGTGGTGAGCACTCCGGTGTGGCGGACGATACGCAGGATCTGCTGCTCGAAGCAGCTTTCTTTGCACCGCTGGCGATTGCCGGCCGTGCCCGTAACTATGGCCTGCATACCGATTCTTCCCACCGCTTTGAGCGTGGTGTTGATTACAATCTGGCGGCCAAAGCCATGGAACGTGCGACAGCATTGCTGCTGGATATCTGCGGTGGTCAGCCCGGCCCTGTGGTGGAAGTGGCAAGTGAAGCGCATCTGCCAAAAGCGCCGACCATTCACCTGCGTCGTGCCCGTGCCGAGCTGATTCTGGGCCTGAAGCTGGCCGATAGCGAAATTGAAGACATCCTCACCCGTTTGGGTATGCAGCTGACTGCGACCGACGATGGCTGGGATGTGGTTGCGCCAAGCTACCGCTTCGATATGGCGATTGAATCTGACCTGATCGAAGAACTGGCCCGTATCTACGGTTACGAGCGCCTGCCGGTGCGTCTGCCAAGTGCGGCCTCGCCGCTGGCGCGCGTGGCTGAAAACCGCCTGAGCATGGGTGATCTGCGTCGTCATCTGGTGGCACGCGGTTATCAGGAAGCCATTACCTACAGCTTTGTTGAACCTCAGCTGCAGAAATCCATGGACCCTGACCATGCACCGATTGCACTGCTGAACCCGATTTCGGCAGAAATGTCGGTGATGCGTACCGATCTGCTCGCCGGTCTGGTACAGGCGGTCAGCTACAACCTCAAACGTCAGCAGCCGCGTGTGCGTCTGTTCGAAACCGGCCTGCGCTTTGTGCCACAGGCCGATGGCCAGCTGGATCAGATTCCGACACTGGCTTTTGCTCTGACGGGCAATCGTCTGCCGCAGTCCTGGGCTGATACCGATGCCGGCGTCGATTTCTTTGATGCCAAAGGCGATGTGGAATCCCTGCTGGCACGTACCGGTCAGCTGAGCCGCTACCGTTTTGTCGCGGCAAGCCATCCGGCGTTGCATCCGGGCCAGACTGCACGCATCGAAAAGCTCGACGCGGACGGTCAGTGGCAGGAAGTTGGCGTAATGGGTGCGCTGCATCCGAGCCTGCAGAAGCCTCTGGGCGTTAAGCAGGCGCTGTATCTGGTGCAGCTGGATCTGGCGGCAGTGCGTGAGATTGCGATTCCGGATTTCTCCGAATTGTCGAAGTTCCCGGAAATGCGCCGCGATCTGGCTCTGGTGGTCGCTCAGGATGTGCAGGTTGATCAGGTTTTACAGGCAATCCGTGCGAAAGCAGGGGATTACCTGACAAAGCTCAACCTGTTTGATGTGTATGTCGGCAAAGGCATTGATCCAGATAGAAAAAGTCTGGCTTTGGGGTTGACCTGGCAGCATCCTTCGCGCACATTAACTGATGAAGAAGTGAACGATTCTGTTTCATCAGTACTGGCTCATCTTGAAGAGAGCTTGGGAGCAACGCTAAGGGGTTAGCATGACCGCTTTGACCAAAGCAGAACTGGCAGAAAAACTGTTCGAAGATCTTGGTCTCAACAAGCGCGAGGCGAAAGATATGGTGGATCTCTTTTTTGATGAGATCCGCGATAGCTTAAGCCGTAATGAGCAGGTGAAGTTGTCGGGTTTCGGCAACTTCGACCTGCGTGATAAGCGTCAACGGCCGGGTCGCAATCCAAAAACAGGCGAAGAAATCCCTATCTCCGCCCGTCGCGTTGTGACCTTTAAGCCGGGGCAAAAACTTAAGGTTCGGGTAGAGGCGTATGCTGGAACCCAGCCACAATAACGAACTTCCCCCCATCCCCGCCAAGCGCTATTTCACCATCGGTGAAGTGAGCGAATTGTGCGATGTGAAACCTCATGTTCTGCGTTACTGGGAACAGGAATTTCCACAACTCAGTCCGGTGAAACGCCGTGGCAACCGCCGTTATTACCAGCGTCAGGATGTGATCCTCGTGCGTGAAATCCGCGCCTTGCTCTACCACGAAGGCTACACCATCGGTGGTGCGCGTCAGCGTCTGAGTGAAGAGGGTGAATCCAATGCCGTGGCGATGGATCAGGCACTCATCAAAAACATGATTGCCGAGCTTAAAGAACTGGCCGATTTACTCAGCCCGGACAACCGTTCCTGAGCCTCCCGCACAGTCCCGCATTCTAAAAAAATCTTTAACTTTTCAGTGGCTTAAGTATACTTGAGCGCGTTCTTAAGGGGCTTTTCAGCTCGTTTCTGAACATGTGTCGGGGCGTAGCGCAGCCTGGTAGCGCACTTGCATGGGGTGCAAGGGGTCGCGAGTTCGAATCCCGCCGTCCCGACCAATTTCCAGAATTCCTATAAAAAGGCCAGTCAGCGATGACTGGCCTTTTTTATTTTATTGCACTGAACAGCGCTTAATAATAAATCTTTTTTATCCCGCTTTTATTCATCCCTCAGCGCCTCAATCGGACTTAATTTAGCCGCCTGCCAGGCCGGACCCATGCCGGCCATTAAGCCAATCAGTGCGGAAAAAATAAGGGAAATCATCAGGTACAGCGGGCTGGGTTGTATCGGGAAGTCCGGCATTATTAAACCGGTGATGGCGAGCAGGGCGAGGGCGCCAAACATGCCGGCGAGGGCACCAATAACCGATAATAAGACGGCCTCGCCAAGAAACAGGCTGAGCAGTTGCCGGCGGGAAATACCAATGGCGCGCAGCAGACCGATTTCCGGCGTGCGCTCGCGTACGTTGGTGGTCATGATGGTGAAAATGCCGACGCCGCCGACCAGTAATGAGATGGAGCCGAGCGCGGCAACGCCCATGGTCAGCACCGACAGAATGCTGTTCAGGCTTTCCAGCATTTCGTCCTGAGTGACGATGGTAAAGTCTTCCTGACCGTGGCGTTCGATGAGCCGTTTGCGCACAATGTCGCGCATATTTTCTGAGGTGGTGGCGGCGGAGAACACCACGTCTACTTCCATTAATCCTTCGCGGTTAAACAGTGTCAGTGCGCGGTCGGCGGGAATGTAGACCATGTCGTCGAGGTCGAAGCCGAGCATGCTGCCTTTGGGTTTCATCACACCAATGACGCGAAAGCGCTGACCACCAACGCGGATAAACTGCCCCAGCGCATTGCTGCCTTTAAATAATTCCTGCCAGACCTTATGGCCAAGCACAACAAAGGCGCGCGAATTACCGCCCTGGGCTTCGGGCAGAAAGCGCCCGCTGGCCAGCGGAAAATCCCAGGCCTGTACCATGCTCGGTGTGGTGCCATAAATATCGGTGTTGCGTACCCGCTCGCCAAATTCAATTGGGCCGGTGCCCTGCACGCTGGCGACCACGTGTTCGGCGTAGGGCAGGTTAATCAGGCTGCGGTAATCTTCCATGGTCAGCAGGCGTACCGAGTTGAGCACACCGCCCATACCGGCGGTGTCGTTCTTGCCCGGACTGACGGCAATAATGCGGGTGCCAAACTGTGAGAAGTTATCCATCACATACATGCGTACGCCTTCGCCCAGCGAAGTCAGCAGGGTAACGGCGGCAATACCAATGGCGATGCCAAGCGCGGTGAGCAGGCTTTTCAGCGGGTTGTAGCGCACGGAGGAAAACACCAGATGTAACCAGTCAGTGCTGTGCATTGGGCCTCCTATTTGCCGTTCTGATGTTGCAGGGCGGTAACCGGCGCCATATGTGCGGCGCGGCTGGCGGGAATCCAGGAAAACAAAAAGCCGCAGCCTACGGCAATGGCGGTGGCCGCGACGGTAGCCCATAAGGGAGCAGCAAAAGGAATTTCCGGATAACGGATGCGCACCAGCCATAACAGAATTTCGGCCAGCAGGGTGCCCAGCAGGGCGCCAAACAACGACAGCATTACCGCTTCGGTTACAAACAGCTGGCGCACTTCGCGGCTGGAAGCCCCCAGCGCTTTCAGCAGGCCGATTTCGGCGGTGCGCTGCGATACGGTAATTAACGTCATGTTCATAATCAGTACGCCGGCGACAAACAGGCTGATGGCACCGATACCGGCAATGGCAAAGGTCAGCACCGAGAGAATACTGTCGAAGGCTTTCAGCAGTGAGTCGGGAGTAATCAGGGTGACGTCGAGCTGGCCGTCGTGGCGCTCGCGCATAATGTCTTCGATCTGGCGGCTTAACACGCCCATGCCCATGGCCGAGCGCACATCAATCATTACCCGGAACACGCCTTCGGTATTAAACAGCTGCATACTGCTGGCCACCGGCATGATCAGCGCTTCGCTCATATTCATGCCGAGGCCGGTGCCGGTATCGGCCAGAATACCAATCACCCGGCAGCGGTAGGTGTCGATGCCAACCCACTGGCCAAGTGCCTGTTCGGCGGCAAACAGTTCTTGTTTTAATGTGGTGCCGATCACACAGACCGGGCTTGGCTGATCGAGTGGCAACTCAGGCAGAATCTGGCCGCGTGCCAGCTGAATATGGCGGATATCGAAGAAGGTGCTGTTGGTGCCCAGCACCAGGGTTTCGCGGCTGCGAGCGCCGCGCGAGATTTCGGCATTACCGACGACCAGCGGAGCAATACGCTCCACTTCGGGCAGGCGCAGCAGGCTCTGGGCATCCTGCAGGGTAATATCGCGCGTGCCTTCGCCAGTCATCGGTGGCATACCGCCGGAGGTTTCTTTGCGCCCCGGCAGCATAATCAGAATGTCTTTTCCCAGTACCGAAAATTCGCCCAGCACATACTGGCGCGCGCCTTCACCGAGGCCGGTTAATAACACCACCGCGAGTACACCAATTGACATCGCAATCAGCTGCATCAGCGTGCGGAAGCGCTGACGCAGCAGGGCGCGGATGCTGAAATTAAGCTGGTCGCGGGTGCGGATCATGGTGCGTCGCTCTGATCGGTACGGCTTTGAGTGTCTGAAGAAGGCGTACGGTCATCGCTGACGATCACGCCATCCACCATACGGATACGGCGGCTGGCGCGGCGGCCCAGATCGGCATCGTGGGTAACCACAACTAAGGTAATGCCGTCGGCATTCAGCTCTTCCAGCAGCTGTACGACTTCGGCACCGGACTGACTGTCGAGGTTACCGGTTGGTTCATCGGCGAGCAGCAGGCGCGGTTTCATAATAATGGCGCGGCCAATGGCTACGCGCTGACGCTGGCCGCCGGATAACTGATTGGGTAAATGTCCGGCGCGGCTGCCAAGGCCCAGACGCTCAATCACCGGTGCCAGCCGGCGTTTGCGTTCTGCCGGTGCAATGCCGGCCAGAATTAACGGCAGCTCGATATTTTCGCTGGCACTTAAACGCGGAATTAAATGGTACGACTGAAAAACAAAACCGATATGGCTGCGGCGGTAAACCGCGCGTTGTTCTTCACTCATGGGCACGGTATCGGCACCGTTCAGCCAGTACTGGCCATTATCCGGTACATCGAGCAGGCCGAGCATATTCAGCAGGGTAGATTTACCGGAACCGGATGGCCCCATTACCGATAAATATTCACCGGCCTGAATACTCAGGCCAATATTATTCAGCGCGTGTACCGGCTCATCACCGAGCAGGAAGGTTTTATTTACCCCCTGCACACGGATGAGTGCGGTGTTGGCTGCAGCTGCAGATTTGGCCTGGTTCATGGCTGATCAGCCTGACGCTTATCGCCGTCGTCGATGACCGTCACTTCGGCACCATCGACCGCTGCCGGATTATCTAGGGATAACAACACCGGCTGGCCAGCGTCTAAGCCTTCTTTTACTTCGGTCCAGGTCCAGTTACTCAGGCCCAGGGTCAGCGCTTTTTTCTGCAGGGTTTTACCGTCAGCAGCCAGAGTCAGCACATGATTACCTTCAAGCAGCGCTTCGCTGGGAATACGCAATGCCTGCGGACTGGCGGCGGTAATTACTTCAATATCGGCGCTGTAGCCAACCAGCAACTGCACATCGTCGGGCAGGGCATTTAAGGTGACATCCACATTCACTGTGCGTGCCTGCTTTTCTTTATCTTCCACGTAAGGGGCAATGCGGCTGACCTTGCCGGTAAAGGCCTGATCGCGGAAGGCATCGAGGGTTACCCGTGCATCCATACCGACGCGGATTACTGAAGCGTCCACCTCGTCGATCGGTGCGCGCACATACAGGCAGCGCTCGTCGATCAGATCAATGGCGGGGGGGGTGGCAACACCTGGCGGAGAAGGGGTGGCGTATTCGCCGACCTCGCCATTCACTTCGGCAACAATACCGGCGAACGGCGCGCGCAATTGTGTCTGCGCTAAGCGTGCCTGCTGCACCGCCACGCTGGCTTTGGCATTCTGCACCTGAGCTTCATTCTGCTGGCAGCTTAAACGGGTAATTTCGGCACTGGTTTCTACCCGGTCGAGCTGTTCGGCTGAGGCCAGTTGTTTTTTGAATAATTCACGCTGGCGTTTTACTTCGCGCTCATCGGCCTGAGCCTGACGGCAGGCGGAGGCTTTATTTAATTCCGCCATGCGCACCTGTGCCTTGCTTTGCTCCAGTGCGGCTTTTAAATCGTCGTTCCATAATTCCAGCAATAATGTACCGGCTTCGACTTTATCGCCCTGATCAACGTATAAATGATTCACCTGTCCGCCCAGCGCCAGAGAAAGGCGGGAGCGTTGGCAGGCTTTAATAGTGCCTGAGCGGGTATTGGAAACCAGTGCTTCGACCAGTCCCGGAGCAGCCTGACCCATGCGTACTTCGATGGGTTTAGCGGGGCGCAGCATAAAGGCGGCAACCAGAGCGGCCAGAATGGCGGCGGATATCAGCAGTTTTTTCACGGTATAACGTCCTGTTGCGGCAGCTGTGGAGTTACCTTAGAGCTTTTTCATATGCTTGCCCAGTGATATAAGTCATAGGATTATTCCTGCTGCTGCAACACAATTCCCTTTTTATAGGGCACAGTCAGTTCAGCCTCTGTTCACGCTTTATTATTCTTACTGATCACCGATATTCAGCCCGGAGCTCCGATGAAATTACCCCACTGGTTCAGCGTACGCAGCGAAGGTAAAGCGCTGGGATTACCCGAGCTGATCGCCATTGCCCTGGGCGGCATGGTGGGGGGCGGTATTTTTACCATTCTCGGTATTTCCGTTGCCCTGATCGGCCCCTATACGCCTCTGGCGATTATGGCTGGCGGCATCATTGCCGCGCTGGCGGCGTATTCTTACGTAAAACTGGGCGTGTACTACCGTGACGAAGGCGCGACCTACGGTTTTTTTAAACGTACCTTTCCCAGCTCGCCACTGGCCGCCGCGCTGATTGGCTGGTACGTGATTTTCGGTTATATCAGCACCATTGCCCTTTATGCCTACACCTTTGCTTCCTATGCGTTAAGCGGCACCGGTTTTGCCGATAATAACGATCTGCGCAAAGCGGTGGCCTGTGGTGTGATTGCGCTTTTTACTCTGGTGAATGTCTGGAGTGTGCGCGGCATGGGCAAAATCGAAGACATTATGGTGTACAGCAAACTGGCTTTATTACTGCTGATTGCCGTGATTTTACTGCTGCACCGTGAAACCAGCCTGACGGAACTGCTGGTGCATCCGGAGATTGAATTCTCCTGGCTCAATATTCTTACTGTTGCGGCCGTTACCTTTGTGGCTTACGAAGGCTTTCAGCTGGTGATTAATGCGGTAAAAGAAATGGAAAACCCCGATAAAAATATTCCGCGTGCGATTTACAGCGCCATCGTCATTGCCATCATTTTGTACGTGGTAATCGCTGTGGCTGCCATTCTCGCCATTCCCGCCGCCGATATTATCGCCAACGAAGAATACGCACTGGCCGCCGGAGCCGGAAAAATACTCGGCCATATCGGCGCCGATATTGTGGTACTGGGGGCAGTACTGGCAACCAGCAGTGCCATCAACGGTACCTTATTCGGCGCCTCACGCCAGGTGGCGGTGATTGCCGGTGATGGTTTCTTCCCTAAAAGTCTGGAAAAACGCAGCAATAATATACCGGTGGCAGCCATCGCCATGATGGCGGTATTAGCGATGGCGCTGATTCTGGCCGGTGGCTTAAAAGTAATACTCGAATTCGGCAGCGTTACCTTTTTGCTGGTGTCATTGTTAATGGCCATTGCCAACTTCCGTATCCGCAAGCTGACTGATTCATCGCTGTTTATTACCCTGTTATCCATTGTCGGTCTGGCGATTGGCGGCGGCCTGATTCTGCACTTTGAATACACCGACAACCCGGAGCAGCTGATCTTTATGCTGGTGCTGTACGCCATTCTGACTCTGGGCGCGCTGGTATTTGCGCGGATTAATGCGGTGCGCGGTTACTCGGCGGAGAAGCAGGCCGGAGGTAAAGAAGAATGAGGGTTAATCGTTAAATAACAGTTAAACCAGTGTAAGCAGAATGGCCAGATGCAAGATGTATTGGTCAGGTATGGCTATTGCCGGGATTATGTTGGGGTGGTAGCTTACCTGGAAAATAATCAACGGCCTGCGAGCAAAGTGCAAAAGCTGTGCGGGATAAGATAAGCAGTTGTACGTTCTTGCCGAAAGGATATCTGAGTAAGGATCATTTCAATTGATGAATTTTTTTAAACCGGTACTGGTCTCTTTCTTATTGCTTTCATCGGTGTCTTCCTATGCCGGAAAATATGTTCTGGTTGAGGAGAACCGGGCTGAAATCAGTCACGACGGTGCTATATATCTTTTGAATACCTACATTGTGATGTTTGAGCAGCCTTATTACATCACTGTAGAAAGAACTGACGGACAGGTAGTGGATATCAACGTCGCTGAGAAAATAGCGGTTGAGTATATAAAGCCAAGAGGCTGCACTCAGGAACCTGAACGACGGGCGGATCTTGATCAGAAAAACGAGAAGCAAACAAAGGTTGTTATCGGTGTTGCTTGCTAGGTGACGGCATCGTCTGGCTCCCATGTTCTGCGTGGGAGTCCTTACGGGTAAAGTTGCATTCCCACGCAGAGCGTAGGAACGAGAGATCTCTGCGTTTTATCGAATGGTTACTCTGGAAATAAAATGAGGCATAAAACCCGCGAGCTTTTAGCCTATATCGAACCGGGAAACGGCGAGGTACTGATTGATCTTGTGAAGCTCACCCGTAACGGGCATTCATATTATTTTCAGGATAAGCGCTGGCTGCGGAATCTGCGCTGTATGGGCGGTGATGGCTGCACTTCCGATCAGGGCGAGACAATCAATATTGCCATACTGAACCGCAGATACAGCCCGGCATGGGTTGCCGGTAAAACCATTCGGGTTACTGACAGGGCAAAAGAGCGGTATCAGCTGTGGCTTGAAGGTATGCATCGCTGCGAGTAGCAATTTCATCTGGCTTCCACGCTCTCATCTGGCTCCCATGCTCTGCGTGGGAGTCCTTGCGGACACAGTTGCATTCCCACGCGGAGCGTAGGAACGAGAGGGCAGCCATAAAAAAGCCCGCATCAGCGGGCTTCTTTTTAACCGTGTGTCACCACATCAGATCATCCGGAATCTGATACGCTGCATACGGATCATCTTCATCCATCGCATCAGCAGTGCTTTCTGCAATATAAATAAAGTGATTATCTTTGCGCTGGCGGATTTTCTCAGCAATCTGCAGTGGCAGTACTTCGTATTTTTTCTCACCCGGTAAATCCAGTGCGATAACCGCCAGCTGGCCGCGGCTTAAGCGGTCCCAGATGGCCTGGTCAACGTAAATGGATTTCACTTTTTTGCCATCAACAAACTGATATTTAATATCGGCATGTTCGCTTTTAATGGCGTTGGTGGTAACCAGCTGACGCACCTGAGCAGCAATGGCTTTTTGCTGTGCTTCCTGTTCCTTTTTCTGGTTCAGTTCGCGGTCGCGCTCAGCTTTTTCTTTACGCGCAGCGTCGGCTTTGGCCTTGGCTTCGTCGATCTGGTTGTCTTGTCCGGTACGCTGCAGGTGATCCTGCTTTTTCAGTTCTTTAGCGGCTTTTTTCGCTTTTTGCTTGTCGATCAGACCGGCGGCGAGCAGCTGTTCCTGTAATGACTTGGCCATAATAATTCCTCAGCGTTGCCATACACCGGCAGGAATTAAATCTGCCAGCTGGTCGATGGTGTTATCGCGTTCGTTAACGTCGGCGGCAACCACGGTAACGTGGCCGAGCTTACGCGCCGGGCGCGCTTCTTTGCCATAGGAGTGGCGGAAGGCGTTGCCGATGGTGGCGGCTTTTTCTGCCGGGGTTTCATCGCTGATCACGTTAAGCATGGCAACGGCCGGGTATTTGGCGGTGGTGTCGCCCAGTGCGCGGCCGGCAATGGCCAGCATATGATTGCGGAACTGGCTGGTGGCAGCGCCTTCAATCGACCAGTGGCCGGAATTGTGTACGCGCGGTGCCACTTCGTTGGCGACCAGGCCGTTTGCGGTGTCGAACAGTTCCAGCGTGATGGTGCCGACATAGTCGAGGCTGTCGGCCAGCTGGCGGATATAGCGCTCGGCCTGTTGCGCTTTTTCGGCACTGAGGTCGGCGGCCGGGAACAGCGAATAACGCAGAATGCCTTCGTGGTGTACGTTTTCGGTCATCGGCCAGATCACCATATTGCCGTTAACGTCGCGGCTGGCGATGACGGAGGTTTCACGCTCGAAGCTGACAAAGGCTTCGGCGATCAGTTCACGTCCGCCAATGGCGGCCCAGGCCGGTTCGGCATCGGCCGGGCTGCGCAGCACGTACTGACCTTTACCGTCGTAACCTTCGGTGGTGGTTTTCAGCACGATAGGCAGGCCCAGTTGTTCTACCGCGGCGTGCAGATCGTCGAGTGAATTAACGGCACAGAAATCGGCGGTGTCGATGCCGGCGGCACGCAGGGCGGTTTTTTCCAGCAGACGGTTCTGGAAGGTTTTCAGTGCTTTCAGGCTGGGATACAGCTTGTCGGCAACGCTTTCCAGACGGGCAACGATGTGTGCCGGGATATTTTCGGTTTCGAACGATACGCGCTCAACACTGGCCAGAAACGCATCCAGAGCTTCGTCGCTGTGGGCACGCAGATCGTACAGCGATACGTCAATATCGCTGATGTCCTGCACACTGTCAGACAGCATCTGGCCCAGCTGGCCGTTACCTAAAATACCGATTTTCATGCTTCTTCACTCTCAGAAAAGTCGGGCCCGGCAGTACCGGGCCCGGATAGGTCGTTAACGCTTACAGTGCGGTGCGCGGATCGGGTTCGGCCAGCACGCTGTCGGTCTGTTCGGCGCGGAAGGCGTCGATTTTGGCCAGCAGGTCGTTGTCGCTGGTGGCCAGAATCTGGGCGGCCAGCAGACCGGCGTTTTTCGCACCGGCATCACCGATGGCCAGAGTACCAACGGCAACACCACCAGGCATCTGCACGATGGACAACAGCGAATCCAGGCCGCTCAGGGCGCGGGATTTAACCGGCACGCCGAGTACCGGCAGCGAGGTCTGGGAGGCACACATGCCCGGCAGGTGAGCAGCGCCACCGGCACCGGCGATGATGACTTTAATGCCGCGGCCCTGAGCGGTTTTGGCGTAATCAAACAGCAGATCCGGGGTGCGGTGGGCAGACACCACTTTTACTTCGTAGGCCACGCCCAGTTTATCCAGCATATCTGCTGCGTGTTGCATGGTGGGCCAGTCGCTCTTTGAGCCCATGATGATACCAACCGCTACGGTCATCGGGTCATCCTCGTTGAATTCAGTCAGGGCAGCCAAAGTGGCGGCCGGTGCAGGAAAGCGGCGCATTCTATCACAAGGTTTACAGCATGATTAAGCGGATACGGGGGCAGGAAAGCGGGGTCAGCGCTACCACGAGGTTTACAACATGATTAAGCGGATACGGGGGCAGGGAAGCGGGTGCGAGCTACCACAAGCTTTGCGCTGGCTCAGTCTCCGCGGCTGACGCACTTTTATTCCCCCAAGGTCTTAGTCGTTATGGGGCAGTGATGATGCCATGTCGGAAAGAGTCATACTTCCGGATTGGGGAAAAATCAGCGGGTTTTGGCCCGTCAGGCTCTTCCTATCCGGCTTAAAACCATTTACTTTGTGCGGTTTAATGGTCTACAGTTGTGTAAATTATAATCAATTCCGGACGAACCGGGATGCAGGGGCAGGTTGTTAAGGGGCATAGCCTGAGGAGTTGAAAGGATGCCAAGTCTTTATGGCCGGGTCAGACAGATGGTGACCCGTCTGAATATGAAAAACGACAGTGAGTTGTATCAGATATTGTTCGACACGGCGGCGGCCGGGATTGTGACGATCAACAGTGATGGGCAGATTCAGGCCTGCAATCCGGCGCTTTGCCGTATTTTCGGTTATGAAGCAGAGGAACTACTGGGCGAGAACATCGCTATGCTGATGCCGGTTCGCCATGGTCAGCGCCATCAGGGTTATATTGAAGAGTACCTGCATAAAGGACACGCCACGGTGATGGGGCGTGGCCGTGAGTTGCCTGGTTTACGTAAAAACGGCGAAGAATTTTTGCTGCATCTGTCGGTCAGTGAGATGAACCTGGGCGGTGAGCGTAGCTTTACTGCGATTGTTCATGATTTAACCGCCTCTTTAGCGGGGCAGAACCGCACCCAGCAGGGTGATCAGGCCTGGCTGGGCAGTGTGCTGGACCATACTCCGGCAGCAGTAACGGTTAAGGATATGAAAGGCCGTTACCTGCTGCTGAATCACCGCGCAGAAAGCCTGCTGGGCATCAACTCCCGTGATGCTGTGGGGCGCACTGACAGCGAGCTGTTTACCCCGCAGTGGGCGGCATTGCAGCAGCGCACCGATGAGGAAGTCAGTCATGCTGAGGGGTTCCGTGTTTTTCTTGAACCCTTTTTGGCTACCCGCCATAGCGCTGCTGCGGTGAAGGCAGCGGCAGAGACAGAGACCCTGCGTTTCCTGACCAGTAAAAATGTTCTGCGCGATGCCGCCGGTGAGGCCATGGGCATTGTGGCTATCAGTCTTGATATCTCGTCGCTGCCATTATTCAGTCGCTCAGCCTCGGCCGATGGAGAGCACCTGCTGAATGCGTTGCCTCAGCCGCTGGCATTACTGACGGCTGACGGTGAAGTGCTGCAGGCTAACGAAGCCTATGCGCGCCGCTTTGGTCTGAGTGCGCGCTCGGTGAAGGGGTGTCAGGTGCAGATGCTGGAGTCGGAAGGCTTTGTTGAGTGGTTCCGGCATTTTCAGTTGCAGGATGGGCTGCAAAAAACGCGGCATAACGAAGACAGCCTGCAGCTGCAGTTACAGTCCCACGAGCAGGATGGTCAGAAGTTGCTGTTACTGACAGCGACAGAGCGACCGTCCGGAGCGCCTGTACCTTTATCTGCGCCGGTTGCCAGCGCTGATGGTGTTGCTAATGGTGCTGCTGATGACCGTGCTCCTTTCCATGCCCTGACCGATAATGCCCGCTTTATTGCCGGGCTCAGCCATGAACTGCGTACCCCTTTAAATGCGGTGATTGGCTTCAGTCAGTTGCTGAAGCCGGAGCTGCAGTTACCTGGGCAGAAAGAAGCTATCGACATGATTGAGCGTGCCGGTAAGCATCTGGTGGATCTGGTTGATCAGGTGCTTGATCTGGTCAAAATCGAAGGTCATATCACCCCTCCGCAGATGGAGGCTGTCGCGGTGCTGACCTTACTGGAAGAATGCTGTGAGATGCTGCGTGCCACTGCTTTAGCCTGTGGTGTCCGTATCCGCATGCACAGCGAGGTTGCCGAACCCTGGATATACGCCGACCGGGTGCGTTGTAAGCAGATTATTCTTAACCTGCTCAGCAATGCGATCAAATACAACCGTGAGGGTGGCAGCGTGGATATCCGCATTGAGTCTGCGGAAAACGAGCGCTTACGGATCAGTGTCCGTGACACTGGCTGCGGTATAGCAGACAAAGATCAGGCCGCTCTCTTTACCCCTTTTCAGCGCTTTGGCAGTGAGCAAAACCTCATTGAAGGGAATGGTCTGGGTCTGGTGATCAGTCGCTTACTGGCCAGTCGTATGAATGGCGTGCTGAATTTCAGCAGCCGCGAAGGTGAGGGCAGTTGTTTCTGGCTGGAACTGCCGCAGACGGCACCGATGTACTCGTTTAATGCTATTCCGCCGGTTTATTCCGGTGTGCCGGTGGGACAAAAGCAGAAGGTCGCCGAAAATCAGCGCCGTGTGCTGTATATCGAAGATAACCCGATTAATGCCCGCTTTGTTGAGCTGGGTCTGAAGCGTCGTGACAATCTCGATGTTGCCATTGCCCGTACCGGCCGCGAAGGCATGGATATGGCGCAGCAGCAGACCCCGGACGTTATTTTACTGGATATGCGTCTGCCGGATATTCATGGTCTGGATGTGCTGAAAAAATTACGCGCGATGCCGGAGTTACGTCATGTGCGTATTTATGGGGTCAGTGCTGATGCTTTGCCGGATCAGATCCGTCAGGCGCAGGATGCCGGTGTCGACGGTTATATGACCAAGCCCTTCGACCTGCAGGCACTGGGAGAGATGATCGACAACCCACAGCAATAATTGCTGTGGGCTGCCGGAAGGCACTGGTGCGCATTACAGGCTGAGCTGGCCGTTATTAATGGCTTGCTCTAGTGCCGGTGTTAATGGCTGATAAGGCTCATTTTTACCGCTTAGTACCAGCAGCGGATCGCTGACTCTGGCCAGATGGAAGGCCTCGTCTTTTAACTCCACCTTGCGGTATTTAAACGTACCGGTCACTTCTTCCTGCGGACGCAGGCGCAAAAATAATGGAATGGCGTAGGCCGGTAATTTTTCGCGCAGGTGCAGGGTCAGAGCATTCCAGTTAATGTCGGCCCCGGCGCGCAGGGTGAGTGCGGCCATACCGGCACGGCCATCGGTGTGGGGTACTTCCACGCCATACACCACCGCATGCTCAATATCGGCAAATTCCATCAGGATGGATTCCACCTCAGTGGTGGCCACGTTCTCGCCTTTCCAGCGGAAGGTATCCCCCAGACGGTCAGCAAAAGCGACGTGTTTAAAACCCTGGTTCAGCACCAGATCACCGGTATTAAACCAGCAATCGCCTTTTTTAAAGACATTGCGGAACAGTTTTTTCTGGCTCGCTTCGGCGTCGGTATAACCCTCAAACGGCTGCTTGTCGTTGACCTCGGTGATTAACAGCCCTGTGCCACCTTTTTTAACCGGCAACATAAAACCTTTTTTATCCCGCAGCGGTTCGTCGTTTTCAATATCGTAGGCCACGATGTTGTAAGACAGCGGGCAGATACCCGCGGTCTGATCGAGATTTAATGCATTGGTAAAGACCAGATTGCATTCGCTGGCGCCGTAAAATTCGTTGATGTGTTTAATATTGAAACGCTGCTTGAATTCCATCCAGATATCCGGACGCAGACCGTTGCCGATAATCACGCGGATATTATGCAGCTGGTCTTTGTCTGACGGTGCTGTATTCAGCAGATAACGGCACAATTCACCGATATAGCAGAAGCCGGTGGCACCATAGTCGCGGATTTCATCCCAGAAACGCGAGACACTGAATTTACGCGAAATTGCAATGCAGGCACCGGCACCAAGAACAGCGGCCAGTGATACGGTTAAGGCATTGTTGTGGTACAGCGGCAGGCTGACATAGAGCACATCGTCTTTGCGTAATTTCATCGATGCCAGGCCCATACCTGCCATGGATTTAAACCAGCGGTAATGGCTCATGACTGAGGCTTTGGGCAGACCGGTGGTGCCGGAAGTAAAAATGTAATAGCAGGGCTGATGCATTTTTACCTGTGGTGTACTGGCCGGGTTATTTTTGTCCTGTGAGGCGATCACCTGCTCAATATTCTGATAATGGCCCGGACATTCGTGCCGACTGTCAGCACCATCCTGCCAGAAATATAACTGCATTTTTAATGCGGCAGGCAGAGCATGTTCGACCGTTGCCATATTGCCCAGCATTTCTTCACCGACAACCAGCAGTTTGGGTTTGACCAGATTAATGCTGTGCTCCAGCACTTCACCGCGCTGGGACGTATTAAACATACTGGCAATGGCACCGAGTTTAACTGTGGCCAGTACGGCCAGCAGGGTTTCCGGGCGGTTTTCCAGCATGACGCCGACGGTATCACCATGGCTGATGCCCTGACTGGCAAAATAGTGGGCCAGCTGATTCACTTTTTCGTTCAGCTGACGGTAGCTGATGCGCTGCTGCTGATAGCGGATGGCAATATGATCCGGCTGGCGGGCGGCGTGTTGTTCCAGCAATAAACCAATGGATTTGTTTTTTTCCGGCTTGGTGGTTGCCAGCGCGAGTACGCCTTTCAGGGTGATGCCGATATCCGGTAATCCGATGATGGCGCTGCGGATAATATTAACCAGACTGACAGTGCGCGGTTTCAGGGGCGGCTGGCTCATGCCTTCGGCGGGCAGGCGGGTAGTCGCTGAACGATTCATGGATCTGACCTTGGTGATGTATTTATAGTTATGAAGTCGAGAATGACATAAATCCTGCCGGCCGGGCCACAGGATTTATGTCAGGTTTTATCTAGGGCACCTCTGAATAGTGTGCAAATCAGCGCAATTCGGCTGAGCTTTTACCCAATAAACGGCGGGCAATAATCAGTTGCTGAATTTGCTGCGTGCCTTCAAAAATATCGAGAATTTTTGAATCCCGCGCCCATTTCTCCAGTAATTCATCTTCGCTGTAACCCAATGAGCCAAGCAATTCGACACAACCTAAGGTGATGGCGTTGGCACTGCGTCCGGCTTTGGCTTTTGACATCGACGCTTCTTTCGAATTAGGCATGCCATTATCGGCCATCCACGCGGCTTTTAACGTCAGCAACCGGGCGGCTTCCCAGTCGGCTTCGTAGCGGTACAGCTGCGCTTCGATCTGGCTGCTGTTTTTAATACTGGTGCGGTAGCCGGCGCTGATGCCGTACTCTTTCAGCAGCTCGCGGCTGCGGTCGAGGGCGGCTTTAGCCACGCCGACGGCCATGGCGGCAACTACCGGGCGGGTGTTGTCGAAGGTTTGCATGACACCGGCAAAGCCCTGATCGACATTGATTTCCGGTGAACCCAGCAGGTTGGCCGCAGGCACACGGCAATCGGTAAAGGTAATGGCGGCGGTGTCAGAGGCTTTAATACCGAGTTTCTTTTCCAGGCGCACCACTTCCATGCCGGGGGTGCCTTTTTCCACCACAAAGGATTTAATGGCCGCGCGGCCGATATTACGGTCGAGGCTGGCCCAGACCACCACGGCTTCGGCACGCTCACCGGAGGTGACGTAAATCTTTTCGCCGTTCAGCACATAATGATCGCCGTCTTTGACCGCGGTGGTGCGGATGGCGGCAGAATCCGAACCGCAGCCCGGCTCGGTAATCGCCATGGCTGCCCATTTTTTGCCGAAACGGGCCAGCTGTTCATCATTGGCTACTGCGGCAATCGCGGCGTTACCCAATCCCTGGCGTGGCAGGGTTAATGACAGGCCAACATCCCCCCAGCACAGTTCCTGCAGCCCCAGTACCGTGGTCATATTGGTGCTGTTAACGATGCCGTCGGTTTTTTTCTTATCCTGTTTGAGTTTGCCGGCACCGGCGCCTTCGCCCAGGGTGCCGTCGTTCATGCCATCCATAATGGCGGCCAGCATATCCAGCTCGACCGGATAGGCGTGTTCGGCGCGGTCATATTTACGCGAGATCGGGCGGAAGACATGTTCGGCAACCTGACGGGCCTGATTGACCAGCGGGCGGAATTTCTTCGGAACTTCAAGATTCATCATATGCTGTTCTCCTTACAGGTGCAGACCGCTGTTAACACAACCCAGAATGCGCAGGTCGCGGTACCAGCGTTCAGCCGGATGTTCTTTGGTAAAGCCGTGGCCGCCGAGCAGTTGCACGGCATTGGTGCCGATTTCCATGGCTTTGTCGGCACACAGAACATGGGCCAGATAGGCTTCGCGGTGGAATGGCTGACCCTGTTCGGCCAGTGCGGCCGCACGCCAGGTGAGCAGGCGCATGGATTCCAGTTCGATGGCGATATTGGCGATCATAAAGGCCACTGACTGGCGGTGACTGATGGGCTCGCCGAAGGCTTCACGCTCGTTGCAGTAAGGAATCAGGTAATCCAGTGCGGCCTGACAGGTGCCGATGGCCAGGGCGCACCAGTGCAGCTGGCCAAGATCGACAAAGGCGCGGTAATCGAAATCACTGTCTTCACCACCCAGCAGGGCATCGACATTCACCTGCACTTTATCCAGTGTCAGGGTGCCGGAGGCGGCGGCGCGCAGACCCATCGCCGGGCTGCGGGTAAAGTTCAGGCCATGGCTGTCGCCGGGCACAATAAAGAGTTGTGGTTTGCCATTCAGCAGCGCGGCAACCAGATACAGATCGGCGTTACCGGCAAAAGGCACCAGGGTTTTCACGCCATTCAGCACATAGCCCTGCTTATTGCTTTTGGCGCTGCAGGTCAGCTTATCGGGGGCGAACAGCGGATGCGGTTCCTGCAGGGCAATAGCGGCAGTTACCGGTTGCTCGGCCAGCCACAGTGGCAGCCAGCGTTGCTGTTGCTGTTGTGTGCCCCAGCGCACCAGTGCGTTGGCGACCCCCACGGGGGCGAGGGCAGCATAGGCCAGGGTAAAATCGCCCCAGGCCAGTTCTTCGGCAATGATGGCGCTGGTGGTCGGGCTGTAGCTTTGTGCCGCACCGCCCAGAGATTCGGGCACCGAGAACAGATTCAGACCCAGGGCCATGGCGTCCTGCAGATAACTGTCGGGCAGTTGCAGGTTTTCGTCGGCGTCGTGGGCCAGGCCGCGTACGATTTCTTCCGCGTAGGAGCGCACGCTGTCGCGGATCATCTGTTGCTCTTCACTTAAGCTCAGATCAAACAGGGCCTGGGGCTTACGTTCCGGCAGGCGTTCGCCACGGGTGCTGTCCTGTTTTTGTGCACGCTTCTGCATCATTTCGCCGGCAAATTTAAAACCGGCGCGGGTGGAAAGGTAAGCGATGCGCTCGGCGGGTTTACGCAGCCCGTATTTTTCAGCCCAACGGCTGCCGGCAAAGCGACTGGCCAGGCCAAGGCCCAGTCCCTGAATATCTTTAGCCATACAATCTGCCCTCAGTGGATCGTTGTAATTATTGTCAGGGCCGGACGCTGCGGTGGCGGTATCGCGACGCGGTGTTGCGATGGGTGTTACGGGGGAGATACAGCGTGACCGGCCCTCTGCCTGGCAGAATAAAACACAGGCAGCGCTGGCAGGTTCGCAGTTTGGCGCTGGTGGCGCATTGGCAGAGGTGTCAGTTACTGCCGGGCAAAGTGGTCATATTGCGCAGCTCAGCTGCTGCTGAAGTGGCGGGATCAGCTGGCTGCAGCGCGCAAGCAGTGGCCGATGCTCTGCTCGCAGGCGTCCAATACCACACGGCCAATCAGCTCGCCGGCCAGGGTATGTTTGCCGCAAAAAGCGAGGGCTTCACCATGGGCAGGCAGCGGTGGGCAGATCACTGCATGACTGTCGGTGCCGGTACCGCTGGCGGGCAGGTTGGATAAAGGGCTGAGCAGCTCAGCATCGCGGATGGCGGTAACCTTGGCTTCGGTCAGCTGGATCAGGGCTTCGGCCATAGCCGCCGGGGTCAGGGCAAAATGCAGCAGCAGCCAGATATTAATGGTTCCGGCACCGGCAAAAGCATCGGCCGGATCGCCGCTGCGGCGCAGATTGGAAAGTCCGGCGGTTACCCAGCATTCGGCGCGCAGTTGTTGCAGGCTCAGGCTGCTGTAGCCCAGTGATTTCATGGAGGCGGCGGTCATCATGCCGCAGCAGGGCACTGGCAGCATAAGCTGTTCAGCCTGTTGTTGCAGGGTCTGTTCTGCTGGTGGCCAGGGCGGCGGTGCATGCTGATCAACACGCAGGTTAAGCAGGCTGTGGGTACTGCCAAAGCCGCCGTTGAGTACCGCAGAACTCAGCACCGGCCAGGGCTCAGGTAACGTCAGAGCGATATGGGTGGCGCTGTGCGCAAAGCGGATTGTGCCCTGATTATCCTGTTTAAACAGGGACATAGGCGGACTCTATTTGGGTCATGGGATGGGACTCGTTATGATAGGCGCAATTTTCATTTACAGGATGCCCGCATGCTGACGTTACTGTCACCGGCGAAAACGCTGGATTTTGACACGCCGCCGACCACGGCAAAAGCAACTCAGGCCGATTTTCTGCAACATTCTGCCGAATTGGTGGATGTGCTTAAACAGTATTCTCCGGATGATATCGGTGCGCTGATGAAACTCAGCCCGGCGCTGTCGGAACTGAATGTGCAGCGCTACCACGACTGGCGCCTGCCGTTTAATGCCGATAATGCCAAGGCGGCTATTCTGGCCTTCAAAGGTGACGTTTATACCGGTCTGCAGGCCGACACACTGGATGAGCAGCAGCTGGATTTTGCCCAGAATCATGTACGTATCTTAAGTGGCCTGTATGGTTTACTGCGACCGCTGGATTTAATTCAGCCTTACCGGCTGGAGATGGGCACCAAACTGAATAATGCCCGCGGTAAAGATCTGTACAGCTTCTGGGGCAGCATTATTACCGATGCCCTGAACCGCGAGCTGGAACAACAGGGTACAGATGTGGTCGTTAATTTAGCGTCGAACGAATATTTTAAATCGGTGCAGCCAAAAAAACTGAACGCGCGCCTGATTACACCGGTCTTTAAAGACGAAAAAAACGGCCAGTATAAAATCATCAGTTTTTACGCGAAAAAAGCCCGTGGTCTGATGACGGCTTATATTATCCGCAGACAGCTGCAAAAGGCTGAAGCCCTGCAGGATTTTGATGTGGCGGGTTATCGTTTCAGCGCCGAAGATTCGCGCGGCGATACCTGGGTATTTAAACGAGCAGAGAAGGATATTCCGAATGCGTAAGTTAGTAATCGCCAGCCTGTTAACTGGCACCATGGCAGCGGGTCTGAGTGGCTGTGTACTGGCACCACAAACCATTGCCCTGAATGAAAGCGTCACTGTACCCGGCGGCATGCCGGCAATTCAGCGTGACGCCCTGGTGCGGGTAGTGGATGAGCGCGGACAAGGCGCCGATGTGCTGGGACACCGCGGTGGCCGGGCGCCGGAAAATTCTCCGCTGCTGTCAGAAAAACCATTAAGCGATGTGTTAACGGCGCGCATGCAGGAGTCGCTGAAATCTTTGGGTTTTGGCTCTGCCAGTCCGGTTGATCCGGTGCGGGTACAGCTGACGGTTGAAGAGTTTTCTTATCAGTGTAATGAAGGCGCGATCGTAAATGAATGCGGCATGAAAATGCGCTTTATGATTACTGTTATGGATAACGGAAAAATCTTCACCAAGCCCTACAGCGCCAACGAAACCCGCTCTCTGGCGGCGTCACCAGCGGTGGAATATAACCAGAAATGGGTGAACGAGGTTCTGGATAAACTGTGGCAGCATATGTTTAACGATAAAGAACTTCAGCAGGCACTGAATGTGACGGTGCAGGGCTGATTTTTTACAGCATGACTGACGCATAAAAAAAAGCCCGGAGTACTCCGGGCTTTTTTTATAGCTTAAATAACCTCTGGAGGTTATTTTTCTTCGCGCTGGGCGGTCAGGCTGGCGGTCTGAATATTCATATAATCCACCAGAATATGTCCGGCTTCGATCAGCAGGGCATCATCTTCTTCCGGCTTTTTATCGTCTTCTTTCTCCGCGTCAGCAGCGTTATCGGTTTCTTCATCGTCGATGCTGGTTAACAGCGGCATGCCTTTGGCTTTGCGGCGTTCGTTTTCCAGTTTCAGACGCTTATCGTCGTTGGCTTTGCGTTCCTGCTCGCGCACTTTTTCGTTCAGCGATACCTGAGTCTGCTGACGCAGTTCGGTAATCAGGGCTTTTTGCTCGCGCAGGAAACGAAAATCCGGATTGTGTTCGATACGGGTCTGGTGCAGCTGGCGTAACGCGGGCAGGGTAGCCGCGATGCCTTTATTGCTGCGGTATTCCGCCGGCCGGATGGTGTCCCACGGCAGGGCTTCTTCCAGCGCGCTTTCGCCGATTTTTTCCTTATCGAACAGCGACGGGAACAGAATATCCGGGATAACGCCCTGGTGCTGGGTACTGTCACCGGATACCCGGTAGAACTTGGCCTGGGTAATTTTCAGCTGGCCGGAGCGCAGCGGACGCAGGCTCTGAACCGTCCCTTTACCGAAGGTCTGGCCACCGACAATTAAACCGCGGCCATAATCCTGAATCGCACCGGCAAAAATTTCCGAGGCCGACGCACTGAGGCGGTTAACCAGAACGGTAAGCGGTCCGTCGTACAGTACGGAAGGGTCCTGATCAGGCAGAACTTCAACCCGGCCATGAGTACTGCGTACCTGTACCACCGGGCCCTGCGGAATAAACAGGCCGGTCAGGGTAATGGCTTCTTCCAGTGAGCCGCCGCCGTTATTGCGCAGATCAATGATCAGGCCATCGATGCCTTCTTCTTTCAGTTCGTTAATCAGCACGGTGACGTCACGGGTCGTGCTCTTATAGTCCGGCTTGTTTTCCATACGACCCTGGAAGTCGATATAGAAGGTCGGAATATCGATCACACCGATTTTATGGGTCACGTCGCCATCTTTAACCTCGATAACGTCTTTCTGGGCGGATTGCTCTTCCAGTTTGACCTCATCACGTACGATGGAAATGATTTTGCTGTCGGTGCCGGAAGAGTTGGCCGGCAGAATTTCCAGCCGCACGGTGGTGCTTTTCGGACCACGGATCAGCTCGACCACTTCATCCAGACGCCAGCCGATCACATCAACGATATCGCCTTCGGCCTGACCAACGCCGATGATTTTATCGGCAGGCTGCAGGTTACCGGCTTTGGCGGCCGGGCCGGCCGGCACCAGACGTACCACCTTGGTGTGTTCGTCTTCGGTTTGCAGCACGGCGCCAATGCCCTGTAAGGACAGGCTCATATTGATATTGAAGTTCTCGGTGTTGCGCGGCGAGAAGTACTGGGTGTGCGGGTCGAAGGCGCGGGTAACGGCATTCATAAAGGTCTGATACGCGTCTTCAGATTGTGACTGATGGACACGGTTCAGCTGGTTCTGATAACGCTTGCTCAACAGCTCAATAATGGCGTCTTTTTCTTTGCCGGCCATTTTCAGATTGAGGATGGAGTTTTTCAGACGCTTGCGCCACAGGTCGTCGAGTTCGGCGCTGGTGGTCGCCCAAGGCGCTTTTTCGCGGTCGAGATCGAGACGCTCGTCAGTGTCGAAGTGGTAATCGGCGGCTTTGCTGTGCAGTTCGTTGAGCAGAAATGACAGGCGCTCAGACACACGCTGCTGGAAACGGTTAAAGATGATGAAGGCCGGGCGCATATCACCGCGGTTCAGGGCTTCATCCAGACTGTAACGGTATTGCTCAAATTCTTTGACGTCGCCAGCCAGCAGATAGCTGCGGGTGCTGTCGATATCGTCGAGCAGGATATCGAGCACCCGTGATGACAGTTTGTCATCCAGACGCTGATGCTCGTAATGGCCGCGCAGCAGGTTGTTCATGATCTGCTGGGTGATCATGGCGTGATCACGGGTCGGCTCAAGGGGTTTGAAGGCGGTGCCGGGGGCAATTTCCGGGATGGTGGCCTGGCTCAGCTGGGCCGTGAGCAGCGCTGTAAGGGTCAGCGCAATTTTCAATGTGCGGAAGCAAATGGAAAGCATAGTCGTTGCCAGATTTCCTTGTTGTTATCTGTTTGTACTGTGCGCCGGGCGCCGTTATCATGCCGGCGCTTTGTCAGGATAAGCCCTGTACGCACGTACCGTTACGGTGTTCAGTCATGGTTCTTGTCTGTATCTCAGACAGCTGAACATCCGTTTGGGTGCCACTGGTGTAAAGCACAGAGAGCTGGCGTAAGACGCATGGCTCATCTGCACACCCCGGCTACTGCGGTATAGTAGACCGCATTGGAATCGCAGTTGCCAGAATAATTCCCCGGATTTTGCTGCATTGGCAGCAAAACAGACGATCAGGAGGCTGTTTTGGCCAGAGTACAACTCGAATTACCCGATGAATTTACCTTCAGTACAACGCTGGATGTGCGGGTAACGGAAATTAATTACGGCAATCATGTGGGTAACGACCGCATGGTGTCTCTGTTGCATGAAGCCCGCTTACGTTTTTTGCGCGAACATGGTTTCGGTGAATTTAATATTGGCGGTCTGGGATTAATGGTGTCGGATCTGGTGGTGTGTTTTACCGCAGAATCCTTTGTTGGCGATATTCTCACCTTTCATGTTGGCGTGACCGACTTCAATAAATACGGTTGCGACTTTATTTACCGGGTCGAAAATCAGGCTCAGGACAAACAGGTGGTGAAAGCCAAAACCGGTATCGTCTTCTTTGACTATGACGAGCGTAAGATCGCTCAGGTACCGCGGGTTTTCTACGAGCGCTGCGCGCCACAGTTGCTGCCACAGGAATAATCCGGCGGCATTCAGCGCATAAAAAAACGGGCCTCTGATCAGGCCCGTTTGTTTATGTGCGGAACTCAGCTGCAGCTCAGTTGTTCTGGCTTGGATCGTCAAAGTAGGCGGTAATAAAGTCGAGGAATGCACGGCTTTTGTTCGCCAGATAACGGTTCTGCGGGAACACCACTTTGATACTGCGCACCGGAATATCCACTTCCGGAAATAATCTCACCAGTTCACCACTTTCCAGATGCCGCTCGGCAATATAGGTTGGCAGGGCAGTGATCCCCATACCGGCCAGACAGGCTTCATATACCAGGTCGATATCATTCACAGCCAGTTTGCGTTCGACGCTCGACAGGCTGAAACCATGGTCTTTTTCAAACTGACGCAGCCAGTTGATACGGGCGTATTCGGCGTTGGCGACAATCAGAATGCGATGGTTATTGAGGTCTTCCAGTTTTACCGGGGTGCCCCAGCGTTCCAGATATTCTTTTGACGCACAGATAACAATGCTTTGCTCGGCCACCGGTTTGGCAATCAGGCGCGAGTCTTCCAGCGAGCCCAGGCGCAGGGCGAAGTCGTAGCCTTCTTTCACAATATCCAGCGGGCGGTCAGAAATATGCAGGTCGAAGCTGATGTCCGGGTACTTCTGGGCAAAATCGGTAAACATACGCGCCAGCTCACGGCGGCCGAAGTTCGACATCGCAGTGATGCGCAAACGGCCGCGTGGCGTGACGTCAAAGTCGGTGACCAGCTTTTCGGCTTCCGTGATCGACTCAAGAATATTCTCGCAGTGCTGGTAGAACATTTGTCCGGCTTCGGTTGGGCTGACGGAGCGGGTGGTACGGTTCAGCAGACGTACGCCAAGGCGTTCTTCCAGACCGCTGATCTGCTTACTGACGGCAGATGGCGTCACTCCCAGTGAATCGGCTGCTGAAGTAAAGTTACGCGAGCGCACAACGGAGACAAAGGTTTGCAATGAGTCGATACGGGACATAATTAATGATTCATTCTAGGCAATTCATCAGAATGGCCAGTATATTTAATTCTGAGGAAATAATAAGCCTGTTTTGATCATAAATTAGACTTATATCTAAGAGAATGGCGCCTTATACCTGTGCCGGGAATTCTCCCCATGCATTCACCTGCAGTCGAAATCAGCTTTTGTTGCCGGTTTTGGGCGCATACAGGTTCAGTAAGCCTGCCAGTACGATCAGAATGGCCCCGGCCCAGGTCGTCCACGGCGGAATCTCTCCCCAGAACCACCAGCCCATCAGGGCGCCATAAATAACCGCACTGTAAACATAAACACCGACCTTGCCGGTAGGCGCGATGCGGTAGGCGCGGGTCAGCGCCAGCTGGCCGCTGGTAGCGACCACGCCAAGCGCCAGCAGCCACAGCCAGGTACTGTCAGGAACCGGCTGCCAGTTGAGCAGGGCGCCGGGGGCTGAAACCAGTGTGGCGGTCAGGCCAAAATAAAACACAATACGCTGGCTGGATTCGGTAGCCGACATGCGGCGGATGGTCACCTTGGCCAGTGCGGCCAGAAAAGCACCGAGCAGACCGATCAGCAGCGCTGTGTTGTAGCTGTCGCCATTACTCAGCATGGCCGGGTGTTCAGCGCCGGGCTGCAGGATGACACTGACCCCGGCAAAGCCGATCAGCAGCGCCAGCCAACTGTGGCGCCCGGCGGGTTCTTTCAGCCACCAGAGTGCCAGTAATGGCATAAACAGCGGCGCCGAAAGCTTCACCAGAAAGGCTTCGGTGAGCGGCAGATGAGCCAGCGCCCAGAAGTAACAGTACATGGCGCTGACACCAACCAGACCGCGCAGCAAATGCCAGTGCCAGACCCGGGTTTTCAGCTCAGTTAAGCCAGTACGCAGCAATAAAGGGGCGAGTACGATCAGACCGGCGATATTACGGAAGAACACAATCTGCTCGGTCGACAGCACGTCCGACAGGTCTTTGACCAGCGCGCCCATTAATGCCAGCAGGGCTTCACCCAGCAGCAGAAATAAGGCACCGCGGCGCAGGGCGTCGGTCATTGCAGGGGCTGTCATGGCTGGTTTGTGTCCTACGCTTTAAAAGGTGAATCGCGCCACTATATAAATGAAGGCTGACGATACGGATGAAGGCTGGCGATTATACGCGATCACACGCTTGGCAGCCGGGTCTTTGCGCTGCATCAAGATGAATTTCTATTAGTTTTACTAAATTTAATCTAGAAGGTGTTGAAAAAAATTAATCTGGTCGCATCTAAGTGGTAATGAATCAACTCTGCTCGGGGCTGCCCTGAGCGTCTATTTAGGAGATTGGAATATGCGTATGGATCGGTTGACCACCAGTCTGCAGAACGCTCTGGCCGAGAGCCAGAGTCTGGCGCTGGGGCAGGATCATAATCAGATTGATACCGTCCACTTACTGTTGGCATTGCTCGAGCAGCCAAGCAGCTCGGTTAAAGATGTGGTGCGCCGTTGTGGTGCCAATGTCGTTGAGCTTGGCCGTGCCCTGCGGGCGCTGCTGGACGAGCAGCCCAAAGTCAGCAGCCCGGATGGCAATATTCAGCTGGCGCCGGAACTGGGCCGTCTGCTCAACCTGGCGGATAAAGAAGCGCAGAAACGCGGTGACCAGTATGTGTCGAGCGAAGTCTTTCTGCTGGTGGCGCTGGACGATAAAAACAGCACAGGTAAGGCTCTGGCTGCGGCTGGTCTGAATAAAGACGGCGTTAATAAAGCCATTAACGAACTGCGTGGCGGTGAAAGTGTGCAGGACGCCAATGCCGAAGATAACCGTCAGTCGCTGGATAAATACTGCATCGACCTGACCGAGCGTGCCGAAGCGGGCAAACTGGACCCGGTGATCGGCCGTGATGATGAAATCCGCCGTACCATTCAGGTGCTGCAGCGCCGTACGAAAAATAACCCGGTGTTAATCGGACCTCCGGGCGTGGGTAAAACCGCGGTGGTGGAAGGTCTGGCGCAGCGTATCGTTAATGGTGAAGTGCCGGAAAACCTGAAGCATAAGCGCATCCTGTCGCTGGATATGGGTTCGCTGGTGGCCGGTGCCAAATACCGTGGTGAGTTCGAAGAACGCTTAAAAGCCGTTTTAAAAGACGTCACCAAGGCCGAAGGCAGCATCATTCTGTTTGTCGATGAATTGCATACCATGGTCGGTGCCGGTAAGGGCGATGGCGCTATGGATGCCGGCAATATGCTGAAACCGGCGCTGGCCCGTGGTGAGCTGCACTGCGTGGGCGCAACCACACTGGATGAATACCGCGAATTTATTGAAAAAGACGCGGCACTGGAGCGTCGTTTCCAGAAAGTGATTGTTGATGAGCCGAGCGTGGAAGACTCCATTGCCATTCTGCGTGGTTTAAAAGAACGCTACGAAGTGCACCACGGTGTGCAGATTACCGACAGCGCGATTATCGCCGCGGCCAAACTGTCGCAGCGCTATATTCCAGATCGTCGCCTGCCAGATAAAGCCATCGACCTGGTGGATGAGGCGGCATCGGTTATCCGTATGGAAATCGACTCCAAACCACAGGAAATGGACAAGCTCGAACGGCGCCTGATTCAGCTGAAAATCGAACGTGAAGCACTGCGTAAAGAAAAAGACGAAGCAGCGAAAAAACGCCTGAGCGATCTCAATGAAGAGATCAACAAGGCCGGACGTGCTTACGTCGAGCTGGAAGAAGTGTGGAAGAAAGAAAAAGCCCTGCTTGAAGGTGCCAGCAAATCGAAAGAACAGCTGGAACAGGCGAAAATCGAGATGGAAGCGGCGCGCCGTGCCGGCGATCTGCAGCGTATGTCGGAACTGCAGTACGGCCGTATACCGGAGCTGGAAAAGCAGCTTGCCACAGCCGCCGAGGCAGAAACCTCCGGTAAGCAGGAATTTACCCTGCTGCGCAATAAAGTGACCGAAGACGAAATTGCTGAAGTGGTATCAAAATGGACCGGTGTGCCGGTGACCAAGATGCTGGAAGGCGAGCGTGAAAAACTGCTGCGCATGGAAGAGGTGCTGCACGACTCGGTGGTGGGGCAGGATCAGGCTATTGCTGCAGTATCGAACGCGGTGCGCCGTTCCCGTGCCGGGTTGTCTGACCCGAACCGGCCGAATGGTTCGTTCCTGTTCTTAGGGCCAACCGGTGTCGGTAAAACCGAACTCTGTAAGGCGCTGGCGACCTTCCTGTTCGACAGCAGAGACGCCATGGTGCGCATCGATATGTCGGAATATATGGAGAAACACTCCGTGGCCCGCTTAATCGGTGCGCCTCCGGGTTATGTTGGTTACGAAGAGGGTGGCCTGCTGACCGAAGCCGTGCGGCGTAAACCTTATTCGGTGATTTTGCTCGATGAAGTGGAAAAGGCGCATCCGGATGTGTTCAACATTCTGCTGCAGGTGCTGGATGATGGTCAGCTGACCGACGGTCAGGGACGCCGGGTCGACTTTAAAAACACCGTACTGGTGATGACCTCGAACCTGGGCTCGGATGTGATCCAGACCATGTTTGCCGATAAGCCGTACGAGGAAATGCGCGAGGCGGTGATGGATATTGTCGGCAGCCACTTCCGTCCGGAATTTATTAACCGGATTGATGAGGCGGTGGTATTCCATCCGCTGCTGAAAGATCAGATCCGCGGCATTGCTGATATTCAGCTGGATCTTCTGCGCGGCCGTCTGAAAGAACGCGATCTGGCGTTTGAAATGAGCGACGCGGCCATCAGCAAGCTGGTGGATGTGGGTTACGACCCGGTGTTTGGCGCACGGCCTTTAAAACGTGCGATTCAGCGCTGGATCGAAAACCCGCTGGCGCAGGATATTCTGGCGGGTAAATTCCTGCCGGGTACCACCATCGTTGCCGATGTTGACAACGATCAGCTGGTTTTCCGTGCGGGGTAAGCTCCGCGCCGCTTAAACCGGCTGAGTGCCACTGACAAAACCCCCGTTGCAGTCTCTGCAGCGGGGGTTTTGTGTATACTGCGCTCATCTTTATTTTTGCCCCGCGAATGCAACGGTTACGGAGGACGGATCATAATGCGTCATTTATTCAACCACTCCCTGCTTGTGGCTGGCCTGACGATGGTGCTGAGTGCCTGCACCACGGTAATGCCGCTCAGTCTGCCACTTAGCACCATGGACCAGTGTGCTGCTCCTGAAGGTGTCAGCCTGCGTTTCAATGCCCTGACCATTGCTCTGGGTGAACGTCCGCACGCCGGTTATGGTATCGATCTGGTGGGGCAGCAACAGGATGACGGCGATTACCAGCTGATCTTCCGTGAGCGCTATCCCGACCCGGACAGGAAATACGCACAGGTGATTACCTCACCTTGTCTGCAGGTTATTCTTCCGGCGGGCTGGCAGCATCTGACGGTGACCGATCAGGTCAGTGGCCGTGAATGGACCTTTACCCCGCAAGACGCTCTTCAAAGTCAGACTCCGCTGAAAAAACAGGCGCCTGTAAAAGTCCCATGATTATTCTTGGTATTGACCCGGGATCACGCATTACCGGTTTTGGTGTGATCCGCCGTACGGGCCAGAAAATTGAATACGTCGTCAGTGGTTGTATCCGTACCGGCGAGGGCGAATTGCCCGGGCGGCTGAAGAAAATTTACGACGGCGTCAGTGAATTAATCAGTACCTACCAGCCAGAGCAATTTGCCATCGAGCAGGTGTTTATGGGCAAAAATGCCGACTCCGCATTAAAACTGGGTCAGGCCCGTGGGGTGGCCATTGTGGCGGCGGTACAGCAGGGCTTGCCGGTAGCAGAATATGCCCCGCGTACCATTAAACAGGCGGTTGTCGGTAAAGGTGGCGCGGCGAAAGAGCAGGTTCAGCATATGGTGCAGTACCTGTTAAAGCTGCCGGGCATCCCGCAGGCGGATGCCGCGGATGCGCTGGCCATTGCCATCTGCCATGCCCATACCAGCGCCAGTCTGATGGCTCAGGCCGGAGTGAAAGGTGTTACCCGCGGACGGATGCGTTAGCGTCTCTGCCACTACCTTCCATTGAGCCGCCCCGGCCATGCTGGTAGGCTAGGCCGCTTTCCAGTTATGCAGTCAGAACGCAATCATGATCGGACGATTACAGGGCGTTATTCTTGAGAAGCAGGCTCCGGAGCTGCTTCTTGACGTCAACGGCGTGGGCTATGAGATTCAGGCGCCGATTTCCACCTTTGCCATGCTTGGCAAAACCGGCACCGAGGCGGTGCTGTATACCCACCTTGCCATCCGCGAAGATGCGCACCAGTTATATGGCTTCAGTGATAAGAGTCAGCGCACGCTGTTCCGTACCCTGATTAAAGTCAGCGGTGTCGGGCCTAAGCTGGCGCTGGCGATTTTATCCGGTATGGATGTCAACGCCTTTGCCGTCTGTGTGCATAACGAAGATGTCACAGCGCTGACCAAGCTTCCCGGTGTCGGCAAGAAAACCGCCGAACGTTTAATTGTTGAAATGCGCGATCGTCTGACCGAATGGCAGGCGCCGGCGCCATTGTGGGCGGCAGCGGATAATGCCGAAAAAGCCTCACAGGATAATCTGTTGCGCGAAGCGGAAAGTGCACTGGTCGCGCTGGGCTATAAGCCACAGGACGCGGCGAAAATGCTGAATAAAGTCAGTGCCGGTGTCGACAGCGCGGAAGAAATGATCCGCCTGGCACTGCGCAGCACTCTGGGTTCTAAATAAGGTGATCCATGATCGAAACTGACCGCTTTATCAGCCCTCAGCCGCAACCGGCCGAAGAACATCAGGACCGGGCTATCCGTCCCAAATCGCTGAACGAATACATCGGTCAGCCCCATGTGCGTGAGCAGATGGAAATTTTTATCGGCGCGGCACGGGCCCGTAACGAAGCGCTGGATCATACGCTGGTATTTGGTCCGCCGGGTCTGGGTAAAACCACGCTGGCGAATATTATTGCCGAAGAAATGGGCGTGGCGATTAAGTCGACCTCCGGCCCGGTGCTGGAAAAAGCCGGTGATCTGGCGGCATTGCTGACCAATCTCGAAGAAGGCGACGTTCTCTTTATTGATGAAATTCACCGTCTGAGTCCGGCGGTGGAAGAAGTGCTGTATCCGGCCATGGAAGATTATCAGCTGGATATTATGGTGGGCGAAGGACCGGCGGCGCGCTCGATTAAAATTGATCTGCCACCTTTTACCCTGGTCGGCGCCACCACCCGTGCGGGTCTGCTGACCTCGCCACTGCGTGATCGCTTCGGCATTGTGCAGCGGCTGGAGTTTTATAATATCGCCGATCTGACCCATATCGTGTCGCGCTCCGGGCGTCTGATGCAGCTGGAAGTGGATGACAGTGGCGCCAAAGAAATTGCCCGCCGTGCACGTGGCACGCCGCGTATTGCCAACCGTCTGCTGCGCCGTGTACGTGATTACGCTCAGGTGAAAGGCGATGGCACGGTTAACCATGCCTGTGCCGATGCGGCGCTGAATATGCTCAATGTCGATGTGCAGGGCTTCGATCATATGGACCGCCGCCTTCTGCTGACGCTGCTGGAAAAATACGACGGTGGCCCGGTGGGCGTTGACAGTCTGGCGGCTTCCATTGGTGAAGAACGTGACACCATTGAAGACGTGCTGGAGCCTTATTTAATGCAGCAGGGGTACATTACCCGTACACCGCGCGGACGTATGGCGACCAAACTGGCCTATCTGCATTTTGGTCTGGATTTGCCGGTTCGTTTTAATCAGGATGCGCAATAACATGGCATTTACCTGGCCGCTGCGGGTGTATATCGAAGACACCGATGCCGGTGGCATTGTGTATTACGCCAATTATTTCCGCTTTCTGGAACGCGCGCGCAGCGAGTGGTTACGCGCACTGGGCTACGGTCAGGAACAATTACGTCATCAGAATGTGTTATTTGTGGTGCGTGAGGTACAGGCCAAATACCTGAGTCCGGCACGACTGGATGATGAACTTCTGGTGTCGGTGGCCGTCGAACACAGCCGCAAAGCCAGTCTGGTGCTGAGTCAGAAGGTCTGGCGCAAACCGGCAGCAGAAAGCCCGGAGGCAGTTGCTGCACATGAATATCTGGTAGAGGCGCAAATAACCATCGCCTGTATCAGCGATACCGGACGTCCGCAGGCGGTACCCGCGGACATTCTTAAACGGATGACGGCAGGGGCCGTTTATCCGTCCGAACATAATGATGAATGTCAGGAGACGTTGTGAACGAGTCTGTTTCTATTTTTTCGCTGATTATCAACGCCAGCTTTGTTGTGCAGCTGGTGATGCTGATGTTGCTGGCGGCTTCGGTAATGAGCTGGGTGGTAATCGTACAGCGTACCCGTTTGTTATCTGCCAGCCGTGAGCAGCTGCACGATTTTGAAGAACGCTTCTGGTCGGGTGTGGATCTCAATGATCTGTACCGCGAATGTCAGCAGAAGGCGGTGCCAAGTGCAGTTGAAAACGTCTTTATGGCGGGCCTGAAAGAATTCGGAAAAATGCGCCAGCAAAACACCAATGACCCGGATGCGGTCATGGCCGGTGTACAGCGTGCGATGCGTATTGCCATTACCCGCGAATCTGAATTACTGGATACCCATCTGCCATTTCTGGCAACTGTGGGCTCTACCAGCCCGTATATCGGTCTGTTCGGTACCGTGTGGGGCATCATGCATTCCTTCCAGGGGCTGGCCAGTGTTAAGCAGGCGACTATTGCCACCGTTGCTCCCGGTATTTCTGAAGCGCTGGTCGCTACGGCAATGGGTCTTCTGGCGGCGATTCCGGCGGTGATTTTCTACAACCGTTTCGCCAGCCGCGTCGATCAGACGGTAACCGGCATGCATACCTTTGCCGATGAGTTCTCCTCACTGCTGTACCGTCAGGCACATAAAATTCAGCAGGCAGTCAAAGCCGAAGAGAAAAAGGCGGCGGAGAAAAAATAATGGAACCTATGGCTCCTCCTGCGGCCAAGCGCCGGCCGATGGCCGAAATTAACGTAGTACCTTACATCGATGTGATGCTGGTGCTGCTGATTATTTTTATGGTGACAGCACCCATGCTGGTGCAGAGCGTACCGGTTAATCTGCCGGATGTAGACGCGACACCGACCGAGATCGAACCGGATGACAGCACTATTATTGTGTCGGTTAACGAACGCGGTATTTATTTTATCGAGCGTGATGAAGGTCAGCCCACCGCCATGACACTGGGCGAAATTCAGGAATACGCGCAGAAAATTATTGGCGCAGTGCCCGAGACCCGCCTGATGATCCGCGGCGATGAAGCCGTTCCCTACGGCAAGGTGGTCGCGCTGATGGGCGGGCTGCAGAGTGTTGGTATTAATAATGTTGGCCTGATTACTGAAGCGCCGGACCCGGAGGCTCGCCGCTGATATGAGCTGGCTGAATCCGGAACGGTACTCGCTGCCGGTCGTATTATCTGTGGGGCTGCATATTCTGGTGGCCTCGCTGTTTCTGCTTGAATGGCCAACAGAGCACCGCGTGCCTGAGCCTGTGCCACCGCATGTCGTGGCCACGGTCGTGCAGGTGGAAAGTGCGGCCGAAAAGCAGCGCAAACAACAGGCAGAGAAACAGAAAAAGCGTCAGGAGCTTGCCGCCAAACGGGAAGCGGAACGTAAGAAAAAACTGGCTGAACAGAAAAAACGCGAAGCTGAGCAAAAGAAAAAACAGGCTGCTGCGAAAAAACGCGAACAGGAAAAAGCGTTAAAAGAAAAAGCACTGGCAGAAAAGCAGGCAAAAGACAAAGCAGCAAAAGAAAAGGCCAGTAAAGAAAAAGCCGCCGAGCAGGCAAAACAGAAAGCCGCTCAGGAGCAGGCCTTGCTGGAGCAGATGGCACAGGAAGAAGCTGCTGCAGAATTGAAAGAACAGCAGGAGGCCAAGATTCAGGCTGAACGTGCTGCTGCCCTGACGCTGGAGTTTACCGATCAGATTAAAGCCCGGGTGGAATCGGTATGGCGCTATCCACCGGCGGTGACGGCCAGTCAGGAAGTGGAAGTGCGGATTACTCTGGTACCGACCGGGCAGGTGATTCAGGTTCAGATTACCAAGGGCAGTGGTAATGCGGCGCTTGACCGTTCCGTTGAACAGGCCGTTTATAAAGCCTCGCCACTGCCGGTACCAAAAGATGTGCGGGTATTTGAAGAGAACTTCCGCAGCTTTTTAATGAAATTCAGACCGGAGAATGCAACGTGGTAAAGCACAGTTTGATTGTCCTGATGTGGCTGTTCGCCAGCCTGAGTCAGGCCGAGTTATTAATTGAAGTCACTCAGGGGAAGCAGAGCGCGATTCCGGTTGCGGTTGTGCCTTTCAGCTGGAATGGCAGCAGTGCTCTGCCGGAAGATGTCAGCGCAATTGTCACCAATGATCTGGCCAGCAGTGGTTATTTCCGCACGCTGGGGGTCAACAGTATGATCAGCCAGCCGCATCAGCTGAGTGAAGTGATTTATGCTGACTGGTCGCGCCTGAAGCAGGATTTTGTCGTCATTGGTACGGTTGAACTGCAGGCCGATGGTTATGCGGTGCAGTTTCATGTGATGGATGTGCACCAGCAGGTCGAAATTCTGCGTCACCGTGTAAAAGGCAAAGCATCACAATTACGTGACCTGGCGCATTACATCAGCGATTACATCTTTAAAAAGCTGACGGGTGTACCCGGTGTGTTTTCCACCAAGCTGATTTATGTGACCACCAATCGTGAGCGCAGCCGGTTTAATCTGAATTATGCCGACGCCGACGGGGCACGTGAGCAGCTGATCTACAGCTCAAAGCATCCGATTATTTCTCCGGCCTGGTCGCCGGATGCAAAAAAAGTGGCGTATGTTTCCTTTGAAAATGGCCGCAGTGAAATTTTCTTCCAGGAACTGTCTACCGGTAAGCGTGAAAAGATTGTCGCTTTTGACGGCTCTAACAGTGCGCCGGCTTTTTCACCGGATGGAACCCGGCTGGCGTTTGTGTTGTCAAAGCTCGGCAATCCAGACATTTATGTGATGGATCTGGCAACCCGGAAAGTTGAGCGCATGACTAATCACTACGCAATTGATACTGAACCTCAATGGGATATTGATGGCCGGCATCTGTTTTTTACCTCGAGCCGTGCAGGTGGTCCTCAGGTTTACAAACTGGACACTGACAGCAAAGAGGTAGTACGCGTAACCTTTGATGGTGGTTATAACGCACGCCCCCGGATTACCGCAGATGGCCGCAAATTGGTGTATGTCCATAAGGCAAATAACCGCTTTCATATCGCTTCACAGGACGTGAAAAGTGGATTAGTGCACATTCTTACCAGTGAGACCGAATTGGATGAGTCTCCTAGTGTTGCACCTAATGGAAGTATGGTAATTTATGCTGCGAGTGAGGCGAACCGAAGCATTCTGGCGGCCGTATCGGTCGATGGTGATGTTAAGTTCCGCTTACCATCTAAATACGGTGACGTCAGGGAGCCTGCTTGGTCGCCGATTTTCCAATAATTCAAACTTACTTCGGACTGGAAAACTGTTATGCAAACTACTGCACTGTATAAAACCTTAGGTTTGGCCTTTGGCGCTATGTTGATTTCTGCTTGTGCAAGCAAGGGAGACGTAAATGAGGGTGCAGGTTCTACTGTTGCACCAACAGCTACTGAACAACAGGCCGAAGACACCAATGCTGTTGAAAGCGCTGGCGTAAACGGCGAAGCTCTGGAAGCAGAAGCAAACGAAGCTCAGGCTGCGCTGCGTGAACAAACTGTATTCTACTTTGACTTCGATCAGAGCACTCTGAAGAGCGAAGGCAAAGCGGCACTGATGGCTCACGCTGCGTTCCTGGCGGCTAATCCAGCAGCTTCTGTTGTTCTGGAAGGCCACGCTGATGAGCGCGGTACTGTTGAATACAACCTGGCTCTGGGTGAGCGTCGTTCTATGACTGTTCGTCGTTTCCTGATGGCTAATGGTGCCAACGGTTCTCAGCTGAAAGTTGTGAGCTTTGGTGAAGAGCGTCCGGTTATGATGGGTCACGATGAAGGCTCTTACTCCAAGAACCGTCGCGTTGAAGTGAAATACCAGAGCCGTTAATGAAATCTGTCGTCCTGACCTTTGCGCTGGTTGCAGTAACGGCCAGCGTCAATGCGGATGATCAGTGGGTATCTGTTGGTGCGGCCCGAGCGGTCGCACCGGCAACTCAGAACACTCCGACCGACTCCTCCGACCGGGCAAGCGTTAACGTCCCGGCTGCTATAGCTCCTTCTGTTACACCCGCCGCTTCCTCCGGTCTGTTGTCTGAAATGGCCATGCAAATGGAACAGATGCAGATGGAGATTGCTGAGCTGCGTGGGCGTGTAGAAGAGCAGGATCACCTGATTCGCCGTCTGACTCAGGATCAGCAGGAACGTTACCTGGATCTTGACCGGCGTATGGCTGCCTTATTAGCTGGTGGTACTCCTGCTGCTGTGGTTGCTCCTGCTGCGGTAAAAGAATCTCCGGCTGAGGCCTATAAAAATGCCATGACGCTGGTGCGCGAGAAAAAATTCGCTGAAGCCAATGTTGCCTTTAACGATTTTGTGAAAAATTACCCGCAGGATCCGTTAGTAGGTAATGCGTTGTATTGGTCTGGTGAGGTTTATCTGGTTCAGAGCGATCTGGATAAAGCCCTGGAGAGCTTCCGTAAGGTGGTTACCCAGTATCCTGATCATGACAAAGCAGCCGATGCGACTTATAAAATGGGAATCACACTGCATAAAAAAGGCGATGTGGCGCAGGCAAAAGTCTGGCTGCAGACGGTCATCGACCTGTACACCGGTAAAGCCGATGGTACGGTCAGACTGGCTAAGTCCTATCTTGCAAAGCTTTCCTGACAGGCCTTTTAAGGCCTGTTTTTCTTTCTGAATATTCGTTGTTATCGCGCCTGAAAGCCCATGAATTCTGGGCTCGTAACCTGTCTTTTGTAGCCACCGGATGACGCTAAGTCCCTGATAGTGAAACTTTTTTCGAAAAAAGGGTTGTCAGCTCCGGAAAATTAAGTATTATATGCGCCTCTTCCGGGTCGTTAGCTCAGTTGGTAGAGCAGTTGGCTTTTAACCAATTGGTCGCAGGTTCGAATCCTGCACGACCCACCAATTTTTACGGAAGAGGTAAGTTACTGAAAAGGTTGACTTTTTTTTAGAACCCGGTAACATACGCAGCACTTAAGGGTCGTTAGCTCAGTTGGTAGAGCAGTTGGCTTTTAACCAATTGGTCGCAGGTTCGAATCCTGCACGACCCACCAACACCTAAAAGGGGAGAAAGCGAAAGCTTTCTCCCCTTTTTATTTGCCTCCCGGAACCCCATCTGTTCTGTGCAGGGTTCTGGTCCGCAGGGTGACGCAGCGGACAGTGTTCTGTCTGTGATAAAATTGCCACGTTATATCTATGCCTGACAGAGAGATGTATGAACGAAACCATACCGGCTGCACAACAGATTGTCCGTGACTTCTGGTCTGCACCTGCTGCACCACTGACGGCCGAGCAAAGCGCTGAGCTTAAGCAGGAAATCCGTGAATTATTAATTCAGGAAGATGCGGCTCTGGTTGCCCATTATTACACCGACCCTGAAATCCAGGCGCTGGCAGAAGAAACCGGCGGCTGTGTGGCTGATTCTCTGGAAATGGCCCGTTTTGGTCGTGACCACAAAGCCAGTACGCTGATTGTGGCTGGTGTACGTTTTATGGGGGAAACCGCAAAAATTCTCAGCCCGGAAAAACGCATTCTGATGCCGACGCTGGAGGCAACCTGCTCGCTGGATATCGGTTGCCCGGTCGAAGAGTTTTCTGCGTTCTGTGATCAGCACCCGGATCGCACCGTGGTGGTGTATGCCAATACCTCGGCGGCGGTAAAAGCGCGTGCGGATTGGGTGGTCACCTCGAGCATTGCCCTTGATGTGGTTAATCATCTTAAAGAGCAGGGGCAGAAGCTGATCTGGGCACCGGATAAGCACCTGGGCAGTTATGTGCAGCGTGAAACCGGGGCTGACATGATTCTGTGGGACAGTGCCTGTATTGTTCACGATGAATTTAAAGCCAAGGCGCTGGAAGATCTGAAGAAGGTTCACCCGGAGGCTGCGGTTCTGGTACATCCGGAATCACCGGAGTCGGTTGTCAAAATGGCCGATGCTGTGGGCTCGACCAGTCAGCTGATTGCGGCAGCCAAAAACTTACCTAACCCGGTGCTGATTGTTGCTACTGATAAGGCCATTTTTTATAAGATGCAGCAGGCTGCGCCGGATAAGTTACTTATCGAAGCGCCAACTGCCGGTAATGGTGCAACCTGTCGCAGCTGTGCGCATTGCCCGTGGATGGCGATGAATGGTCTGCAGAGCATTCGCGATGTGCTGGTTAATGCTGATCAGGAAATTCTGATTGAAGAAGGTTTGCGTCAGCGGGCGGTGGTCAGCCTGCAACGCATGCTGAATTTCAATAAAGGCTGACATTTAATTAAGCCTTAATGTAATAAGGTTTGGGTGCAGCAAATAAAAGTGGGCCTTCTGGCCCATTTTTTATGTCTGTATTTCAGGTGTTATGGATGTATTCAGGGAAGAATTGCAGCGCTGTTGGCCATGACCCGCAGGCGCTGCCCCAGTGCAGCTTCCTGCTGAAAATCACGGTTCTTTTTCGCCAGCTGTAAAGCCAGTTCCATCTGTCGCAGTGCTTTGGCGTGGTACCCTGAATAAAACAGATATTCAGCATTAGCGCGGTGGCCCAGCAAAATCATATTGGCATCGCCTGCAGCTTCACCCAGCATGCGCCAGACGGCCGGATTGGTGCTGCGTAATTCACTCAGGTGTTTGAGGACCGCAACGGCCTCATTTTTCTGGCTGGACTGGCGCAGCAATGAAGCTTTGATGCTTAACAGCAGATAATCCTGAGGATCGAAGGGCAGGGCGTTATCGATGGCTTCAATGGCTTCTGTATATTTACTTTCCGCTGCCAGGTTGCGGGCATTAAGGGCAACCACGGCAGAGTGATCGCGCCACGGACTGATGATTTTTTTCAGATAAGCCCGGCTGCTTTTGCTGTCATTATTATCCAGTGCCAGGCGGGCCAGGCTGTACAGTGCTGCAGCATGCTCAGCGCTGCTGCGCGCTGTGATCTGCAGTTGTTGAGTGAAGTAATCCACGCGCTTATCGGCGCTGAGCTGGTAGCGGATCATGGCTTCGTTCTGCAGGGCGCGGAATTCAAACCCCGCCAGTCGTGGTTTACGCGGATATGTCTGGGCGCGGTCTGCAGCATCCGCGACACGGGACTCGGTGACCGGGTGGGTCAGCAAGAATTCCGGTGGTCGCTGACTGTAACGATTGGCCTGCAGCATCTGCTGAAACATAGATGGCATAGCGTAAGGATCGAGCCCGGCGGTTGACAGGGTGCGCATGCCAATACGGTCTGCTTCCTGCTCCCATTCGCGTGAATAGGCCAGACGGCTCTGAATGCTGGCGGCCTGACTGGTAACCAGACCGGCAAAACCGGCGTCGGGATTGTTGGTGGCAATCAGCAGGATGCTCGCCAGCAGCGTGGCGATAGCAATGGGTTCCTGTTTTTCTGCGGCTTCGATCTGGCGGGCAAAGTGACGCTGACTCAGGTGGGCCAGTTCGTGCGCCAGAACGGCTGACAGTTCGTCTTCGTCGCGGGTGTGTAACAGTATGCCGAAGTTAATACCGATAATGCCGCCGGGCACGGCAAATGCATTTAATTCCGCGCGGTCAACGACAACAAACTCAAAGTCGGATTGTTTGACCTCGCTGTGCGGCACCAGACGGAAAATCAGGTTTTCCAGAAATTCGGTGATCAGCGGATCGTCTACCGTTTTTGCCTGTGCGCGCAGCTGGCGCAGCCAGACCCGTCCGAGGTCGTGTTCTTCCTGCAGCGAGACATAGCTGGAGGCGCTGTCGCCAAGATCCGGCAGGTCGGCAGTTGCGGCCTGAATGGTTGGAGTGCTGAAGGCGGCGCAGCTGCTCAGCAGTAACAGCGCGAGACGTGTTAGGCGGAAATTCAAGCCCGGATTCCTGATGTTGATTTGCGTTAGACCCGCCAGAGGAAAGGAGTTCAGCAGGTTCTGATGAATCATTGTCGCCGAACTGCAATTTCCTGTGCAGGCGTTATCAGCAGACATCCGTATATAATGAAGCTTCAGTTTGGCAAAAGGCGTGCGCTGTGTCTAATTCAAACCAATATCATCAGGCTCTGGATGCATCCGGACTGGAATGCCCGTTGCCACTGTTAAAAACCAAGCTGGCGCTGAAGACGCTGGCGGCCGGTGAGGTGTTGTGGGTGACGGCAACCGATGCCGGTTCGTGGCGTGATATCCGTAAATATATTGCAATGACCAATAATGAACTGGTGGCCGCTTCCGATGTCGATGGTTGCTATCAGTTCTGGATTAAAAAAGGAGCCTGAGGGCATGATTAAGGTATTCCGGCGCTGGATTGACCGCTATTTTTCTGATGAAGAAGCGCTGCTGTTGTTATTGCTTATTACGGCGGTATTGCTGGTCATTATTACGCTGGGCAAGGTGCTGGCACCGTTCCTGACAGCCATCGTGCTGGCGTATCTGTTACAGGGGACAATGAATTACTGTAAGCGCCGGGGGTTGGGTCATCTCGGTGCGACGATACTGGTCTTTATGTTGTTTGTTGGCGTACTGATGCTGCTGTTGCTGATTATTCTGCCCGCCACCTGGCAGCAGCTGACGCAGTTTTTTTATGAATTGCCGCGTATGGCCAGTAAGGGACAGGAGCTTCTGATGCTGCTTCCACAGCAGTATCCGGATCTGGTATCGGTCGATCAGGTGAAAGTCTGGACCAAGCAGATTGGTGATGAACTGGCGTCAGTCGGGCAATTTGCCGTAAGTTTTTCCATCACCGGGATTACCGGGGTTATGGCGGTACTGATTTACTGCGTACTGGTGCCGATTCTGGTGTTCTTTCTGTTGAAAGACTCTGATCAGATTCTTTCCTGGTGTACGGCATTTTTACCGCAGCGCCGGCAATTACTGAACCGCATCTGGTCTGAAATGGATGTACAGATTGCCAACTATATCCGCGGTAAGGTGCTGGAAATTGTTATCGTCGGTGGTGTCACCTATGTGGCTTTTCTGATTCTGGGCGTGAACTATGCGGCGCTGCTGGCCATTGCGGTGGGTTTGTCGGTACTGGTGCCTTATATCGGCGCTGCGGTGGTCACCATTCCGATTGCTCTGGTGGGTTACGTGCAGTGGGGCTGGACCAACGACTTTATCTGGCTGATGGTGGTGTACGGCATTATTCAGGCACTGGATGGCAATGTGCTGGTGCCGTTGTTGTTTTCTGAAGTGGTCAACCTGCATCCGGTGGCGATTATTGTGGCGGTGCTGGTGTTTGGCGGGCTGTGGGGATTCTGGGGTGTGTTTTTTGCAATCCCGCTGGCAACCCTGTTTAAAGCGGTTTTGCAGGCCTGGCCCGATAACAGAGTAAGCGATAGTGACTGCGTCTGACTTGTCACCAATCCCTTGCATCAGTAGACTTGCGCCTTTGTTTTTCTGCGCCCGTTCCGGGCGGATATTTTGGAGTAGAGCTCAATGATTACCGGCAGTATTGTGGCTTTGGTAACCCCTATGCACGCTGATGGCAGTGTGGATTGGGAAAGTCTGGACGGACTGGTGGAGTTCCACATCAAACAGGGCACCGACGCGATTGTTGCCGTGGGCACAACCGGCGAGTCGGCAACCCTGAGCACAGAAGAGCACTGCGCGGTGATTGAGCGTGTGGTTAAAGTCACTGCTGGTCGTCGTCCGATCATTGCCGGCACCGGTGCCAACTCAACCTCAGAAGCGATTGAGCTGACTCAGGAAGCGAAAAACCTGGGTGCCGATGCCTGTCTGCTGGTGACTCCGTATTACAACAAACCACCACAGCGCGGCCTGATCAAGCACCACGAGGCCATTGCTGCGGCCGTCGATATTCCGCAGATTCTGTACAACGTACCAGGCCGTACCGCCTGTGACATGCTGCCGGAAACCATTGCGGCACTGGCGGATGTTGAGCAGATTGTGGCCGTGAAAGAAGCGACCGGCGATCTGGAGCGGGCGCGTAAAGTCATTGAACTGGTAGGAGACCGTATGGCGGTCTATTCCGGTGATGACGCTACGGCTTATGAGCTGATCCTGCTGGGCGGTAAAGGCAATATTTCGGTAACGGCCAACGTGGCACCGGCTTTAATGCATCAGCTGTGCATGCTGGCGCTGGATGGTCAGGCGGCGGAAGCGAAAGCGCTGAATGAGCGTCTGATGAATCTGCACAACGCCATGTTCTGTGAAGCCAACCCGATTCCGGTGAAATGGGCTCTGCACAAAATGGGGCTGATGGGTCGTGGTATCCGTTTGCCGCTGGTTGAACTGGATGAGCGTTACAAGCCAAAAGTCGAGCTGTCTCTGGCCGCTCTTGAACTCATTTAAAGCAGGCGATTGCATGCGTATTTTATTGTTGCCAGCCGTTGTTATGCTGTCCGGTTGCAGCTGGATGTTCGGTGATACTTTCCGCGATCGTGCGATGGATTATCTGGATGCAGAAGAGCAGGCGCCAACCCGCACGGAGCAGGACATCCGTCTGGTAACATCTGATGCCTATGCCATCCCGGCTTTACCGGTGACACCGGACAAACCGTCTTCATTCGAGACCCCGCAGCCGCAGCGTTATATTGCGGAAGATGAAGAGGCCGATGGTGTTGCCTCGCTGAATGAATACCGTTCTGAGGCACTGAATCCGCGTCTGGATAAAGATGGCGCCGGCACTCAGATTCTGCGTATGGACGGTGGTTTTGCCAGTGCCTGGGCGGCGGTTACGGAAGCTCTGAGTGCTTCAGATCTGAAGCTGACCGACCTTAACCGCAGTACCGGTACTTATTATCTGGAAATGAAAACCCGTAATGATGCCGTGCAGCTGAGCTGGTGGGATCGCTTCTGGGGTAATGACAATATCGTGACCGAAACCTATCTGCTGAAGATGAACCGTGCCCGTCAGGGGGTGTATCTGTCACTGTTGACTGATGCTGATAATCTGGCCGGCGAAGCCATAACGGCTGATGTGCTGAACGAGATTAAAGCCCAGCTGGAAAAGTGAGATACGCATCTTTGGGCAGTGGCAGTCGCGGCAATGCCACCATTGTTTTGCAAAATGACCGTGGAGTGCTGATTGACTGCGGCTTTAACCGTAAAAACATTCTGCTGCGTCTGCAGGAGTCAGGCATTGATCCGCGCCAGCTGGATGGTGTGTTTGTTACCCATGAGCACAGTGATCATGCCAAGGGCGTGGCAGCGTTATGTGAAACGCTGAATATTCCGTTTTATGCATCCTTTGGTACCGCGCGCAAAATGGAATGGACGGAACATCCGCTCTGGCGTTGCATCAGCTCAGATCAGGTAACCAGTGTAGGTGGTCTGGCGGTGTTGCCGGTTGTGGTTCCCCACGATGCGGAAGAACCGCTGCAGTTTGTACTGGAAAACAGTGCGGAAAAACGTCTTGGTGTATTGTCGGATCTGGGTTCGCTAACACCGCATATTGTGAATGTTTATCAGCGCTGCCATGCCTTGCAGATTGAAGCCAATCACGACCCGCTGATGTTGCAGAATGGTCCTTATCCACCCAGTCTGCGCGCCAGAGTGGCTGGTAATTTCGGTCATCTGAGTAATCAGCAGTGTGCTGAGCTGATCAGTCGCGTGCAGTGGGACGGACTACAGCATGTAACCGCAGGCCATATCAGTGAAAAAAATAACGACCGTGCTCTGGTTTGTCAGACACTGTCACAGGCGCTGCAGTGCGCGCCGCATGAAGTATCTTTGCTGCAGCAGGATCAGGTATCCGACTGGCGGCAGCTTTAGTAACCGGTTTTTAAGATCCACAATTTAAGATCATCCTCGGAGAACCCCATGGAAAAGCGTGAATTACTCTACTCAGGTAAGGCGAAGTCTGTGTATACCACTGACGATCCGGACTACATGGTGCTGGAGTTCCGCAACGATACTTCCGCTTTCGATGGCAAGAAGGTCGAGCAGCTGGACCGTAAAGGTATGGTGAACAATAAGTTCAACGCCTACATCATGACCAAGCTGGCTGAGGCGGGTATTCCGACGCACTTTGAACGTCTGTTGTCGGATACCGATGCGCTGGTTAAGCGTCTGGATATGATTCCGCTGGAGTGTGTGGTGCGTAATATCGCCGCAGGTTCTCTGTGCCGTCGTCTGGGTGTGGAAGAAGGTATCGATCTGGTTCCGCCAACCTTTGAACTGTTTCTGAAAAACGATGCGCTGGGCGACCCTATGGTCAATGAATACCACGCCCGTTCTTTTGGCTGGGTCGAAGACCAGCATCTGGCGCGCATGAAAGAGCTGACCTTTAAAGTGAACGATGTGCTGAAGCAGATTTTCCTTGAAGGTGGTCTGCTGCTGGTTGATTCCAAGCTGGAATTCGGCCTGTTTAAAGGTGAAGTGGTGCTGGGTGACGAGTTCTCACCAGACGGCTGCCGCCTGTGGGATAAAGACTCCCGTGAGAAGCTGGATAAAGACCGTTTCCGTCAGGGGCTGGGCGGTGTGGTTGAAGCCTATGAAGAAGTGGGCCGTCGTATCGGCGTAACCTTCTGATCAGCGGGTAAACCTCTGGTATATACTCTGTGTCGCTGCTGCTGGCGCAGAGTATTCACTTCTTTTATTTTTATTCCCTCTTTTCTCTCCTTTTTCCGCTTTTCTCTTCTGTTTGTGAAGTATTTCCTGCTTGTAGCGCAAATAATTGGCAATCGCGCCATTTGCGGGCAAACTAGCCGTACTCGGCCGCACTGACGGTTGACTGGATAAATCATAAGAACGGGAATATCTCCATGAAAAAGACTGCAATCGCTGCGTTTCTGCTGGCAATGACGCCGGTGGCCGCACAAGCTGATTTACTTTTTACCGTCGGTGCCAAAGCCAGTGTCTGGAATGCTGAAGCCGGTGGCCAGATTGATGAAGGCGTTTCGGTTGAAAAAGACGGCCTGAATCTCGACTCTGACAACGGTCAGCAGCTGACTGTGTTCTTCGAACACCCGCTGCCGTTTATTCCGAACCTGAAGCTGAAGCAGACCTCACTGGAATTGGAAGGTGACGGTAATATTAACGCCCAGTTTGCTGATCAGACGTTTAATGAAGACGTTAGCAGTAAACTGGATCTGAGCCACTCTGATCTGACCCTGTACTGGGGCCTGCCGCTGCCGGTACCTTTTGTTGATGTGAATTTTGGTCTGACTGCCCGTCAGTTTGATGGCGTTGCAGAAGTCAGCGGAAAAACCACCAGTGTTAATGAAAGTGTTGATCTCGATTTCGTGATGCCGCTGGTTTACGGTGAAGTAAAAATCGACAGCCCATTTGGCCTGTATGCGTCAGCCGATATTAACTACATCGGTATGGGCGGTAATAAGCTGAGCGATATCAGCTACGGCATCGGTTACGATCTGCCGGTACCGGTTGTGGATATCGGTCTGGAAGCCGGTTACCGCAGCATTAACCTGAAAGCCGATAAAGACCTGGCTGACATCGATACCGATTTCGATGTGTCCGGTGCTTACTTTGGTGCTTCTCTGGCACTGGGTTTCTGATAAGTGCTTCTGATAAGAGCTGATATGTCAGCATAAAAAAAGCGGCCTTATGGCCGCTTTTTTTATACATCGTTTTGCTGTTCTGCGTACTTATTCTTTTTCACGGATAAATTCGGCCAGAATGTCACCATTCTTATGGCTGGCGATCAAAACGCTCATTACTTCAGCGCGTACTGCATGGGTCGGGTGTTTGCGGTAATCGGAATCAAGGTAGCAGCGGTCGGTCAGCAGGCAGAAGCGCAGGCCAAGTTGCAGGGTCAGGGTGCGTTCTGAGGTGTAAGGGTAGGCGGCTTCCGGTGTGATATTCCAGGACAGGTCGTCAAACAGGCCCGGTTCCCAGTACCACTTGCTGGTGTTGTTCTGATTAACCAGAGAGTCGTAGCTTTTAAAATTCAGAGTTGCGGCTACCCAGCGCTGTCCGCGATCGCGTAATACTTCCTGGCCAATGCGGTTAATTTCGGTTTCTTCTTTCAGTGCAAATTCCAGTACCGATTTGGCCAGCTGCCCTGGCTGATACTGGGCTTTTTCATCGGGAAATAATGGCCCGTAAACGGCGCTGTTTGGCAGATTACGCATACCAACAATGGTGAAGCTCTGCTTATTCTGGCCGTAGTTATATTTGGCCGGCTGCAGATCGAACTGAACATAATAGATTTTATCGGATGACAAGGCGGCTGCAGGATTTTGGCCAAACAGGTTGTCAATCTGAGATGAACTCAGTTTGGTTTTCTTTTGCCATGCTGTGCGTGCGTCGGAGAGGCGCTGGCGGGTGCGGATTTCACGTTCCTGAGCTTCTTTCTGAGCGGCGAGGGCGGCTTGTTCTGCGCGCTGTGCTTCCAGCAGTTGCATGCGCCGCAGTTCTTCTTTAGAAGGGCCGGAGCAGGCTTGCAGTGTGAGTATGCAGGCCAGAATAATCAGCATCCGCATGGTGGTATCTCCTTTATTTTTCTCATTTGTGGCGGATTATATCCTGCTTTTATCCTGATTGTGTTACAGAAAGGAAATCAGGTTATTGCTGATGTGCGGCATGTGGCTGGACACTGGTGTGATGCTGTGCGAATCTTTGCCAAAATGTGCATTTGGATAATGCTGTGAAAGTTCTTTTCTGTGTGTTGTTTCTGAGTTTGTTGGGCTGCAGTGAGGGGTTGGGGAATATACCGGATTCTGAACTGCGCCAGCGCCATTATCGTTGTCAGATGGCAACCGGTCTGTCTCAGGCTGAAATTCAGGTCTGCAAAAACATCAAGCGGGAATGCGAGCAGCGGGCTAAAAACGGTAATTTTGCCTGCTGAATGTGGTTTGATTCTCTGTTTGGGCGGAAAAACTTCGTATTGCTTTTGCTGTCATAGGAATTGCTACGGGCTTGTAGTAGTGTACTGGCCTCTTGGATAACTCATGCAAGGAATTTTCATGAATCTGATTAAATCAGCACCTGCGGTCATTCTGGGTGCTTTGTTGTTGGCCGGTTGCGGTCAGGAGGACTCTGTGAAGTTAGAAAATCATGTTGATCAGGCGAGCTATGGCGTTGGTCTTAATATTGGTCGTCAGTTGTCTCGCGAAGAAGTCGACATGAATGCCGATGCGATTGCTGCAGGCATCAAAGATGCTCTGGCAAATGCTGAGCCGCGCATCGGTGAAGATGTGATTAAAGCCGCTTTCGATAAAATCCGTGAAGAGCAAACCATGAAGCAGGAAGCACTGAATGATGCTGCTGCTAAAGCGGGTCAGGATTTCCTGGCTGAAAATGCCAAGCGTAAAGATGTGACTGTGACTGAATCTGGTCTGCAGTATGAAGTTATGGTTGCTGCGGCCGATGGCCAGCCAGTGCCGGAAGCTTCTGATACTGTGCGTGTGCATTATCATGGCACTCTGATTGACGGTACTGTATTTGACAGTTCTGTTGAGCGTGGTGAGCCTGCACAATTCCCGGTTACCGGTGTTATCCGTGGTTGGGTAGAAGCGCTGCAGATGATGAAAGTGGGTGATAAGTGGAAGCTGTATATTCCTGCTGAACTGGCTTACGGCGCACGTAGCCCAAGCCCGCGTATTCCTGCAAACTCCGCTCTGGTGTTTGAGGTTGAGCTGCTGGATATCGTTAAGTAATTAACGCCAGTTGTAAGGTGCGGTATATGCCGCACCTGCTTTTCTGTTTTTCTCCGCTCGTCCTTCTCTTCTTTATTTCTATTGGCTGCCCTGTGTATTAATCGGTGTGTGTCGCCGGTGTTTGCCCTTCTCTCAGATAGTTGGCCATATCGGCCAGTGTGCGGCGCAGGCTGTTCAGCTGATTTTCGTTCATGGCGATGGTGTGTTCACATTTGCGGCAATTAAGGCTTTTGTTCTGAAGGAGTTCGGCTGCACGTTTGGCATTGATGGTGTTGCAGGCAGGGCAGGTGACCGGATAATGGGCAGATTGAGCAACAGAATTCACAGCAATTCCCGCAAGTTAACATGAATAGTAAACAAGCTAATGGAAAAGTATGAAGAAGAAAAGAAGGAAGTGTTAAAAGTGTAAATATGGTCGGGGTAGAGAGATTCGAACTCCCGACATCCTGCTCCCAAAGCAGGCGCGCTACCAGACTGCGCTATACCCCGAATGCTGTTTGGCTCCCCGAGTTGGACTTGAACCAACGACCAATAGATTAACAGTCTACTGCTCTACCGACTGAGCTATCGGGGAACTTCGTAACAGCGAGGCGTATATTACGGAGAGGCCTGTTGTTCGTCAACACCTTTTTTCAATAAAAACAAAAAACTAGCGAAGATTTTACCATCAGCGGCATTCTGTCTGCGCAGCCCGGCTAAAGTGGATTAAGGGGAGGTTCGGCGGCGTATGGTTGTCAGCGGACAAAGCGGCCGAAGATGCCGCGCGGGCAAGGCAATTCATGTCACACTTTGTCCAGATTATGGTTGGTTGCTACGACTCAGACAAACTGTGGGTGCGGAATGTGCATCAGGCAGTGGTGTTCTGCCACACTTGATGAGATGTTAACGAGTGACAGGAAAGCCCTGATTTCTTTGCAAAGGAGATAGCGGATGCATATCAATGCTCCATTCGAGCTGATTCTGTTTGGTGGCCTGGGGGATCTGGCGCAACGCAAGCTGCTGCCGGCGTTGTATCTGCTGCATCGTGACGGGCGTCTGCCGGCCGGGCGTATTTATTCGACTACCCGGCGCGACATCAGTGCCACCGATTTTGCCGAGATGGTCCGCGCGGCACTTAAACGGCATGTCGCAACCGAATATCTGGAAGAAAGCAGCTGGCAGAGCTTCAGTGAGCGTCTGCACTGTCTGACGGTAGATCTCAGCGATGAGGCCCAGTACAGCCTGTTGGCCGGCGCGCTGATGCCCGGCGATATTAACCGTATTTTTTATCTGGCTACCGGTTCCGATCTGTATACCGGCATTGCCCGCGGCTTGCATAACAGTGGTCTGATTCTCAGCCAGAGCAAAATCGTGCTGGAAAAGCCCATCGGTCATGACTTTGCTTCAGCGCAGGCGATTAATAACGCCGTTGCTGAATACTTTGCTGAATCGCAGATTTACCGTATCGACCATTATCTGGGCAAAGAAACGGTACAGAATCTGATGGTGCTGCGCTTTGCCAATTCCCTGTTTGAATCCCAGTGGAATCAGAAGTACATCGATCATATTCAGATCACCATTTCTGAATCTCTGGGCGTGGAAAAACGCGCGGGTTTTTATGATCAGGTCGGCGCTATGCGCGATATGTTTCAGAACCATCTGCTGCAATTACTCTGTATTACCGCGATGGAACCGCCGGCCCGGCTGGAACCGGATGCGGTGCGTGACGAAAAGGTAAAAGTACTTAAATCCCTGAAGGCCATTACGGCAGAAGCGGTCAGCGATAAAGTGGTTCGTGGTCAGTACGATGCCGGCGTATCCGATGGTCAGCCGGTGCCGCGCTACCGCGATGAACCCGGTGTGCAGGCCAAAAGCATGACCGAAACCTTTGTTGCGGTAAAAGTTGAGATTGATAACTGGCGCTGGGCGGGGGTGCCGTTTTATCTGCGTACTGGTAAGCGTCTGGCGGACCGGGCCTGTGAAATTGTGGTGCATTTTAAAGCCATTCCGCACTCCATCTTCCCGATGCAGCATAAAAATACCATGGCCAACAAACTGATCTTCCGCCTGCAGCCGGATGAAGGTATCCGCCTGATGTTGTGCGAAAAACGGGTAGGGCCGGGCATGAATGTGCGGCCGATGAATCTCAGTCTGAATCCGGCCAACCATAAGCAGACACGGGTGCCGGAAGCCTACGAACGTTTGTTGTTTGATGTACTGAGTGCAAATGCCACGCTGTTTTTACGCGATGATGAATTACTTGAGGCATGGCGCTGGGTCGATCCGATTCTGCAGGCGTGGAACGACTCTGAGCAGCGTCCGGAACCCTATACTTCGGGCTCCTGGGGGCCGGCTGCAGCAACCTTGCTGCTGGCCAAAGATGGCCGTCTGTGGGATGAGAACAGCTGAGGAATGCCTATGTTGAACGGAATGCAGGATCTGCGCTTTAACAGCAGTGATACGCTGGCCAGACAGCTGGCGGGTGATCTGGCGACGCGTCTGCAGCGCTGCATTGAACGCCGTGGCCGGGCTTGTCTGGCGGTCAGCGGTGGCAAGACGCCGGTCGCTTTTTTTCAGCAGCTGGCACAACAGCCGGTCGACTGGCAGAAAGTTCTGATTACGCTGGTGGATGAACGCTGGGTGGACGAGCATGATCCTCAGAGCAATGCCGCGCTGGTGCGTGAGCATCTGCTGCAACATCAGGCGGCACAGGCTTACTTTCTGCCGTTAAAAAACAAGGCAGCGTCGCCGCAGCAGGGCTTTATGGACTGTGAAAATACCCTGCATGAGCAGCTTGATCAGCTCGATTATGCGGTACTGGGTATGGGCAGCGATGGACATACGGCGAGCTGGTTTCCACACAGCCAGGCACTGCCGCGCTGTCTGGATGGTAACTCCGGCGCCTGGTGTTGCCCGGTGAGCGACGAACAGGTCACGCCGCCACGTATGACCCTGACCTGGAGTTTACTGGCGAACTGCCGCCATCTGTTTTTGTTATTTGACGGTGACGATAAAAACCGCGTGTTCAGTCTCGCCTGCGATACCGCTGAAGCAGGCAACACCGCGGCCATGCCGGTGCGCCGGGTTTTGTTTCAGTCACAGGTCGGCCTGAGCGTTTATCGCCGGGAAAATTTACACGGAGAGCCTGATGCACCCCTTACTGCTTGATGTTACCGAACGCATCCGCCAGCGCAGCAAAGCCACCCGCGCTGCTTATCTGGCACAAACAGAACAGGCCGTAGCGCAGGGGCCTGTGCGCGAACAGCTGAGCTGTACCAATCTGGCCCATGATTATGCGGCGTCCCCAGATGCTGAAAAACTGATCCTGAAGCAGAATCACCGTGCCGCCAATATTGCCATCATCAGTGCGTATAACGATGTGCTGTCGGCTCATGCGCCATATCGCGATTACCCGCAGCAACTGAAAAAAGCACTGGCGGCCAGTGGGCATGTCGGACAGATGGCCGGTGGTGTGCCGGCGATGTGCGATGGTGTCACTCAGGGGCAAACAGGAATGGAGTTGTCGTTATTCAGCCGTGATGTGATTGCGCTGAGTACGGCGGTGGCGATGTCACATCAGGTGTTTGACGGCATGCTGCTGCTCGGCATCTGCGACAAAATTGTGCCGGGGTTATTGATGGCTGCTCTGCGCTTTGGTCATCTGCCGGCGGTGTTTGTACCGGCAGGCCCCATGCCCAGCGGTATCAGTAACAACGATAAAGCCAAAGTCCGGCAGGCTTATGCTGCCGGAGAGGTCGGCCGCGATGAGCTGCTGCAGAGTGAGATGGCGTCGTATCACAGTGCCGGCACCTGCACCTTTTATGGCACAGCCAATTCCAATCAGATGCTGATGGAAATCATGGGCCTGCAGTTACCTGGGTCATCGTTTATTAATCCGAATGATCCGTTGCGGGCGCCGTTAACCGCTGCCGCAGCCCAGCGTGTCAGCGAGCTTACTGCTCTGGCGCCAGACTTTATGCCACTGGGACAAATGGTCGATGAACGCACGCTGGTGAATGCCATGGTGGGGCTGCTGGCGACCGGTGGTTCGACCAATCACAGCATTCATTTACCGGCGATCGGACGTATGGCCGGAGTGATTATCGACTGGCAGGATATGGCCGATCTGTCCGATGTCGTACCGCTGCTGACGCGGGTTTATCCCAATGGCAAGGCCGATATCAACGCCTTTCAGCAAAGTGGTGGTATGGCCTATTTAATGCGCGAACTGGCTTCCGCCGGGCTGCTGCATACCGATGTTAAAACCATTATGGGCGATGGCCTGGAGCCGTATTTCAAAGAGCCGTATCTGAATTCAGAGGGCACACTGGGCTGGCGTCCGGCGGTGGCTGAGAGTCTCGATTTATCGGTACTGGCACCGGCTCACGCGCCTTTTATGCGCGAAGGCGGCATGAAATTACTGCAGGGCAATCTGGGGCGGGCGATTATGAAAGTCTCTGCGGTGCCGGATGACCGCTGGCAGGTCGAAGCCCCGGCGCGGGTATTCACAACCCAGGAAGCGGTGCTTACCGCTTACCATAATGGTGAACTCAACTGCGATGTGGTGGTGGTACTGAAGTATCAGGGGCCAAAAGCCAATGGTATGCCGGAGCTGCATCAGCTGACACCGGCGCTGACCAATCTGCAGGACGCCGGCTACCGTGTGGCGCTGGTGACCGATGGTCGCTTATCCGGTGCTTCCGGTAAGGTTCCGGCGGCCATTCATGTCTGCCCCGAAGCTTATGCCGGCGGCTGGCTGGATCGGGTTCAGGATGGTGATGTGATTCGCCTCGACGGCCATCATGGTGAGCTGACGGTGTTGGCCGAAGGTTTTGCTCAGCGTCCGGCCCAGGAGCCGCCCGTGTTGTCGGCGACCGGGGTTGGTCGCGAGTTATTCGCCGGCTTGCGCAAATTAGTCACTCCGGCCGATCAGGGCGCGTTGTCTGTCGGCTGGGATTAAAACAGAACACTCGTCTGAGCATTCAGGGTACGTTTAAGGAGAATCGTGATGTGGGATTTATGGTTAGACCGCGCCAAGCCTCTGGTGCCGGTGATGGTGATTGAAGACCCGGAAGACGCGGTGCCGATGGCGCAGGCGCTGGTGCAGGGCGGTGTGCGTCTGCTGGAAATTACCCTGCGTACCCGTCATGGGCTGGAAGCCATTACGCGGATAAAGCATGAAGTTCCCGGAGCTATTGTCGGCGTGGGTACCGTAACCAGTGCACAGCAGATGGAAGATGCACTGAACCGGGGCGCCGAGTTCGTTGTCAGTCCGGGCATTTCGCCGGAGTTGCTGGAATGTGCCCGTCGTTGGGGAGGCCCTTATCTGCCCGGTGTGGCAACCCCGAGCGAAGTGTTGCAGGCGCGGGCCGCGGGCTTTAAATATCAGAAGTTTTTCCCCGCTGCAGCGGCTGGTGGCATCGAGATGCTGAAAGCCTTTTCAGGCCCTTTTGCCGATGTGAAATTCTGCCCGACCGGCGGTATTGGTCAGAAAAATTATCAGGATTATCTGGCACTGAATAATGTCTTTGCGGTAGGCGGCAGCTGGCTGACACCGGCAGAGGCCGTCTCGGCACGAAACTGGCAAGCCATTACAACCATGGCCATTGCCGGATAACTGAGAGCCTATGAATGACCCAATACTGAGCGGTTTTAAACAGCGCCTGGAGCGTATTTATTCTGAGCGGAACGATCTGGATGAGCTGGCGCAGAATATTCTGCGTCTGTGCCAGCAGTTTTCTGACAATACGCTCCGGAAGGAAAAAACAGCCAGAGCGGAACGCTGGTCGGAGCAGGACGTTATTCTGATTACCTACGGCCACAGTATTCAGAGCAGTGGTGAGATTCCGTTGCAGACACTGGGCGATTTTTTACGCGCTCATTTGCAGGATACGATTAACAATGTGCATATCCTGCCGTTTTTTCCTTACAGTTCGGACGATGGCTTTTCGGTAATTGATTACCGTCAGGTTAACCCTGACTGGGGCAGCTGGGAGGATATCAGCGCCATCGCCAGAGATTTTGATCTGATGATGGATCTGGTGATCAATCATTGCTCGCGGGAAAATCTGTGGTTTGTCGATTACATCGCTAACCGTGAACCCTACAGTGAATATTTTATTGAAGTGGACCCGGCAACCGATGTGTCGGTGGTTACCCGTCCGCGTAATACGCCGTTATTAACCCCGGTGCATACTCACCGTGGCGTGCGCCATGTCTGGGCTACGTTCAGCGAAGACCAGATCGATCTGAACTTTGCCAACCCTGCCGTTTTACTCGAATTTATTCAGATATTACTGTTGTATGTGGAGCGTGGTGCGCGCTTTATCCGGCTGGATGCGATTGCTTTTTTATGGAAAAAAATCGGCACCCGCTGTGTGCATCTGCCGCAGACCCATGAGGTGGTAAAACTGCTGCGCGATGTACTTGCTTATGCCGCACCGGAAGCGGTGTTAATTACCGAAACCAATGTACCGGTGGCAGAAAATCTGAGTTATTTTGGCCAGTCCGATGAAGCTCATATGGTCTATCAGTTCGGTCTGCCACCGCTGGTTTTACATGCGCTGAATCGTGGTAATGCCAGCTTTCTGACCGACTGGGCGGATAAAATACCGCCGCTGCCAGCCGACTGCACCTATCTGAATTTTACCGCTTCCCACGATGGTATCGGCGTACGCCCGGTAGAGGGCATTTTGCCTGAGCGTGAAGTGCAGGATCTGATTGATTCCATGCACCGTTTTGGTGGCTTTGTCAGTATGAAAGCCAACCCTGATGGCAGTCAGAGCCCTTATGAAATCAATATCAGCTTGTTTGATGCCTGCATGGGCACCCGGCGCGGCAGCGATCATTTTCAGGTGCAGCGTTTCCTTTGTTCGCAGGCCATTATGCTGGCCCTGAGGGGGATTCCGGCGTTGTATATTCACAGTCTGGTCGCCACCCCGAACGATCTGGATCATGTTGAACAAACCGGTCGAACACGCTCAATTAACCGTAAAATCTGGGATAAGCATGAACTGGAATGTCTGTTAAATAACCCAGTGACACCCCAGGCGGAAGTCTTTACGGAATTACGCCGTATGATCAGAATACGCCGTGAGCAGAAGGCTTTTCACCCGGATGCAAAGCAGGACATTGTACGGATTAATTCCGATTTATTTATTGTTAAGCGCACCAGTGTGGATAACCGTCAGACACTGTATGCACTGTCAAATGTGACGGAGCGTATTCTGCAATTGCCGTTAGCCAGTCTGGGTTTTTTACCGGGAGGATTGGTTGATCTGCTGAGTCACCACGAAGCCGATATTGCCGCAACGGAGATATTAACTCTGGCGCCGTATCAGACGGTATGGCTGACTCAGAGTCTGTAACAACAATACCTCAGCGGCTGAGGCCGCCGATCATCAGGCGGATAATCTCACGCCGCCAGGGTTCAATCTGCTTGTCGCTGAAATCATTAAGGGCGACATGTTTAACCGTTTCCATCAGCATTGCGGTCACCAGCCGGGCAGCGATGGCAGTGTCCATTTCGCTGCGCAGGAAGGCCTTGCTGATACCGTTTTGCAGATAGTAAGCGGTAAATTCAGCGAATAATTCCTGAATACGGTTTACCGCATCACTGATTTCGGCATCGACTCCGTAAGACTCGTAAAAGGCAATGCGTGCCAGCTGCGGGCGTTCACGGAAAATAGCAATTAACCGGTCAGCAATCCGTTCCAGCTGTTGCTGATATTCCGGCAGCGAGTTGGTGTTGGGCGGATCCTGTTGCACGACGGTCGACATCTCGCTCAGCAGCAAACTCAGAATTTCATTAAAGATATCCCGTTTGTTTTTGTAATAGCGGTAAACCGTGCCGTGCCCAATCCCCAGGCGGGTGGCGATATCAGCGATGCCACTGGCATGGAAGCCTTTTTCAGCAAAAATATCGATGGCTGCATCCAGAATATCCTGGCGGCGGCGGGCAATTTTTTCAGGTGACGCAATATTAACCATAACAGTCCAACGGTTTGCCGCAGGCTTTAGTTGCGACGCAAAAACGGAAAGAGGCGTCATTTTTGAGGGCATCATCGCATATTGTCAAATACAGAGGTTGGTGTTTTTTTTGATAGCAAACAATTCTTAACCCCTATGGAGCTGTCTGTGTATATTGTTGTATATGTTTTGTATAGGTATATTTAAGCAGAGGCAGGAGAAGGGTTATGACTACATCAGAACTTAAAAAAGCACTGCGCCAGGGGGGAGTGGATGTCAATATCCTCACCAATGAGGGCGATCTCTATCTGGTACAGGTGGACTATCTGGGACGCCTGAGCCTGCTGATGGAGGATGGTATGCCGGTACGTTTCCGTGGCTTATCGGAATGTTCCGGAAAACTGGCCAGTCTGGGTGTAAGCAAAGGCTTTATGGTGCAGCAATTACCCTATGACGAGATGATCAATAACGCCGAGCGTCCCCAGGCAGACCGCCTGCCGATGCATTTTCATTGATACACCGGTCATGGCAGGCAGTCTGAAGACAATCACTGAACCTGTCAGTGGTTGTCTTCCTCGACAGCTTCATAGATGCGGTCGAGAATATCAGGCACGGCTGAAATCACCCGGTTCCAGCTCGGGATAAAAGGCGTTTCCATCGGATTGGCGAGGAAATGTTCACCGGCAGACATAATATTTTCGGCAAAGAGTTCTACGGCTTTTTCTTCGGCATGGCGATCGAGTGTTAAGCCATTCATGCGCGCATCGTTGTAATAGGTTTCAACAAAATCCAGCGCAATGCGGAAGTAGGTGGCTTTGATTGAGCGGAAGGTTTCAGTAGTAAAAATCTCTCCCTGGGTGGCCAGCTTACGGAAAATGGCTTTGCAGATATCGGTGCTCATTTTCGATAAGCCGCGGCTGGCGTCTTCTTCCGACAGAGGCTGGTGTTTATGGTCATACACATCGGCAATATCGACCTGGCAGATACGGTTAGTCGAGTAATTACGCTTCATTTCTGACAGGACACCGATTTCCAATCCCCAGTCCGAGGGAATGCGGATATCGTTCAGCACATCGGTACGCATAGAAAATTCACCCGACAGCGGATAACGGAAGCTGTCGAGGTATTCCAGATAATCGAGAGAGCCATAGACTTTTTTCAGGGCGCGGATTAACGGTGTTACCAATAAACGACTGACCCGGCCATTCAGTTTTTGTGTGGCCACGCGGGCATAATAGCCTTTGGCAAATTCGTAGTTAAAGGCCGGATTAGCCACCGGATAAATTAAGCGCGCCAGCATGCTGCGGTCGTAGGTAACGATGTCGCAATCGTGCAGTGCAACCGATTCGGCACGGCCCGACGCCAGCACATAGCCATAGCAGTACCAGACATTACGGCCTTTCCCCATTTCTTTCGGCGCCAGGCCTTCGTTTTGCAGCAACTCATCAATTTTGCGCAGGCGCGGGCCATCGTTCCATAAAATGCGGTGATGCTGTGGCAGGCGCGAGAAAAACTCCCGGGCATGGGCATATTCTTTTTCATCGGCGCGATCAAGGCCAATCACGATTTCGTTAAGGTAGGGGACTTTGGCAACGTCGTTAATAATGTTGTCCAGTGCCGGGCCGCTGAGTTCGGAGTAGAGAGAGGGCAGCACCAGCGACATGGGCCTGATACGTGAAAAACTGATGAGTTCTTTTTCTAATTCGTCCAGCGGACGGTCAACCAGATTATGCAGAGTGGTAATAATGCCGTTCTGATAAAAATCAGCCACTATGAGCCTCCTTGAACAGGTCATCTAACAGGGAAAGTAAGGTTTCATTCCAGCCCGCCGGTCCGGCTTTGCTGGCAATCCGCAGCTGTGGGTGCTGCAGTTCGAGGGTGTTTTTTATACCGGGAATCACAATGGCGTAGTCGGCGGCGCTGAGCATGGCGCGGTCATTTTCGCCATCACCGAGGGCGATAACTTTGACCGGCTGTTGCCATAACGCTTCGTAATGATGACGGCAGAATTCCAGGCCGTGGGCCTTATCGTTAGGCCCCATTACATGATGAAAACGGCCGCCACTGAGCAGACGCAGATTGTGCATGGTCAATGCCTGGCGGAACTCTTCCAATTGCTTTTCCGTACCGGTCCAGACCAGCGGTTCGGACGCGCTGCGCTGTTTTGCCAGATGAGCGTCGTCTACCGATAAACCGGTTAATGCCGCTACTTCGGTGGCGGTCATATCGTTAAAACCACGGAACTGAAAACCCTGCTGACGCAGGCTGTGCAGCACTTTCAGTATGGCCAGATAACTGCTGTGCAGAATTTCGCTGTTGTAGCCATTGCCGTTGCTTTTCGGAATAAAAATCGCGCCGCCGTTTTCGCAGACAAAGGGATCGTGGTTGTCGAGCGTTTCCCTCAGAAGCAGCATTTCGTCAAAGGTTTTACTGCTGTTAAAGACGCAGGGAATATTCAGGCTGTGCAGTTTTTTTAAGGCTTTTTCTGCTGCCTGCGCGCTGTAGCTGTGATGATCTAGCAGGCAGCCATCAAGATCGGTGACCACAACCAATGGCAGCTCCGGCGGGGTATTGTGCGGATGTGTGGATGTATTCATGGCTTATCCACCTCCGGGGTTTTGCTGTGAATGGCGGCAACCTGATGCTGCGTGTCGAGTTCCAGCACCAGATCGGCATGCTCAGGCAGTTCGCGCAATGCGTTCTCGGTCAGGCGCTGATAGTGCTGAATAAAGCGTATCAGCCCGGCCTCGCTGAGGCTGCGGTCGGTGGTTTTGCGCAGGCTGATTTTGTTCTGTGACAGGGCTTCCGATTGTTTGCGGTTGTTGTCTTCCTGCTCGCGCCGCCATTGGTGTACGGCTTTCATGTCGGGGACTTTCAGCATCAGCAGGCGGTCGATCTGAGCGAACCATTCGGCATAGCTGCCGGCCAGTTGCTGATTGACCCAGCGCCGCCACTGGCCGTCGCTGTCATCGCTGGCTTCGAGGCTGTTGACCGGCTCCTGCAGGTCTTCTTCTGCAACCGGCAGACAGCCTACACACCAACCTTCAAACAGGATCAGATCGACCGGGCCTGTCACTTTATGCCAATAATTATCCGGCAGGCGGTCATCCTGAACTTTATCGAAGACCGGAATCATCAAACGCTCACCTTCGTTCAGCTTGCGCAGCTGGCGGGTCAGCAACATGCCCAGTGCCACGTCATGGGTACCGGGTACGCCGCGGGTGCTCAGCAGCGGGTGAATATTCAGCGCCAGCTGGCTGCGTTCGGAGTGCGTCAGGTAGAGATCATCAATGGACAGTACCACCGTGTTCCAGCCCAGAGCTTTGCGGTAGACCAGTGCCAGAGCTTTACACAGGGTGGATTTCCCCGATCCCTGGCCACCATGAATACCAATAACCGGCACTTCTGTCGGCAGGCGGCCTTTCTCGCTTGCCAGCCAGGCGGCAAGCGGTGCCCAGACATCCGGCCACTGACTCCGCCAGGCGGCAGGAAAGTCCTGCAGCTCGGTTTCGCCGGCGCTGCGTAATTGTTCCAGCAGTTGTGGATCGCTGCTGAGTGATTGTGGCCAGAGTGTTGGTTGAAAATTCATATCGATACCTGTTATCTGTCCCGGTTAAATTAATGGTAGAGCAGATACCTGAATGAGACAGAGCAGGCACTGTGCCAGATAAAATTTTTCGCCTGATTTTACTGACCCAGAGCACGGCTTTTGTGTGCTTTGGTGAGCATGTACCGGTGTAGAATGGTCTGTATAAGCTCAGAACAGCGGGGCTGGCAGTCTGCACAGGCAGTGCAGATGCGGGAACGCCAGCGGGAAAGGTGGCGTTTTATTTTAATGCTTTGTTTTGGTGCATTTTATGCTGGTGTTTTTCATGCGCCCCATGGTGGTGCAATAATGCGGTGGTGCGATAATGCCGCCCAGACCGGACGATGCATGTGTTGTTCTGTTCGCTTCTTTCAGTCGCTTATTTCAGGAGAGTTTCATGCAGCCACGGGTTGCCTATCAGGGCACTGCCGGCGCTTATTCGCATCTGGCTTGTTGTAAGGTGTTCCCACATTGGGAAGCGGTCGCCTGCGATGATTTTTTATCGGCGCTGGAGCTGGTGGCTTCGGGGTTTGCCGATCGGGCGATGATTCCGCTGGAAAACTCAACCGCCGGGCGGGTTGAAGAGATTTACCGGTTGATTCCGAAAACCTCGCTGTTTGTTATTGCCGAGCATTTTGAACCGGTGAATCACTGTTTGCTGGCATTGCCGGGGGTCAGCCTCAGCGAAATTGAGGAGGTGGCTTCCCATCCGCAGGCGCTGGCGCAGTGCCATCAGCGCATCGTTAATCTGGGCATGAAAGCGGTGGCGGCGGTTGATACGGCAATGGAAGCGCGTAACCTGAGTCAGGGTGAAAACCGCAAGCGTGGCGCCATTGCCTCGGCGCTGGCCGCCGAGCTGTATGGCCTGAATGTGGTGCACGATAACTTTCAGGATGTCATCGGTAATACCACCCGTTTTCTGGTGTTCAGCCGCGAGCAGGAGCATCAGCAGGCTGAACCCGGTATGGATTACATCACCAGTATTCTGTTTTCGGTGCGCAATATTCCGGCAGCGCTGTATAAAGCCCTGGGCGGCTTCGCCACCAACGGTGTGAACCTGTTAAAGTTGGAAAGTTATATGGATGGCGGCACCATGGAGGCCAGCCATTTTCATGTTGATATTCAGGGGCACCCGCAGCAGCACAATATGATTCTGGCCCTGGAAGAGCTGGAATACTTTGCCCGCGAAGTGCGCATATTAGGCAGTTATCCGGCGCACGATTACCGCGTTTAAGCAGGTACTCAGACATACATCTTCAGCGGATAATCATCCTGTAATTGCAGCACCAGAGCCTGCAGGGGCTGCAGTTGCAGACGTCCGCCATGAAAATGAAGGGTTTCCGGGGCGGCGTTCTTTTGATCCTTTTTCTTATTATTCAGCAGACAACTGGCCAGCGCCTGCGGGTGCAGACTGGTGGATTGCGTGCGGTTGGAAAAATTCAGCAGTATCAGCAGTCGTTCGCTTCGGCCGGCATTTATACCACTGCGTTCATAGGCGAGGACATCCGCTGACGCCTGCAAAAGGCGCAGTTTTCCCTGATGCAGGGCCGGTGTTTTTTTGCGCAGCCAGATCAGTTTTTTATACCAGCTCAGCAGGCAGTGCGGGTTTTGCTGTTGTTGCGCAACGCTGTGAGCAGGTATGGCTTCATCCGGCAACCAGCTCTGTCCCTGACTAAAGGTGTTAAGCGGAGCATCCCACATCATCGGCCGGCGGCAGCCGTCGCGTCCGGGATGCAGTGGCCAGTAACGGATACCCACCGGGTCCTGCAGGTCGCCACGCTTAACGTTTTGTTCCGGCATTCCGGTTTCTTCACCGTAATATAAAAACGGCGTTCCGCGTAACGTCAGCAGCAGGGCGGCGAGTATTTCAAGGCGGGCCTGGGTATGTTTACCGGCCTGATAACGGCTGGCATGACGGCAAAAATCGTGATTACTTAATGTGTAATTAGGCCAGTTTTCACTGCCCAATAATTCCGTCCATTTTCTGATGATGGCGTGAAACGCACTGGCTTTAAAGGGTGCACGCAGAAATTCAAAATTAAAGGCCAGATGCAGCTCGTCATTCTGACCATAATAACTGGCTGGTAAATCACTGTTGCCAGCATCAGCAAGCATCACTTCGCCTACCATCATCCGCTCTGGCCAGGCATCAATCCAGTGCCGCATTTCATGCAGCAGACTGTGCATCTCCGGCTGATCACGATCATAGATATGACGCTGGCGATCATAAGGCCGTGCCAGCCTGAACCAGTCGGTCGGGTTATTACGCAGTTGCGCATCTTTGTAATACAGATTCACCACATCCAGGCGGAAGCCATCGACGCCTTTCGCCAGCCAGAACTCCATAACCTGTTTTACGGCCTGTTTAACCGCAGGATTGCGCCAGTTGAGGTCGGGCTGCTGTGGCAGAAAAGAGTGGTAATACCAGGCCTGACGCTGAGCGTTAAAGGTCCAGCCGCGCCCGCCAAAACAGCCAAGCCAGTTATTAGGCGGCTGTTTACCGTTATGCCATATATACCAGTCGGCTTTATCAGAATCCGGATCGCAGCTTTGCTGAAACCAGGGATGCTGGTCGGAGGTATGATTGACCACCAGATCGAGAATAATCCGGATCTGGCGCTGATGCGCCTGCTGCAGTAATTCATCGAAATCATCCATGCTGCCGAACTGCGGATCGATAGCGCAGTAGTCGCTGATGTCGTAACCAAAATCGTGCATGGGGGATGGAAAAAACGGTGACAGCCAGATGGCATCAATGCCGAGAGATTGTTCAGTGCCATCATTTAAATAATCAAGACGCTGAATCAGCCCCTGCAGATCACCGATACCATCGCCGTTGCTGTCCTGAAAACTGCGCGGATAGATCTGATAAAAAACTCCCTGTTGCCACCAGTTCATAAAGGCCTCTGCTGTCCGTAATAAGGCGATTATGGCCGGCGCTTTGTGACAGAGGTATGAAGCTCAGGGTTAATTATCAGCACACTTACCGTTAGCAGCTTTCGTCGGATGGTGGCAGCAGCCAGCGCAGGCATAACTGGCGCAGCTGTTCCTGACGGATGGGTTTGCTGAGGAAATCATCAAAGCCATTATTCAGGGCTTTTTCCCGGTATTCAGGCAGGGCATGGGCGGTGAGAGCAACCACCGGAATGCGCTTATAGTCCGGGGTTTCCTGCTCATGTTCCCGTAGCCGCTGGGTGGCGGTAAAGCCATCCATCACCGGCATTTCACAGTCCATTAAAATCATATCCGGATGAGCCTGTTGCTTTTCCTGCCAGGCCTTAATAAGGCTGCTGCCATCGGAAAAAAGCTCATATTTAACACCAAGATGGCGCAGCATGCCGGCAACAACCTTTTGATTAACCGGATTATCTTCGGCTACCCAAATGAGGCAATCTTTGAATAACTGCGCAGGCGTTGTATGAGTGTTGCCATACTGCGTACCTGTATTATTCAGGCGGTGAACAATGCTGGAAGTTTTCAGTGGCCGAACAATCTGTTGTAACGGGTTCAGGTCGCTTTGATTCTCATCGCAAAGATATATAACACGCCGGTAATCCTCAGGGTTTATTTCTGCTGCAGCTTTGTCGCTGAATAATATATCGGCGGGCGCGTGCCGGGTTTGCTGGAAACCGAGTTCACGCATAAAGCGTGCTGTTAATTCCTGTTCTTCGGGCTTATCCAGCTGAATACATACACTGCCTGAGCCTATGTTTCTGATATCGATGGGATTGTCCGGCAGGCAGTCGGGTAGGGTAAAAATAAATTCTGTGCCCTCGCCGCTGCGGCTGTGAACGTTGATATCGCCACCGAGTAATTCGCTTAACTGTTTACAGATGCTTAACCCCAGACCGGTGCCGCCGTAATTACGGGAGGTAGAAGCATCAGCCTGGCTGAAGTGTTCAAATAAGCGTGTTTGATATTCTTCACTGATACCGATCCCCGTGTCTTTAACACTGAGCAGCATTTTTCCATCGCTGAAACGCACTGTCAGGATAATACTGCCACGGCTGGTAAATTTGACGGCGTTGCTGAGCAGATTATTGATGATCTGGCGCAGGCGTGTGGGGTCAGTATGAATGGTCTGGTACATTGGCAGATGCAGGTAGGCCAGTAATGTCAGATCTTTTTCTTTTGCCTGCTGGGAATACAGTGTCAGGCAGTCACTGATCAGTTCGTGTAAAAGAACTTCCTGCATCTCCAGCTGCAGTTTGCCGGAATTCATTTTTGATAGATCCAGAATGTCATTAAGAATGGTGAGCAGTGATTCGCCGGATGTGTTGATGGTTTCCAGATAGCGTTGCTGCTGTGGGTCGAGTCGCGTCTGCCCCAATAATTGCACCATACCCAGTACACCATTCAGCGGTGTGCGGATTTCGTGGCTCATCATGGCCAGGAATACCGATTTAGCCTGATTTTCCAGTTCGGTCTGTTTGCGCTGCAGTTCTGCTTCCTGCATACGATAGCGCGAGCGCAGGCTTTCTCTCTGTGCTTCCGTCATCTGCTCCAGCGTGAGTTTATGTTGCTGGCGTTCTTCGTAAAAACGCAGGGCAATGGCCATGCTGTGCGTACAGACCAAGAAAATGGAGCCAATGTGTGAGGAGTATTCAATTAGTGGCGTGATGGGCAGCAAGCCTTCTTTGCTCAGGCTGTGGACGATGACTCCCAAAAGCAGAGTCAGCCAGCCGCCGGCATAAAGTACCCCGGATATTGTCCGTTGCAGAGCTGCACTGATGCCGATCATCAGACTGAGCAGGCCTACAGTAAAAGTACCGGCCATGGTTATTTTTACGGCGAGCTGATAATCCAGCAGAGGATTCAGCACCAGCATCAGCCAGGCAGAATATAAACAGAGCTGATTCAGGCGGTTCAGACGCGGATAGTATTTCTTCAGGTGTAAAAAGCGCTGGGTGAAAAGGGCAGCAAAAATACAGGAGGCAGCGATAGCAATAATGGTCAGACGTTCCTCCAGCCATAAATTGTCAGGCCACAGGTATTCAAATCCATAACCGCTGAGAGAGACGTAAAAGACCAGATAACCAAATAAAAAGCAGGTGAAATACAGGATGTACATTTCACGGGTTGTTGCGGCAATAAAGAAATTAAACAGCAAAATGGCCGCAATAAAACCGATATACAGCCCCGCGCCCAGATAGTCGCTGGCTGCCTCGGCTTCCTGCTCGTCCCTTAACCAGAATGCAACAGGCAGCTGCATAGAGCCCGCACTTTGTGCCCGGAGATAAATCTCGTACTCACCGGCATAATTCAGCCGCAGGGGTATATGGAAATTACGGTGTCGCAGGGGGCGCTGGCTGAACGGCAAGCGATCGCCAAACTGTTCCTGCTGAATGGTTCGCTGGTCAAACTGCAGATACAGATCAACCCGGTCAAGCAGCGGGAATTCAATACTCAATCGCCACTGGTCGCTGGCTTCCGGTAATTTTACACGCAGCCGGAACCAATAAGCATGCGGCGATAAGCCGAAATTCGGGATGGTATCAGAGTGGCGCCGCCAGTCGGGCTTTAAAGCTTTTAATTCGTCCAGAGTAAGAGCTTGCTGGCTGTCTTCCCGCCAGTACTCAAGTTCGCGCCCCAGCAGGCGCCCTGAGTCCTGTGCGCTGAGTGTCCAGCTGGCTGGTGTTATGGCAAAGGCCGTCAGTGACTGGCCGGAAAGACAGAGCAGAAATATCAGGGAGACAGCAAAGCGGATAACGGACGGATAACCGGAATCAGCGGCGTATGCCTTGTTGTTGGCTGCGATAATCACCCGGTGTCAGTCCCATCCATTTTTTGAAAGCGCGGTGGAATGTGCTGGTTTCGGTGTAACCCAGATACTCGGCAATTTCACGGATGCTGGTATCCTGCTGCGCCAGACGCAGGCTGGCTTCTTCCAGCCGGCATTCATCTTTCAGTTTCTGAAAAGAGGTCTGCTCGTCATGCAGGCGCCTTCTCAGTGTAGCACCGGATACACCGAGCTGGACGGCGCTTTCCGCCAGATCCGGAAGGCTGTCGAGTTCGTAACGGCGGAACAGCTGACGCAGTTTACCGGTCATGCTTTCATGCGGATTCGGCCGGGCGAGAAAATCGGCCGGAGAGTGATTTAAAAAGGCGCGCAGGGAGGCCGCAGTCTGACTGACCGGCAGGCTGAGTACCCGGCTGGGAATCAGCAGATAGGTACTGTCTTCGTTGAATTTAACCGGTGTGGCAAACAGGTTCTGATACAGCGCGGCATGGGCAGGGGGCGGATAGTTGCAACCGACCGACAGCAGGGGAATACCCTGGCCTACCAGCCAGCTGCTCAGCCTGTGCCAGATAGCCAGCAGGGATTCACTGAGAAAATGATCAGGGTCTGCAACCGGATCATGTTCAATCTGTATTCGCGACAATTGCGGACCGCGAATAACAAGTATATTGGGGGCGCCATCAAACAGCGCGTAAAAGCTGTGGGCACGGTGTAAGGCATGCTCCAGTGATGAGCAACTGATGATGGCCTTGCACATCATGGCAAAGGTGCCGGAATGGCTGCGCACTTTCGCCAGCCCCATAAATTCATCGTCGCTGTGGGCCCACAGGGTGGCCATCAGACTGGCGTAGTCATTAGCATTAATCTGCCCTTCAGGATCGGCCAGAACAGCGGTATCCAGTCCGGCCGCCGTCCACAGCTGTTCAGGGTTCAGACCCAGTCGGGCAGCACCGCGCAGTGGCGCATCAATAAAGGGGCGGGGTATCCAGTGACTCGACATGCCTGAAACTCACAGTATCCGGCCGGAGTGGCCGGATGTGATTTTGTTGTTATTGATCAGGAATGGCAAGGTTTGATGAGCATATCTGCTATACCGTGCAGGCGTCGGCTTAGCGGGCTTTGGGCTGATAGACTGTGGTTTTGTTACGACCGCTTTCTTTGGCGTGATAGAGCGCTTTGTCGGCGGCCTGTAGCCAGTCCTGAGCACTGGAGAAGCTTTTCTGATAGCGGGCAATACCCAGGCTGGCGGTGGCATGAATGCTTTGCTGTTCATACCGGACTTCCATGCGTTCAATCATCTTGCGGATACGCTCGGCAAAGACCACGGCCTCTTCTTCATCGGTATCGACCAGCAGAGCCGCAAACACTTCACCACCAAAACGGCAGACATGGTCGGTCTGGCGCAGTGTCTGGCGAACGCCTTCCGATACCGAGCGCAGTACCTCGTCACCGGCCTGATGGCCATAGCGGCCATTAATGGTACGGAAATCGTCCAGATCAAACATGACCAGGGTGCTTGGTAATACCGAACGCTGGCAGCGCAGAAATTCACGCTCGATATCTTTCAGCCAGTAACCGCGACTGGACAGCTCGGTCAGCTGGTCTGTGCGGTTCAGTTCATTCAGGGTCTGATGAGCAGACTGTACGTCTTCGCGGCTGACGGCAATGTCGGTTACGTCATAAATAATCACGCAGATATGATCAACACTGCGGTTAATCGACTCCAGCGGAATAATACTGGTGTTCTGATACATCACCGACGCGCGGCCGGTAATAGGGCGGTAATTTTTAAAGCGGAATAAATACGGACGTTGCTCCCAGATGGTAAAGGTGCGGGTTTTCAGCTGATAAACCGGCTCCGCTTTTTTCATAAACCAGTCTTTGGGAATTTCGTTGAACAGGTCGAACAGATTTTCGCCCTTGGCTTTTTGCGGGCTTAAGCCACTGTGGCTTTCCATAAAGCCATTCCACAGCTGGATATTGTACTGGCGGTCGAGTACCACCAGACCGACGTCGATATTCTGCAGAATATCCATCAGCCAGTGGATGTCACCAAATTCAATGTTTGAATCCGTCATACGTTAATCCAGCAGATAATTAATTTTGTTGTTCAGTTTCGCGACTGAGTCTTCGGTAAACAGCAACAGCAGGTCACAGTCGATATTCACATGCTCAATGGTGTAGTGGATTTCAATGGCCAGGGTTTTGGTCCACTGATGATTACCACTTTTTAAAATGTCCTCGACTTTGCAATGCTGGCCAAGCACCACCGGATGACCCTGATTAAAGTGAATCTCCAGCTGCTCACCAATGCCCTGAATACAGGCGCCGATTAACAGTGAGCTGACGTCCATTAATAATTCCAGCTCGCCGTAACGGTCGAGTTCGCCACCATAATTCATCAGTGCGGCCAGGTCGGAGAAGCTGGTGTCGTTAAATAACAGCAGCGCTTCACCGGCAATACCTGAACCAATAAATCCCTGGCATACCGCTGACATAGCCGAATCGGTTTCAGCATCCTGAATCGCCATATGCAGATCGCTGGATTCAATCAGGTTTACTTTGGGAATCGGCAACACCACATAGACATCCAGCAGTCGTGCTAAACGGTCGGCGGCCTGACCCATGGCAACGTTAGTCAGCTCCTGATAACAGTCGCGTTGGTCTTCGTTCAGAGATACTGCGGTAGATGTGACGCTCATATCAGGCCCCTGTCAGAATGCCGTATTCGGTCAGCACTTCGCGGGCTTTATCGGCATCAATCGGCTTTTTGATAAAAGCCATTGCACCGAGTTTTCTGACTCTGTCCTGAGCATCGGGCTGAATATCGCCGGACACAACAATCACCATGGCAGGCAGATCTTCTTTGCGGATGGTTTCCAGTACGCCGTAGCCATCCATATTGGGCATGGTCAGGTCGAGAAAAACCACTTCGCCTTTTCCTTCGCGGATGGCCTGTACGCCTTCCACGCCATCACCGGCAAAATGAATGTCCACTTCCCATTCTTTGGGGATCGCCCGCGCCATTTGTTTACGGGCAAAACTTGAGTCGTCGCAGATCAGAACGTTGGTAGCCATAGCTGTCATCGGCAGAGAAATTGATGACTAAGTAATAGTTGCCCGCTGCTTATTGAGCAACTAATCGGAAGGAATAGAGGGAAGAAACTGCTGTTGCAGCCTGATAGTCAGACGAAGGTATCAGGCTACAGTAAGAACGTCCTCAGCGTTTATCGTAAACCACCACCAGCTGACGGCTGAGTGCCAGCAATACACCGTCGGCGGTGTAGATCCGCGCTTCTGTGTGGCCATAACCATCGTGCGCCTGACGGATGTCCGCCTCGTACCAGAGCCAGTCGCTGCCGCCCGGTAACTGCGGCAGCTGGCTTAACGGCGTCACCATCTCGATGCTCCAGGTTACGCTGGCACAGGGCGCCGGGCTTTTCAGTTTTTGCAGCAGCGTTGGCGGCCAGGCATCGATCAGGGCGACCAGATGGGCATTGCTCAGCGCGCGTTCGCCATCGTTAAAGCGCATCCAGCCACGGATAACATTGTGTTTGCTGTTGGTGAAGGGTAGGCCGCCTTCCACATAGGTGAAGTTAATATGCTGGGTAAACTCCGGAGTTATGCCTTTGATAAAGGGCATGGCCTGACCTGATCCTGGCGTGCCACAGCTGACAGGTGGCAGCTTAACCTCTATGTCGGATTCCCGCTCACGCCCAAAGCAGGCATTAACCAGCGTGGTTACCTGATCCTGCTGTACGGTCTGGCCCTGATAGTGAGCAACGGATTTACCAACGCGGATGCTTTGGCTGCTGAGGGTAAAGGATTCAGCGGTATTGAGCGGGCCGCAAAAACTGACATTCAGTGAACGCAGCACCTGGCCGTCATCCAGACCCTGTTCTATGCGGTGCAGGATCAATGCCGCCGACAGGCCGCCAAAGGTGGTGCGGCCCTGACCCCAGCTGGGGTGGATTTCCAGCGTATCCTGCTGACTAACCTGCTGCAGGTAATCGTCAAAATTCATAGCGTCTCACTTTTAAAGGCAGGTCCCTTTTAAGGGCAGATCCTTGTTAAGGGCTGATTCGGGTGTGTATCCGGGACATTCTCAGGCGTCAAACCATAGCACAGGGCGCTTGTTTGTCTTATAGCGTGGTGGGAAAAACGTTCAGTTCTTATGTCTGTTTTGAGCAATTCTGTTAACAGAATCGGGCAAAGCGATCATTGCCAAAATCCAGCTTTCCGGTATAACGGGCGCCCTTTGCGCCGGTCAGGCCATTTCCTGATAGAATTCACACAGTCGTGCTGTGCCTGTCTGGCTATCACAATCACCCTCAGCGGAGATCTTATGAGCTTATCGGTTAAAACACGGGCCGAGCGTTTCGTTGCCACCCTGCGTCATTGTCAGGTACTGGGGCTGACGGTTGAAAGCGCGCAGGACAATGTACTGGTTATGCGCCTGCCATACAGTGAACAGATTGTGGGCAACCCGGTCACCGGCACTGTGCACGGCGGCAGCCTGACCACGCTGATGGATACCGCCTGTGGTACGGCGGTGTTCTCCTCGCTGCCGGGTTTCGAGTTGTGCCCGACACTGGATCTGCGTATGGATTATATGAAAGCGGCAACACCAAACCGCGATCTGTTTGCCGAAGCACGGGTAACGCGTATCGCCAGCTCGGTGGTCTTTACCGAGTGTGAGGTATTTCAGGGCGAAGAGCGCGACCTGGTGGCCAAGTGCGCTGCTACTTTTATGCGTATCGGTGAGAATATGACCCCACCGGAATTCCGTGCCCGTATCGAGCAGGGCGATGATGTAACGGCTGCAGGAGCTGCACAATGAGTTTTGAAACCGTGCTGCAACAGGCGCAGCAGAGTGGTGATTTCCAGCCGCTGGTGGATGGTATTCCCTATGCCAATTTAATTGGTCTGAAATTTCAGCGTTTTGGTCAGGATGTGCTGTTTCATCTGCCGGCTAACGAAGACAATATCGGCAATCCGATTTTACCGGCCATTCATGGCGGCGTGATCGGCGGCTTTATGGAGCTGGCGGCGTCACTGCATCTGATGATGACTATGGATACTGCCGCCTTACCGAAAATGATCGATTTCTCCCTCGATTATCTGCGTGCCGGACGTCATCAGGATACCTTTGCTGAATGTCAGGTCTGGCGTCAGGGCTCGCGTGTCGCCAACGTCGCCATTACCGCCTGGCAGACTGAGCGCACCAGCCCGATTGCCACGGCCCGCGCGCATTTTCTGTTGGCGCGTTAATGTCCGGCTGTTTTTCTTACGGCGGCTTTTCTGACCGCCGTTGATGCCTGCCCGGCGCGGATGTTTTGCATAAATAACCCGCCGGGTGTCTTGTCCGCGTAGTCTTCTCTGCCGTACACTCTGTGCCGATTCTGTCGGGGTGCCTCAGGATGTTCAGCGTGCTGAAACATCAAAGAGGTTGAGATCGCAATGTGTTTGCGGATCCCGTTGAACCTGATCTGGTTAGTGCCAGCGTAGGGAACAGAAAAGCGGGTTTTTCGCGGCTGTCGCCGATTTCTTAAACCCCGGTCAGTCACCGTTTACGGTGTGGGCTGTCAGTATTTTACTGCTGCCTGTGATCATCTTTTTCTTTTCTTCGCTGCCTGCCGTTATTTTTCTTCCGTCGTCTGCGACGGCTAAAAAGGTATTGAGCATGGGCAAAAACAATTCAGCGCATACATCGTTAAGCGAACAGATGCGTGTTGACGAACTCTCTCTGCAGCCATTTCCGGCGTCCAGCAAATTCTATGTGCAAGGCAGCCGTGCCGATTTACAGGTTGCACTGCGCGAAATTGCGCTGTCCGATACACAGCTGGCTAATGGTAAAACCGAAGCCAATGCGCCGGTGCGGGTATACGATACTTCCGGCCCTTACACCGACCCGGCCGTGAATATTGATGTGCGCAAAGGTCTGCAAGCGCTGCGTCAGAACTGGATTAATGAACGGGCCGATACTGAGGAGCTTGCCGGTTTCAGCTCCGAATATGCGCGTATCCGCGATATGAACCTGACGCTGGAAAAACTGCGTTTTGAACTTAAGCGTCGTCCGCGCCGGGCATTACCCGGCAAAAATGTCACCCAGCTGCATTATGCACGACAGGGCATTATCACCCCGGAAATGGAGTATGTGGCCATCCGCGAAAATCTGGCATTAAGCCGGGCACAGCTGGATGAGGCACAAAAAAGCCAGCATCCGGGTATGAGTTTCGGTGCGTCGATTCCGGCGGAAATTACCCCGGAATTTGTTCGCTCAGAAATTGCCCGTGGCCGGGCGGTGATTCCCAATAATATTAACCACCCGGAAACCGAGCCGATGATTATCGGCCGTAATTTCCGCACCAAGGTCAATGCTAATATCGGCAATTCGGCAGTTACGTCGTCCATCGAAGAAGAAGTGGAAAAGATGGTCTGGGCCACCCGCTGGGGCGCCGATACCGTGATGGATTTATCCACCGGCGATCATATTCACGAAACCCGCGAATGGATTATCCGTAATTCACCGGTGCCTATTGGTACCGTGCCTTTGTATCAGGCGCTGGAAAAATGCAACGGCGTGGCCGAAGACCTGACCTGGGAATTATTCCGCGATACCTTAATTGAGCAGGCCGAGCAGGGCGTGGATTATTTTACTATTCACGCCGGTGTGCGTCTGGCGCATGTGCCGCTGACCGCCAAACGGGTGACGGGTATTGTCAGCCGTGGTGGTTCGATTATGGCGAAATGGTGTCTGGCGCATCATAAAGAGAGTTTTCTCTACACCCATTTCGAAGATATCTGCGACATTATGAAAGCCTACGATGTCTGCTTCTCCCTCGGCGATGGTCTGCGTCCCGGCTCCATTGCCGATGCCAATGACGAAGCGCAGTTTGCCGAATTAAAAACTCTGGGGGAATTAACCAAAATCGCCTGGAAGCACGATGTGCAGACCTTTATTGAAGGTCCGGGCCATGTGCCGATGCATTTAATTAAAGAAAATATGGAGATGCAGCTCGAGCATTGTGACGAAGCGCCGTTTTATACCTTAGGACCGCTGACCACCGATATTGCACCGGGCTACGACCATATTACCTCAGGCATCGGCGCGGCATTAATTGGCTGGTATGGCTGCGCCATGCTGTGTTACGTCACGCCGAAAGAGCATTTGGGCCTGCCCAATAAAGAGGATGTTAAACAGGGCTTAATTACCTACAAAATTGCTGCTCATGCCGCTGACTTAGCCAAGGGGCATCCGGGCGCGCAGCTGCACGATGATGCGATGTCGAAGGCGCGTTTTGAATTCCGCTGGCAGGATCAGTTCAACCTGGCCCTTGATCCTGATACGGCACGCAGTTACCACGATGAAACCCTGCCGAAAGAAGGCCATAAGCTGGCGCATTTCTGTTCTATGTGCGGGCCAAAATTCTGCTCGATGAAAATCTCGCAGGAAGTGCGCGATTTTGCTTCGGCCCAGGAGGCGGAAGACGCGCCGCAAAGCGAAGGCGTGCCACAGTACGAAGAAGCGCAGCAGGGCATGGCTGAAAAAGCCGCAGAATTCCGCGCCAGCGGCAGTGCGCTCTATCAGGAGGCCGAAGCATGAGCGAGCAGCGTCGGGTTTGTATTGCCGGCGCGGGCCTGATGGGCAGCTTGCTGGCGTGGCGTCTGGCCCGTCAGGGCTTTCAGGTGGAGGTCTATGAGGCCGCCGCCGAAGACCAGCCCGCCAGTGCTGCGCATACCGCCGCGGCGATGGTCGCGCCTTACAGCGAGCGCTCGCTGGCGCATCCGGAAGTCTTTGCGCTGGGCCTGCAGTCGTTGCAGCTGTGGCCGCAGTTATTACCGGAGTTGCACGCCGACAGTGGTATTGCCGTGCACTATGGTCAGAGCGGCAGTCTGGTGGTGGCCCATCCGGCGGATCAGGCCGAGCTTACGCAGTTTGCTCAGGATCTGCGTCAGGGCGGTTTATGGAATCCCGCCGATGACGGCCGTGAAAACGAAGCCGCCATTCAGCGTCTGAATCAGGCGCGGTTGCAGGACCTTGAGCCTGCGCTGAATCCGCAACTGGCCGAAGGTTTCTGGCTGCGCCACGAAGCCTGGGTCGATAACCGTGCGTTATTACCGGCCCTGCACAAAGCAGCGCGCAGTTTTGGCGCGCGCTTTTATTTTTCAACAGCGCTGAACGATTTACCGCCTTACGCCGCCATTAAGCTTGATTGTCGTGGATTGGGCGCCAAAGCCGCCTTGCCACAGCTGCGTGGCGTACGCGGTGAGGTGTTGTGGATTGAAAGCCAGGAGGTGCAGATTTCGCGGCCGATACGGTTGCTGCATCCGCGTTATCACCTCTATCTGGTACCGAAAGGGCGTCACCGCTATGTACTGGGTGCTACCGAAATCGAAAGCGAAGACCGCTCGCCGGTCAGCGTGCGCTCGGCGCTGGAAATGCTCAGTGCGTTGTATTGCCTCAGTCCGGCGCTGGCCGAAGCGCGGATTCTGAACTTCGACGTCAATTTACGCCCGGCACTGGCCGATCATCGTCCGCAGATCCTTGCTCAGGATGATGGGGTGCTCAGCATTAACGGCCTGTTCCGTCACGGTTATCTGCTGGCGCCAGCGCTGCTGCAGCGCCTGCAACAGCAGCATGGTCTGGTGCTGGGGCTGGAGCCTGCGCCAACCGGGCAGTCCGCCCCCTCAAAGTCCATCCCCTCACAAGCCATCGCCTTCGGAGGTGAAGCATGCGCCTGATTATTAATGGCGAGTCGTGTGATCTGCCGGTCAGCGCAGGGCTTAGCCTGCAGCAATTGCTGCAACAGCTTGGCTATCTGCAAATACGGCCGGAGGATGCTGCTGTGAGTGGCAATTTTATTGTTGCCGTGAACCAGCAGATCGTCAGTGCAGCGCTCTATGCCACGACCGGCCTTAACGAAGATGACTGCATCGACATTCTCGGTGCTATTACCGGTGGCTGAGCGGGGTTCTGGAGAAGGATATGAATACAGAAAATAATGTTGCACCTGACGCTGGTGCCGACGTGCTGCAGATTGCCGGTGAAACCATCGGCAGCCGTTTGTGGCTGGGCTCCTCCCTGTACCCGTCACCACAGGTGATGGGTGATGCCATTGCCGCGGCAACCCCCGGATTTGTTACCGTATCGCTGCGCCGCCAGAGTGCTGCTCAGGTACAGGAGCAGGTGAGTGAACATGGTCACTGGCATCTGCTGCATCAGCAACTGGCCAGTACCGGGGCAAAACTGCTGCCCAATACCGCCGGTTGTCACAGTGCCCGTGAAGCGATTCTGCTGGCGCAGATGGCGCGTGAGCTGTTTGTCACCGACTGGATCAAGCTCGAAGTTATCGGTGACGACTACAGCCTGCAGCCGCATCCGCTGCAGCTGGTGGAAGCGGCGCGCGAGCTGGTGGCGCAGGGCTTTAATGTGCTGCCGTACTGCACCGACGATCTGGTATTGTGCCAGACCCTGCTGGAGCTGGGCTGTGCGGCGGTGATGCCCTGGGGTGCACCGATCGGTACTGGCAAAGGGCTGATGAATCCTTATCAGCTGAAAACCCTGCGCGAACGTCTGCCACAGGCGGTATTGGTGGTGGATGCCGGACTGGGCAAACCCTCTCAGGCGATGGCGGCGCTGGAAATGGGCTTTGATGCGGTACTGCTCAACACAGCGGTGGCGCGTGCCCATGATCCGGCAGCGATGGCAGCGGCGTTTAAGCAGGCGGTGGATGGCGGCCGGGCTGCCTATCGCGCTGGTCTGATGTGCGAGCGTGATCAGGCATCGCCTTCCACGCCGACGCTGGGGCTGCCGTTCTGGCATCAGACCGGAGGCGGAGTATGAGCCTCTGTTCAGGCCCGGTGAACCGGGCAAAAATCTGGAGCATTGCCGCCTCCGACTGCAGTGCTGGCGCCGGCAGTCAGGCGGATTTAACCATGGCGCGGGCGCTGGATACCGATTGTGCCACGCTGATCTGTGCCATAACCGCGCAGAACAGTCAGGGCGTGCAGGCCGTTGAGGTGCTGTCGCGGGCAATGCTGGAGCAGCAATGGCAGAGCCTGAAAGCCGATGGCTGGCCGCAGGCGATTAAAATCGGCTGGCTGCCACCGGGCAATCTGCTGCTGCCCTGGTTGCTGGAAAAACTGCAGGAATATTCCGGGCCAGTAATCTGGGACCCGGTGCTGTCGGCATCGCAGGGTGGTTTCCCCCAGGCCAACTGGCCGAAAGACGCATTGCAGGCCCTGCTGCAGCGGGTTGATGTACTGACGCCTAATCTGGCAGAAGCACAGGCGCTGCTGACGTTATTGCAGCCGCAGGATGATGGCGGCGCTGTACAAAACGATTACGAGCCAAGCGATTACGAGCTAGGCCATTGCGCAGACATCTCCGCCGCACTGCAGGTACTGGGCGTTAATCATCTGCTGATTACCGGCGGCGACAGCGCTCGGGCTGGCAGTGCTGAATCTGACGAATGGATTCAGGATGCGTTCTTTGCGGCTCCCTCGTCGGCATCAGGATCTGCTTTCGGTGATCAGCTGCCGGGCCCGGATTTATTGCGGGCGTTTGTTTTCCGCCACCGGCGCTTACCGCTCAAGGTACACGGCACCGGCTGTCATCTGGCCAGTGCCATTGCCTGCGGTCTGGCGCAGGGCTATACGCTGTATGATGCCCTGAGCAGAGCGGTGGCGGCGGTACGCCTGGCGATCCGTTCGGCCAGTGAGCGCGCCAATGGTTACCACAATGCCTGGGCGCGCCCGCTGAATGAGTCGCTGGCCGAAGACTGGCCGCAGGTGGTTCCTGTGCAACAGCGGGCATCCGCTGTGCATTTTCCGCGCTTGCCGCAGCCTCTGGGGCTGTATGGGCTGGTGGACAGTCTGCCGCATCTTAAGCGTCTGCTGGCGCTGGGTATCGACAGTCTGCAATGGCGGGTTAAATCGCCGGGGGCAGAGCATAAAGCTCAGACCGCTGAGGCCATTTATTATGCTGCAGAATCTGCAGTACCTTTGTTTATCAACGACGACTGGCAGCTGGCGCTGGAGTTGGGGGCTTTTGGTGTGCATCTGGGGCAGGAAGATCTGTTAACGGCGGATCTGCAGGCGCTGGCAGAAGCGGGTATCGCACTGGGCATCAGCACCCACAGTGACTGGGAGATTGCCCGGGCGCGCGGGGTGAATCCGTCTTATATCGCCTTTGGCCCGGTGTTTACGCCGCTGTCGAAAGTGTTGCGTTACCAGCCTTTGGGCACGGAAACCTTAGCCCTGTGGGTTGAACGTTTTACCGATCATCGGCTGACCTGTATCGGCGGGATTACAACAGCGAATATTGCTCAGGTCATGGCCAGTGGCATTGATTCGGTCGCCATTGTAACTGAGCTTGCCGACGATGAAGCGCTGCCGCAGCGACTGGCCAATTTGCGTAAGTGTATTCCGGCGCTTGAAAAGCGTTGCGGCGTCCCCATTTAAACAACACTGTTTTTTATGGCGCGTTGTAAAGGAGACGAACATGACCGCAGCCAGCAAAGAAACCTTGGGTTTTAAAACCGAAGTTAAACAACTGCTGCATCTGATGATTCACTCTTTGTATTCCAACAAAGAGATTTTTCTGCGTGAGTTGATTTCCAACGCTTCAGACGCCTGCGACAAGCTGCGCTTTGAAGCCCTGCAGAACGATGCTCTGTTTGAAGGTAATGCAGATCTGGGCGTGCATATCGATTTCGACAGCGAAGCCCGTACCCTGACCATCGAAGACAATGGTATCGGTATGAACCGTGAAGAGGTGATTAACCACCTCGGCACCATCGCTAAATCCGGTACGGCCGAATTCCTCAGCAAACTGAGCGGCGATCAGAAAAAAGATTCGCAACTGATTGGCCAGTTTGGTGTTGGCTTTTATTCGGCCTTTATTGTCGCCGATAAAGTCACGGTTGAAACCCGTCGTGCCGGTGATGATGCGTCTGAAGGCGTGTGCTGGGAATCGGCCGGTGAGGGTGAATTTACCCTGGAAAGCATCGACAAAGCGGAACGCGGTACCCGCATTACCCTGCACCTGAAAGAAGACGATGCAGAATTTGCCGACAGCTTCCGTCTGCGTTCGCTGATTAAAAAATATTCAGATCATATCGCTGTGCCTGTGTATCTGCCGCAGGAAGTCAGTGAAGATGATGCTGACGGCGAGAAAAAACAGATTCCGGAAGCGGTTAACCAGGCCAAGGCGCTGTGGACCCGCAGTAAGTCCGACCTGAGCGATGACGAATATAAAGAGTTTTACAAGCACGTTTCCCACGATTGGAACGACCCGCTGCTGTGGTTGCACAACCGTGTGGAAGGCAAACTGGATTACACCAGTCTGCTGTATATCCCGGCCAAGGCGCCGTTCGATATCTGGAACCGCGATGCGACCCGTGGTCTGAAACTGTACGTGCAGCGTGTCTTTATTATGGATGACGCTGAGCAGTTCCTGCCGCTGTACCTGCGCTTTGTGAAAGGTGTGTTGGATTCCAACGACCTGTCGCTGAACGTTTCCCGCGAAATTCTGCAGAAAGACAAACAGGTCGACAGCCTGCGCAGCGCGCTGGTTAAACGGGTACTCGATTCACTGGAAAAACTGGCGAAAAATGAGCCGGAAAAATACCAGAGCTTCTGGGATGAATTCGGTGATGTGCTGAAAGAAGGCCCGGCAGAAGATTTCGCCAACCGTGAAAAAATTGCCAAACTGTTCCGCTTTGCCACCACCAAGAGTGACAGTGCCGTACAGAATGTCGGTCTGGAAGACTATGTTGCGCGCATGCGTGAAGGTCAGAAAAAGATTTACTACATCACCGGCGACAACTATGCCGCGGTGTCCAGCAGCCCGCATCTGGAATATTTCCGCACTAAGGGTGTTGAAGTGCTGCTGCTCACCGACCGTGTTGACGAGTGGATGGTTGGCCACCTGACCGATTTCGACGGCAAAGTTTTCCAGGACGTTACCAAAGGCGAACTGGATCTGGATGAACTGGCGGATGCTGCGGAAAAAGAGCAGCAAAAAGCGCTGGAAGAAACCCATAAAGATCTGGTTGAACGCGTGCAGAAAGCCCTCGAAGGTGAAGTGAAAACCGTCCGAGTCAGCTCACGCCTGACCGATTCACCGGCCTGTCTGGTGGTTGGCCAGTACGATATGGGTGGCCATATGCGCCGGCTGATGGAAGCCGCGGGGCAGGCGGTGCCTGAACCTGAAACGGCCCTGGAAATTAATCCGTCGCATCCGCTGATCGAACGTCTCGACAGCGAGCAGGATGAAAGCCGCTTTGCCGAGTTAGCGCAGGTGATTCATGCCCAGGCGCAATTGGCAGAAGGCAGCCAGTTAAAGCAACCGGCAGAATACGTCGCGCGGCTGAACAAACTGTTGCTCGATTTAATGCGTTAACAGGGACTTTTACTGGTCTTAGTCGCGGCGGCCGTGGTTTAACCACTGCCGCCGCACTGCTATTATGCCGGCAAATAAAAATCAGCTGCTGTCTGTTGCTCTCTTTGTGGGAGAACAGTGACGGGTAATCCGCGCAGCAGCCGGTACTGTGATCTGATCATTGGGGAATGCTATGAAAATGTTGCGTATGACCGCTCAGGGAATTCTGACGGCTGGTGCTCTGGTTTTGCCGACACTGGTACAGGCGGGTGGTTCGCTGGATATCAGTCTGGCCGATGATGTCGCCCGCGTTGCTTACGACGCCACCCAGATGGGCTCCGGCCTGCATGTCAGCCTGGCGGCTCTGCACCATGAAGATGACGGTGATATGGTTTCTGCCGGTCTGCATGTGGTGGATGTACGTCCATCAACCAGTCATCTGTACATTGGCGTGGGTGCCAAGGTTTTTGCGTTTAATACCGATCACTTTGATGGTGCGGCTATGGGGGTGGGAGGCTTTTTCCGCTACAGCTTCCCGGCAGCACCGGATGTTGGTCTGGCAGGTTATGCCTATTACGCGCCGCCGGTTGTGTCATTCGGTGATGCTGAAAATATGATCAACAGCGATATCCGTCTGCAGTTCAGCCTGCTGCCGACCGCGCGTATTTATGCCGGTTACCGCTATAACAGCATTCGTATCGAAGACATTAACGAGCGTTACGAGCTGGGCGATGGTGCTCACTTCGGTCTGACCATCGACTTTTAATCTCAACCTTCCGCCGGAGCAGGCTATGTCGCAGTGGATTGGCTTTACCAATCAGAAACTCTATCAGTGCCGTTTATTGCTGGAGCAGCTGGCAGCGCTGCAGTCGGCTGCGCCTGCTTTGCAGCAGGCTCTGGAAGAGAGTGCACTGTATCAGCTGCGCGATGCCTGGCTGTCTTATCTGGCAGAGTTGGGGGATATGGTGGCGTATCGTCAGCCTGTCAGCTCTCTGGAATCACTGCTGCAGAATACGCCGCTGATCACCGGCGAAATGCGCGAGCTTAAGCATCTGGCGGAGAACGGCTTTTCCTGGCTGGCGCAGATGCTGGCGGCGGCAGATGCTCAGGGACGTCCGGCCGGAATGAATCAGCCGGCAGCGGCGGTGCAGACGGTTGAGGCTCCGGGCAGAATTGCGCTGGTGGCGACGCAGCAGTCGCCGGTTGCCGGTTGGCTGCAGGATCTGACCCGCCTGATTGAAGCTCAGCGCGCCAATCGTCAGGAAAGCTGATGCCTTGCTGAGTGCATTTATGCAGAGCCGTTTACTTTTTATTACTAACGGTTCTGTGTGTCGTTCAAGCTATTGAAAACATCCTGTGATACACTCCCGCGCCCAGTTTTGAGAGGCGGTTATGGCGCGCTTTTTTGAAATCGTAGAACTTTCCAATGGTGATATCGCCCTGCGTCGTGCTGACGATCAGGACAGCGATGCACTGGTGTGTATTCATTTTTCCGAAGATGCCAAGGCCAGCCTGCAGGCGCATCATATGGATGTTGCGCGGGTGATGCTGGAAGCCGGAGTGCGTAAAGTCGGCGAGCTTTCCGGTATGGAAGTTGAGCGCGAAGACTTTGACACCCCTGAGTATCAGCAGCGACTGCACTGAATGGTGTCTGGCGGTATTGAATCGCCCACCGTTGTGCGTATGAAATTGTGCTGAAAACACAAAAAAGCCCTGATAAAAATCAGGGCTTTTTTGTGTTCGTCGTTTGCTGCACTTCAGGGACGGCGCTGAATCAGCACCACATGGCTGCCGCTCTGGTCGGCCTGCTGGCGGATGATCTGCCGTTCGTGGTTGCTCAGTTCTCCCTGCCATTCAACAATCATATGGCTGTTGCCGGCCGCCAGAACTTTGCTGCACAGGGCCAGTTGGGTGTCATTGCACAGATCGAGATGAATCACCGGCGAATGCTGCAGGCCCATGCTTTCCAGCCAGCTTTTATTCATCGGACGGTGCGGGCTCAGCCACATCAGCCAGCGCTTGTGCGCATTGCACTGTGCCAGCATCGGCAACAAATGCATGGGCTGAATGGCACCGCCTTCACTGACGATGACCTCGGTCAGACTGCCGCGCAGCGCACTGGTGCTGACTCTGGCCATCCTGCCTGGTTGCTGGCTGCTGAGAGATAAGCCGGCTTCTTCCATTCCGAGTAATAACTGACGCATAACAATCACCCCGAACCTGTGAACAGTTGCTGTTAGCTGCGGCGTACAACGCCGACGTATAAACCTTCAACGGCAAATTCCGTTTCCCGCAGATCAACTTCAATCGGCTTAAAGTCGTCATTTTCCGGGTGCAGAATCACCTGATTACGCTTCTTCTCGTAGCGCTTGACCGTTACTTCGTTATCGACGCGGGCAACAATGATTTCGCCATTACGGGCGGTTTCGGCCTTGTGCACCGCAATGTAGTCGCCGTCGAGAATGCCGATGTTCTTCATGCTGTCGCCATGAACTTCCAGCAGGAAGTCGGCAGAAGGGCGGAAGAAGCTGGGTGGAATCTCGCAGTAATCGGCGATGTGTTCCTGAGCCAGGATGGGCTCACCGGCGGCTACACGGCCAACGATCGGCAGACCCGGGTTCTGCTCTTCAACAATGCGCAGGCCGCGGGAAGCGCCGGGCATAATCTCAATCGCACCTTTACGTGCCAGCGCCTTCAAGTGTTCCTCTGCGGCGTTAGGCGATTTAAAGCCCAGCTCGGCAGCGATTTCGGCGCGGGTGGGCGGAAACCCTGTATCTTCCAGTGAGGAGCGGATGAAATCCAGAACCTGCTGTTGTCGTGCCGTGAGCTTGATCATGATGCTTATCCAGTCTGTTGATCCATACAGTATGGTGTAAATGTATACAGTATTTTATCCAGTGTAAACCCCTGTTGTCAGAGGTCTGTGGATTGCTGTGGATGCATTGCTGCTGCACCGGCCCGGATGATGGTATGAGGCTTTTAGCCTTTGGCCGTATATGGGGTTGCCTAAATCTCGTTTTAAACGTATGTTTGAAACAGTTGTTTTGTACTGTCGGCGATGGCAATAAAGCCGCGACAGCGTGATAGGGCAGATGCAGGGTTATGGCACAGAAAGATACGGTTAAAAGTATCCTGAATGCGGCAGAGGAGTTGTTTTCGGAGCGTGGCTTTGCCGAGACCTCATTGCGGAATATCACCACCAAGGCCGGAGTGAATCTGGCGGCGGTGAATTATCATTTTGGCTCTAAGAAAGCGTTGATTCAGGCGGTGTTTGCCCGTTTCCTGACGCCATTCTGCGAAGATCTGGAGCGTGAGCTGGACGCCGTACAGGCGCGGCTGGATGGCAAGGTGCCGGAATTACCCGGCATATTAATGCTGCTGTCGCAGACGGCGCTGCGTGCCGGGCATGACAGTCCGCGTCGTCTGGGGATCTTTATGCGTCTGCTGGGGCTGGCTTACACCCAGGGGCAGGGGCATTTACGCCGTTTTCTGCAGAAAGAATACGGTCCGGTGTTTAAAGCCTTTATGCGTCTGGTGACGGCGGCGACGCCTGAGCTTTCCGATGAAGACCGTTTCTGGCGTATTCACTTTATGCTGGGGGCGACGGTGTTTACGTTGTCGGGGGCCGATTCACTGACGGCGATGGCAGAACACGATCTGGGTAAGGGATCGGATATTGCGCAGGTTGTTGATAAATTGATACCTTTCCTCGCATCCGGTCTTAACGCTCCGCATCAGGCTGGTTGAGCGGAGCCGGGCTTTCCGTTTTTCGCTTTTTACCAACAGGCCTTTGCTATGGCGCCCACGGCTGCGCAATCTGCGTTACCGCAAACATTAATAGAAGTTTCTATTGCCGATCAGGTACTGCGCGTGTCGAGCGCCGGTATCTGCCACCTGTATCCGGTTTCCACGGCGCTTAATGGTGCCGGTGAGCAGGAAAATTCCGGTTGTACCCCCCGTGGCTGGCACCGTGTCCGTGCGGCTATTGGTGCCGGTTTGCCACTGAACACCGTATTCGTTGGCCGGCGCCCGACCGGTGAAATGTATTCGCCTGAACTGGCGCTACAGCAACCACAGCGCGACTGGATTTTAACCCGCATTCTTTGGCTGCAGGGACTGGAAGTCGGCGTCAACCGTATGGGCAATGTCGATTCCATGCGCCGTTATATTTATATCCATGGCACGCCGGATTCTGAACCTATGGGCCAGCCACTGTCTCATGGCTGTATCCGTATGCGTAACAGTGATATTGCTGAATTATTTGAACTGGTCAGTGCCGGTACGCCGGTGTGGATTCAGCCACACAGTTTTTCGAGGATTCCATGCCGCAATCTGTAATACAGAATCTGAACCAGCGTATCGGTGTGGTTGCCGATATTGAAGGTACAGAATTAACCGCTGCCGACCGTGAATTTTTATTGCAGCCGGAAATCTGCGGGTTAATTTTTTTCGCGCGTAATTATCAGTCGCCACAGCAGTTAAAGGCTCTGACCGGCGATATTCTCAGCCTGCGCCCGGATTTATTATTGTGCGTGGATCAGGAAGGCGGTCGCGTACAGCGTTTCCGTGAAGGCTTTACCCGTCTGCCGCCAATGCTGGCTCTGGAAAAAGAATATCAGCACAACAGCACAGAAGCGCTGACCCTGGCCCATGAACTGGGCTGGCTGATGGCCGCCGAGCTGCGTCAGCAGGGGGTGCATCTGAGCTTTGCGCCGGTGCTGGATATTGAAACCGATGTGTCGCAGGTGATTGGCGATCGTGCCTTTGCTCATGATGCAGCGACCGTTATTGCGCTGGCTTCCGCCTTTGTGCGTGGTATGAATGAGGCCGGCATGCTGGCGGTAGGCAAGCATTTTCCCGGTCACGGTGCCATTGCCGCAGACTCGCATCTGGCGCTGCCGGTGGACACTCGTTCGCGCATTGAACTGAATAACGATATCGAGCCTTTTCATGTGCTGATGTCGATGGGGCTGTTAAGCGGTATTATGCCCGCCCACGTGATTTATCCGGCGGTCGACAGTGACAATACCGCCGGTTTTTCTGCGCACTGGCTGCAGAATATTCTGCGCACCGAGCTGCAGTTTAATGGTGTGATTTTCAGTGATGATTTATCCATGGCCGGTGCGGCCAGTGTTGGCAGTTACGCCGAACGTGCCGGCTGTGCCATGCGTGCCGGTGCCAATGCGCTGCTGGTGTGTAATGACCGCCCGGCCGCGCAGCAAGTCATCCTTACTGTACGTGAACAATTACAACAGCCGGGCTGGCAGACGCTGAGCCTTACCGGATTGCAAGGGACCTCGGAAGAGCTACAGGGTTCGGTAGGCGGGTTGCAGGGAGCAGCAGGTGATATTTCAGAGAACATGCTGGCCGAACGCCGCTCGGCGATCTTGCTGCAGCTGGAAAAGCTGCGCTGAATAATGAATAACGGTGCCTTTAAAAACGCCGTCTGAAAACGTTGGAATGATATGAGCATTAACAAAATAGCCATTATTGGTGGCACCGGTTTAACCCAACTCGAAGGTCCGGAAATTACCGCCAGCCATGATGTGAGCACGGCGCTGGGTCAGCCTTCATCAGCGGTTCAGGAAGGTCGCTGGAATGATAAAACCGTACTGTTTTTAGCGCGCCACGGACACCCGCATGCTGTACCGCCGCATAAAATTAATTACCGTGCAAATTTACTGGCGCTGCAGGAGCAGGGGGCAGAGGCTATTATTGCGGTAAATGCTGTCGGTGGTATTCATCCGGCCATGCAATCCGGTGCAATTTCGGTTCCGCATCAGGTGGTTGATTACACCTGGGGGCGTGAGGGTACCTTTTTTGATGGTGAATTCCGTCCGCTGGATCATATCGACCTGACGCATCCCTACGATGAAAATCTGCGTCAGGCTTTAATTTCTGCCGCCGCCGATATTGCTTTGCCGGTGTGTGATTTTGGCGTGTACGCTGCGACTCAGGGCCCGCGTCTGGAAACCATCGCTGAGATTAACCGACTGGAAAAAGACGGTTGTGATCTGGTGGGAATGACCGGTATGCCGGAAGCCGCTCTGGCGCGTGAACTGGGTATTCCTTATGCGAGTATCTGTCTGGTGGTTAACCCCGCGGCCGGTAAAAGCGAAGGCGAAATTACCATGGATGAAATCCGCGCAGTATTAAGTGGCGGTATGCAGCAGGTGCGTGATTTGCTGGCGGCGACGCTGAAGCGGGTTTAAATAACCTTTTTGCTGAAGCCGATAGACAAAAAAGCCCGGAATTTCCGGGCTTTTTTATTTGGTATTTCTTATATCAGTGGGCCTCAACCGATACGGTAATGACTCTGCACAAAACCATTGGCGTAGCTTTTATTGGCAAGCAGGTGTAGCAGGATATCACCGTTCAGTTCGCCGAATAACGGAATCCCGCGGCCCAGCAGCAGCGGAACACGGGTCACGATCAGCTCGTTGAGCAATCCGGTGCGCAGAAACGACTGAATCAGGCGGCCGCCATCAATATAGAGTGAGTCTTCGCCTTCGCGCTGCAGACGCTCGGTTAAGGTCAGTGGTGACTCGGCACTTAATTCTGCTTTATCCCGGTGTGTTTCCGGCAGGGTTTTAAGCGATTGGCTGAGCACAATCACGCGTGTGCCCTCATAGGGCCATTCACCAAAGGTGAGGACTTTTTCGAACGTATTACGCCCCATTACCAGACAGCTGGTGCCGGCCATAAATTGCGCATAGCCGAAATCTTCTTCTGCGATGGTAAAGGCCGGATTTTCCAGCCAGTCGAGTGCACCATCCGGCCGGGCAATAAAACCATCCAGGCTGCAAGCGATAAAGGAGCGGATTTTCATGGTCGGCTTAAAGGTCTTCTGCACGTTCAACGGGAATAATTTTCAGCACAATGCCGAGCATCGGGTGATCAATGTAGTGCAGCTCGTTACTGCGCATACGGCGGCTCTGTTGTACCCGTGCGGCGCGGATAGGGGCTGGTAAATCAACCGCCATGGACGCTTCCATATCCGTCTGGGCCAGCAGATCGCTGCGGTAATCGGCGCGGTTATCGCTGGCGGGTAAGGTCAGCGCACTCAGTTCGGCCGGTTCGTGGATTTCGTATTGCTGTACCTGTAAATCGGTATTGATATGCAGGTAACGGCTGCGGTGCAGCTCAAAGCTACCGGTCAGCTGAATATCCAGTTTGTCCTGCAGGCGTACATTCAGGTTGTGGCGGATCGCCTGGCCTTCTTCCTGAATGGGTTCCACCCAGGCCTGATGCCAGATCACTTTCATATCACTGCGCTTATTAATGCGTTCGGCTTCATTGGCCATTTTCAGTTCGGCCAATGGCTGCAAAGGGGCAGGCCATTCCGCTTTCGGGATGCGGGCAAAACCAAAGCCTGCAAATAATGCATTATGCAGTTGCTGGTAGCGGGCCGGACTCAGCCACCAGGTGTAGTCGGGTGCCGTATCCGCTTCGGTCTGTAAACTGCCGGATTCATTGTCCTCGCTGGCGCTGGTTTCCAGCACTTCAGGCCAGAGTTCCTGATCAATCAGGCTTTCGTCTTCGTAGGCGACCAGGATCATTTCTACACGATACCAGGGCGCGGCACTGGCCGATAAGGGCAGGGCAACAGAGCACAGAAGCAGAAAGGCACGGCAAAACAGCTGGCTCACAGATTAGGGTCCTTTTGTAATTCGGTTAATACCAGATCGATCTGGTTAAAGCGCTGATCGATACTGGTCATGTTGAGGTTGAAACGCAAGGTATGACCACCTTCGAGTTTGAAGGTGCCGGATTTGCTTTGCACCAGTTTTACCAGTACGAAAGGGTTGATATTGGTTTCGGCGGCAAATTCAATGCGGCCACTTTGCTCGCCGGCATCCAGCTTGGCAATACCGAGGGGGGTCAGTTTCAGTTTTAATGAGGTCTGACGGAACAGGTTTTTGACGGCATCCGGCAACAGGCCGAAACGGTCGATCATTTCTACCTGCAGTTCTTTCAGCTCATTGTCGTCGCGCGCGCTGGCAATGCGCTTGTACAGTGTCAGGCGGCTGTTAACGTCGGGCAGATAATCCTGCGGAATCAGTGCCGGAATGTGCAGATTTACTTCCGCGCCCTGATTCAGTGACAGATCCGCGGATGGGGTTTTACCGGATTTCATGGCTTTTACGGCCTGTTCCAGCATTTCCATATACAGGGTAAAACCGATGGTTTCGATCTGGCCGCTCTGTTCTTCACCGAGCAGCTCACCGGCGCCGCGGATTTCCAGATCGTGGGTGGCGAGCATAAAGCCGGCGCCCAGATCCTGCGCGGCCGAAATGGCTTCGAGGCGTTTTTCGGCGTCTTTGGTCAGGGTTTTCGGCGGCGGAGTCAGCAGGTAAGCGTAGGCCTGATGGTGCGAACGACCGACGCGGCCACGCAGCTGGTGCAGCTGGGCAAGGCCGAATTTATCGGCGCGCTCAATAATAATGGTGTTGGCCGACGGCACGTCGATACCGGTTTCAATAATGGTGGTACACACCAGCACGTTAAAGCGCTTGTGATAAAAATCGCCCATCACCCGTTCCAGCTCGCGTTCGGACATCTGGCCGTGTGCGACCACCACGCGTGCTTCGGGAATGGCTTCGCTTAATTCGCGGGCGGTTTTCTCGATGCTTTTAACTTCGTTGTGCAGGTAATACACTTGACCGCCGCGCAGAATTTCACGCAGAACCGCTTCTTTAATGGTCGGTTCGTCATGCTGGCGCACAAAGGTTTTTACGCTTAAGCGCTTGGCCGGCGGTGTGGCGATAATGGACAAATCGCGGATGCTGGCCATGGCCATATTTAATGTACGCGGAATCGGCGTGGCGGTGAGGGTCAGAATATCTACTTCGGCACGCAGGGCTTTAATGCGCTCTTTCTGCTGCACACCAAAGCGGTGTTCTTCGTCGATAATCAGCAGGCCCAGATGATCGAATTTCACATCTTTCTGCAGCAGTTTATGGGTGCCGACAACAATATCGGTTTTGCCTTCGAGCATACGGTCGAGGGCAGCCTGGGTTTCTTTGGCGGAATTAAAGCGCGACAGTACGTCGACCTTCACCGGCCATTCGGCAAAGCGGTCGGCAAAATTCTGATAATGCTGCTGCGCCAGCAGGGTGGTGGGCACTAACACAGCCACCTGTTTGTCGCTCTGCACCGCCATAAAAGCTGCGCGCATGGCGACTTCGGTTTTACCAAAACCAACGTCACCACAGACCAGACGGTCCATGGGGCGTGGCGAGCACATATCGTTAATGACGGCATCGATGGCGGCCTGCTGATCCGGGGTTTCCTCAAACGGGAAACCGGCGGAAAAACGCTCGTACTCTTCATCCGGGCCGCTGAAGGCGAAGCCCTTACGCGCTTCACGGCGGGCATAAATATCCAGCAGTTCGGCGGCAGTATCGCGGATTTTTTCGGCGGCTTTACGTTTCGCCTGCGCCCATTTATCGGTGCCGAGTTTATTCAGAGGTGCCGCACCCTGTTCGGCGCCACCGTAGCGGGCAATTAAATGCAGGGCAGAAACCGGCACGTACAGTTTGGCGTTACCGGCGTATTCCAGCACCAGAAATTCATTCACCTGACCGCCGGCTTCCAGTGTCTGTAAGCCCTGATAGCGACCAACGCCGTGATCGAGGTGCACCACCGGCGCGCCGGGTTGCAGCTCTGACAGATCGCGGATCACCAGTTCAGAATCGGTTTTCTGTTTACTGCGGCGGCGGGTCTGGCGGATGCGCTGACCGAATAACTGATTTTCGGTAATGATGCTCAGCGTTTGCTGGCCGTCGCTGACGGTGACGCCATCATCAAGCGGGCCAACAATTAATCCCAGCGGCTCGCTGCCGGTAATAAAGTCAGTCCAGCCGTCCTGATCTTTCGGCCGCAGCTGAATGCGGCCGAGTAATTCTTTTAATGCTTCACGGCGACCGGCAGATTCGGCGCAGAACAGCACGCGCTGATCTTTGTTGTCTGTCAGCCAGGTCTGCAGGCGCTGCAGCGGTTGCTCAAGACGGGAATCGACGCTGATGTCGCTTAACACCTGCGTATTAAAGTGCTGGCTGCCGGCGCGTTCCGGAGGTGCATCGGCCTGCCACTGAATACGCGGGAATTCGTTCAGACCGGAAAATAACTGCTCGGCGGATAAAAACAATTGTGACGGTGACAGTACCGGACGCAGGCGGTCGTAGCGGCGGCTTTCGTAGCGCTGTTCGGCGTCTTTACGGAACTGGTTGGTTGCCTGCTCGAGCCGGGCATCGTGAATCACCAGGGTTTTACGTGGCAAATAGTCGAGAAAGCTGGCCAGGTCCTCACTGAAAAACAGCGGCAGATAATATTCGATACCGGCCGGCGCAATGCCCTGAGAAACGTCGGTGTACACCGGGCAGGCTTTCGGGTCGTGCTCAAAAAAATCAAACCAGCGGGTTTTAAAGGTGCGGATGGCACCGGTATTCAGCGGAAATTCACGCGCCGGCAGAATGCGGATGGACTCCACTTTATCCAGTGTGCGCTGGGTTTCCGGATCGAAGGTACGCAGGGTTTCGATCTCGTCATCGAATAATTCGATGCGGAAGGGGGTGTCCTGACCCATCGGAAAGATGTCGATAATCGAACCGCGTACGGCAAATTCGCCATGCTCGTAAACGGTGTCGACACAATGGTAACCGGCCGACTCAAGTTGCAGGCGGGTGTTGTCGACATTAAAGGTCTGGCCAATATCTAGTGCAAAACTCTGGCCCTGATAAAAGCTGGCCGGCGGCAGACGGTGCAGCAGGGTAGTGACCGGCAGAATCAGCACGCCCTGTGTCAGGTCGTGCAGGCGGCTTAAGGTGGCGATCCGCTGGGAGACGATGTCCTGATGCGGCGAGAACACATCGTACGGCAGAATTTCCCAGTCGGGGAAATGCAGTACGGTCAGGTCGCTGGCAAAAAAGCGGATTTCTTCTTCCAGCCGTAACGCACTGGCCGGATCGGCACTGATCACCAGCGTCAGCCCCTGTTGCTGGCTGGCTGCACTGGCAATGGCCAGAGCCTGGCTGGCGCCATGCAGATTTCCCCAGAAGCGCCGTTCGGCAGCTTTGGCGGGCAGTTCCGGATGGAATGGGCTGACCATTCAGGTTCCTCAGGCAGTCAGAAAATAAGCGCGCTAGTGTAACCAAAGGGCAGGGGGCTGTTAAGGAACCTCTGCATAATGGTCGCCGCCGCGAAATGCGCTCAGGTTTGTGCATTGTCTGACATACAGGCATAATATGCGCCCCGAATTTGCCCACTGATTTTTACGGAAGGTGAACCCGTGAGCCAAGACATGCGCGAAGCCTGTTTGCAGGACTGGATGGACCGTGAAGCCATCGCCGAATCTATGATTCCTCTGGTTGGTACTATGTACCGCAAGAAGAACGTTGTGACTTCCATCTATGGACGTCCTGTTATTAACCGTTCTGTTATCGATCTGCTGAAAGCGCACCGTTTTGTGCGTCATATGGAAAAGCAGGAACTGTCTGTACACGACACTTTCCCGGTTCTGGCTGCGCTGAGCGAACTGGATGTGGGCCGTGCCCATGTCGATATCGGCAAGCTGGCGGTTAAATTCCGCGCTGAAGGCAATGGCCGTGATCTGAATACCTTCCTGCAGGACGAACTGGCTGATGTGATCGGCAAAGATCTGCCGGATGGAGAGAACCGTGATGTGGTTCTGTACGGTTTTGGCCGTATCGGTCGTCTGCTGGCCCGTATCCTGATTGAAAAATCCGGTGGCGGCCGTGGTCTGCGTCTGCGCGCTATTGTTGTTCGTCGCGGTAAAGGCGATGACCTGGTGAAGCGTGCTTCTCTGCTGCGTCGTGATTCTGTACACGGTACTTTCCGTGGCACCCTGACCGTGGATGCAGAAAACGAAGCGCTGATCGCCAACGGTAACTTCATCAAAATCATTTACGCTGGCAACCCGGCTGAAATCGATTACACCCAGTACGGCATCAAAAACGCGCTGGTTATCGATAACACTGGTGTATGGCGTGACGAAGCTGGCCTGGCTCAGCATCTGCAGGCTAAAGGTACTGCCCGTGTACTGCTGACTGCACCTGGTAAAGGCGATCTGAAAAACATCGTATACGGCATTAACCACGGTGATATCGAAGAGTCTGACAAAATTCTGTCTGCTGCTTCCTGTACCACCAATGCCATTACTCCGGTACTGAAAGTGATGGATGATGCTTATGGCATCAACAGCGGTCACGTTGAAACCGTTCACTCCTACACCAATGACCAGAACCTGATCGACAACTACCACAGCGGTGACCGTCGTGGCCGTTCTGCACCACTGAACATGGTTATTACCGAAACCGGCGCTGCGAAAGCCGTTGCCAAGGCGCTGCCTGCCCTGAAAGGCAAGCTGACCGGTAATGCTATCCGTGTTCCGACGCCAAACGTTTCTATGGCGATTCTGTCTCTGAACCTGAAGAAAGAAACCACGGTCGAAGAGCTGAACAACTACCTGCGTGAACAGTCTCTGCACTCTGCAGTGCAGAAACAGATCGACTGGGTGAACTCTCCTGAAGTGGTATCTACCGACTTCGTGGGTAACAGCCATGCCGGTATCGTGGATGCCAAAGCAACCATCGTTAACGGTAACCACGTTAACCTGTATGTGTGGTACGACAACGAGTACGGCTACAGCCGTCAGGTTGTGCGTATTGCTCAGCAGGTGTGTGGCGTTGAGTATCCGACTTTCCCTAAAGTGGTGTAAGCCAGCTTTAGCCGGATTGGATGTTAAATGCTCCATAAAAAAGCCGCTGCCTCTGCAGCGGCTTTTTTTTATTGGCTTATTGGCTAAGCTTTAACCAGTTTTGGGCTGCTGGTACGAATAAGCCAAAAGGGGTAGTCAATTGCCGGGATGACCGGTGGATTAATCCGTTAGCGGTCATTATACTTAGCGCGATTTTTAACTTGGAAAATGAGTCCAAGTACTTGTTTCCTGTGCAAAAAGCATCTGAACGTACCGCAATCTTGATGAGAGGGAGTGTTGTGCGTCTTTTGTTGCACGCCGGAAGCAATGACCTTGGAAGCAACAGTGATTAGGCGAGGCGTATGATCAATATCAGGAAGGGTCTCGACTTACCAATCACCGGAACTCCTGAACAAGTCATTTCTGCAGGGCGTGCCGTTACGCAAGTAGCTGTACTCGGAGCAGATTACGTTGGTATGAAACCAACGATGGCCGTACAGGAAGGTGATCGAGTCAAGAAAGGCCAGGTGTTATTCACCGATAAAAAAACCGAAGGTGTTCAGTACACAGCTCCTGCTGCCGGTGTGGTGAAAGCCATTAACCGTGGTGAGCGTCGGGTATTCCAGTCCATTGTCATCGATGTCGATGGCACGGATGAAGAAACCTTCCAGAGTTATGCGCCGCAGCAACTGTCGTCGCTGTCTGCTGATGATGTTCAGGCTAATCTGGTGAATTCCGGACTGTGGACGGCACTGCGTACCCGTCCGTTTTCCCGAGTTCCGGCGCCGGGCTCCCGTGCACAGGCGATTTTCGTCAATGCCATGGATACCAATCCGCTGGCGGCGAATCCGGAACTCTTTATCAACGAGCAGGCTGAAGCCTTTAAAAACGGTCTGACCGTGCTGAAGCAACTGACCGAAGGTCCGTTGTTTGTCTGCAAGGCGCCGGGAGCCAATATCCCGACTGCTGGTGTTGAAACCACTGAAGAATTTGCTGGTCCGCATCCGGCTGGTCTGACCGGTACTCATATTCATACCCTGTTTGCCGTGAGTGCAGAGCGTGTGGTGTGGAGCATTGGTTACCAGGATGTGATTGCTGTGGGCCAGCTGTTTACCACCGGTAAACTGTTTACTGACCGTGTAATCTCTCTGGCCGGTCCTCAGGTTAAGCAACCACGTCTGGTCCGCACTCAGGTCGGTGCCAGCCTGGCACAGCTGACTGAAGGTGAGCTGGCCGATGGCGAGAACCGCCTTATTTCCGGTTCTGTATTTGGTGGCCGTACCGCCACTGGCGAAAGCCAGTTCCTGGGTCGTTACCACAATCAGGTTTCTGTACTGCGCGAAGGGCGTGAACGTCCGATGCTGCATTACCTGACTCCGGGTGCTAACCGCTTCTCGGTAATGCCTATCTACCTGTCCAAACTGCTGAAGAAAACCTTTGCCTTCACCACCACGACCAATGGTTCTGAGCGTGCAATGGTACCGGTGGGCGCGTATGAGAAAATCATGCCGCTGGATATCCTGCCAACCCAGCTGCTGCGTGCGCTGATCGTTGAAGATATGGATACCGCCATCAATCTGGGCGCTCTGGAACTGGATGAAGAAGACCTGGCTCTGTGCAGCTTTGTTTGCCCGGGCAAATATGAATACGGTCCGATTCTGCGGAAAAATCTCACCCGAATTCAGGCGGAGGGTTAATCATGGGCTTGCGTAGTATGCTCGACAGCCTGGCACCCAAGTTTGAAAAGGGTGGCAAGTTTGAAAAAATGTATCCGCTGTATGAAGCGGTAGACACTGGTCTTTATTCACCACCAAACGTGACCAACAACACGGCTCACGTGCGTGATGGTATCGACCTGAAGCGCATCATGATCACTGTGTGGTTGTGTACTTTCCCGGCCATGTTCTTTGGTATGTACAACATCGGTCTGCAGGCTAACGAAGCTCTGGCAGCCGGAACCGGTACTGCGATTGAAGGCTGGCGTGAAATGCTGATCGCCCTGCTGGGTGGCAGCGCTCATAACGCCGCCAGTATCTGGGACAACTTTGTCTTTGGTGCTGCCTACTTCCTTCCTGTGTATGCCGTTACCTTTATTGTGGGTGGCTTCTGGGAAGTGCTGTTTGCCACTATTCGCCGCCATGAAGTGAACGAAGGTTTCTTCGTAACTTCCGTACTCTTTGCCCTGACGCTGCCGCCAAGCATTCCGCTGTGGCAGGTTGCACTGGGTATTACCTTTGGTGTGGTGATTGGTAAGGAAATTTTCGGTGGTACCGGTAAAAACTTCCTGAACCCGGCGCTGACTGGTCGTGCTTTCCTGTTCTTTGCCTACCCGGCCAACATGTCCGGTAACGCGGTATGGACTGCAGCCGATGGTTTCAGCGGTGCGACCGCTCTGAGTAACGCTGCCGAAGGTGGTGTGCAGAGCATCATCGACAACGGCGTCAGCTGGATGGATGCCTTCATCGGTACGATTCAGGGCTCTATGGGTGAAACCAGTACACTGGCGATTTTCATTGGTGGTGCTGTTCTGCTGGTGATGGGTATTGCCTCTGCGCGTATCGTGGCCGGTGTGATGATCGGTATGGTTGCTACCACGCTGCTGCTGAACGCTGTTGGTTCTGATACCAACCCGATGTTTGCGCTGCCATGGTACTGGCATCTGGTTCTGGGTGGTTTTGCCTTCGGTATGATCTTTATGGCGACCGACCCGGTATCGGCTTCTATGACCAATAAAGGTAAGTGGTTCTTTGGTGCCCTGATCGGCTTTATGGTGGTGATGATCCGTGTGGTTAACCCGGCATTCCCGGAAGGCATGATGCTGGCGATTCTGTTTGCCAACCTGTTTGCACCTTTGATTGACCACTTCGTGGTTCAGGCAAATATTAAGCGGAGGACTGCCCGTGTCAGCCAATAATGACAGCATTCAGAAGACCCTGCTGGTCGCCATTCTGCTGTGTCTGGTGTGTTCCGTTATCGTAGCCGGTGCTGCGGTCGGACTGCGTCAGAAGCAGAATGAAAACAAAGCTAACGACAAGAAAGCAGCAGTACTGCAGGCGGCTGGCCTGTATCAGGCTGATGTTCCCGTTGCAGAGCAGTTCAAACAGGTCACAACCCGTATTGTGAATCTGGAAGCCGGTCGTTTTGCGACTGACGCTGAACTGGATGAGATCCGTGCCGCTAACCTGAATCCGGAAAATTTCGATCAGCGTAAGTCTTCCAAACTGCCTGCGCTGTCGCGCAAGCTGTCTGGTGCAGAAGACAAGGCCAGCATCAAGCGTCTGGAAAAGTTCGCTGCGGTTTACATGATTGAGAAAGACGGCGCGATCGAAACTCTGGTTCTGCCGGTTCATGGCTACGGTCTGTGGTCGACCCTGTATGGCTTTATCGCTCTTGAGGGCGATATGGAAACCATCGCTGGTCTCGGTTTCTACGCTCACGCAGAAACTCCTGGTCTGGGCGGTGAAGTCGACAATCCAAAATGGAAAGGCATGTGGATTGGTAAAAAACTGCATAACGCCAAAGGCGAACTGGCTATCACCGTTGTGAAAGGCAGTGCGGCCGAAGGCAACCTGAACCAGGTTGATGGTCTGTCCGGTGCGACTCTGACCAGTCGCGGTGTCGATAATCTGGTGAAATTCTGGGTTGGCGATATGGCGTTCGGCAAGCTGCTGACTCAATTGAAAGGACAGGGGGCTTAATATGTCTGATATGAAAAATGTCCTGCTGGACCCGTTGTTTAATAAAAACCCGATTGCTGTGCAGATTCTGGGTGTGTGTTCTGCGCTGGCAGTAACCACCAGTCTGCAGGTTACGCTGGTAATGTGTATTGCACTGACCTCGGTAACCGCATTTTCGAACTTTGGTATCGCCCTGATCCGTAACCATATTCCGAACAATATCCGTATCATCGTGCAGATGATCATTATTGCCTCGCTGGTTATTGTGGTGGACCAGATTCTGAAGGCGTATGCCTATGACATCAGTAAGCAGCTGTCGGTATTCGTTGGTCTGATTATCACCAACTGTATCGTAATGGGTCGCGCTGAAGCCTTTGCCATGAAAAATGGTCCGGTGCTGAGCTTCTTTGATGGTATCGGTAACGGTCTGGGCTACTCCGTCGTACTGATCACTGTTGGTACCATTCGTGAACTCTTTGGTGCCGGTAAACTGCTGGGCTTCGAAATTCTTCCGCTGATTCAGGATGGCGGCTGGTATCAGTCCAACGGTCTGCTGCTGCTGCCACCGTCAGCGTTTTTCATTATCGGTCTGTTTATCTGGGTACTGCGTACCTGGAAGAAAGATCAGGTGGAAACCGCAGAGTTCAAAATTCTGCCTAACACTGAGCATTCCGGAGGCCATTAATGGAACACTATATCAGTCTGTTCGTTAAGGCGGTCTTTGTTGAGAACATGGCGTTAGCCTTCTTCCTCGGCATGTGTACCTTCCTGGCGATTTCGAAAAAAATTCAGACGGCTATTGGTCTGGGTGTAGCGGTTATTGTGGTACTGGCGATCACTGTACCGGTTAACAACCTGATTTACGGTCTGCTGCTGAAAGAAGGCGCACTGACCTGGATCAGCCCGGATTTCGCTACTGTGGATCTGAGCTTCCTGGGCCTGCTGACCTACATCGGCGTAATTGCTGCGATGGTGCAGATTCTGGAAATGGTACTCGATAAGTACGTTCCGTCCCTGTACAACGCGCTGGGCGTGTTCCTGCCACTGATCACCGTTAACTGCGCGATCATGGGTGCGGTACTGTTTATGGTTGAGCGTGACTACACCTTTGGTGAGAGTGCGGTATACGGTGTTGGTGCTGGTCTGGGCTGGGCTCTGGCGATCACTGCTCTGGCCGGTATCCGCGAAAAGCTGAAGTACAGTGATGTGCCTGCAGGTCTGCAGGGACTGGGCATTACCTTTATGACCGTTGGTCTGATGTCGCTGGGCTTTATGTCATTCTCTGGCGTGTCGCTGTAAGGAGTCGGTATTTTGAATATTGAAATCATCCTCGGCGTTGTGATGTTTACCGTGATTGTACTGTCACTGGTATTCATCATTCTCGGCGCCCGTGCCAAGCTGGTCAGCTCTGGTAACGTAAAAATTCTGATCAATGGCGAGAAAACCATTGAAACGGAAGCCGGTGGCAAGCTGCTGCAAACCCTGGCTGCCAATAACATTTTCCTGTCCTCTGCCTGTGGTGGTGGTGGTACCTGTGCCCAGTGTAAGTGTGTGATTAAAAGCGGTGGCGGCGAAATGCTGCCAACGGAAGAGTCCCACTTTACCAAGGGTGAGGCCCGCGAAGGCTGGCGTCTGTCTTGTCAGGCACCGGTTAAGCAGGACATGGTGATTGAAGTTCCGGAAGAAGTGTTCGGCGTTAAGAAATGGGAAACCACCGTGGTTTCCAACCCTAACGTGGCAACCTTTATTAAAGAACTGACCCTGAAGCTGCCGGAAGGTGAAAACGTAGACTTCCGTGCCGGCGGTTACGTTCAGCTGGAATGTCCTCCGTATGAAATCAATTTCTCTGATTTCGACATTCAGGAAGAATACCGTGGTGACTGGGAACGTTTTGGCTTCTTTGATCTGAAAGCGGTTAATAAAGAAGACACTATCCGTGCTTACTCCATGGCGAACTATCCGGAAGAGCGTGGTCTGGTGAAATTTAATATCCGTATTGCGACCCCACCTCCGGGCAGCAAGGGTATTAACCCGGGCATCATGTCTTCTTATGTCTTCAATCTGAAGCCAGGTGATAAGGTCACTGTTTACGGTCCGTTTGGTGAATTCTTCGCCAAAGACACCGATGCCGAAATGGTATTCATCGGTGGTGGTGCCGGTATGGCGCCGATGCGTTCACACATCTTCGATCAGCTGAAGCGTCTGGGCTCCAAGCGTAAGATCAGCTTCTGGTACGGTGCACGTTCATTGCGTGAACTGTTCTATCAGGATGAATACGATCAGCTGGCGGCCGAGAATGATAACTTCGAATGGCATGTGGCCATGTCTGATCCGCAGCCTGAAGATAACTGGACAGGCCTGACCGGCTTTATCCATAACGTGCTGTACGAACAGTATCTGCGTGACCATCCGGCGCCGGAAGACTGTGAGTTCTACATGTGTGGACCTCCGATCATGAACCAGTCGGTGATCAACATGCTGCTGAGTCTGGGTGTTGAACCCGAGAACATCATGTTGGATGACTTCGGCGGTTAATCTGCCGGAATAAAAAAACCGCGCCAGGCGCGGTTTTTTTATGTCTGTATGAAAAGGGGCGTGGGTAGTGATGCGCACAGGTGTCGTTATATTGCCTCTTCCTCAGGATATTCTCTTATTCCATTATCGATATAATCGACTGTCAGTTCCGGTTCTGCTGCAGAAATGGGCAGTATAAAGCCTTTCGGTTACATGTTTTGATTAAAAAGTAACCAGTCAGAGTGATTTACCGCAAGCCTTTACGCAGCCTGCCGTGCCGGAATTGCGACAATCAGGTATCATGTAACGCAGATTTAACAACCGGTCTGTATCCGTGTTGTCTGTATATCCATAAAGAAAGAGCCTTATGAGCGATACCAATAATAAAGAAACCGCCCCGATCAACTGGGTTCCCGCCATCATGTTTTCAGTTACCGGCCTGGCCGCTCTGACGTTAGTGCCATGGTACGGATTAACCTATGGCTACACACTGGCCGCGGTGGTGTTTTATATCCTGCTGACCTCAGCGACTGAGCTTGCGATTACCGCCGGTTATCACCGTTTGTGGTCACACAATGCTTATGAAGCCCACTGGAGCCTGCGTCTCTGGTATGCGCTGTTCGGCGCCATGGCACTGCAGAATACCATTCTGCACTGGAGTTCCGGTCACCGGGTGCATCACCGTCATGTCGATGATGTGGATCTGGACCCTTATTCGGCTAAGCGCGGTTTGTGGTTTTCCCATATGGGCTGGATGGTTCGCCAATATAAAAGCGGCGAAGTGAATTTCGATAATGTTAAAAACCTGATGAAAGACCCGATCGTGATGTGGCAGTACAAGTACTACGTGCCAATTGCAGTGGGGATGAATATTGGTATTCCGGTTGCTTTGGGTCTGATGTTCGATGACCTTTGGGGCATGATCCTGTTGGCCGGCGTACTGCGCATTGTGACCACGCATCACTTTACCTTCTTTATCAATTCCATCGCGCACAAGTGGGGCTCACAGCCATACACCGATGAAAACACGGCCCGCGATAATCATTTCTTTGCCTTTCTGACTTTTGGTGAGGGCTATCACAACTATCACCATATTTTTCAGACCGATTACCGTAATGGCATCAAATGGTGGCAGTGGGACCCGACAAAATGGCTGATCAAAAGCTGCTCTATGCTGGGGCTGGCGAGAAATCTGCGTGTCGTTCCGGATTTTAAAATTCAGCGTGCCAAACTGAAAATGCAGTTTAAACGTGCTCAGGAGCGTCTGGCCAAATCGAAAAACTCTGACAAATGGTCGCACCTGCTGGAAAAAGAATACGAAGAATTTAAAGTGATGCTGGCCGAATGGACTGAACTGCAATCAGAAAAGTATCAGGAAACCCGTCGCCATCTGCAGGAAAAATGGGAGAAGGCAGCTCTGCATACTCGTTACAAAGAGCTGGAATACTCATTAAAAATGCAGCAGAAACGACTGAAGTTACTGACGGCACAATTTGCCGCTGGCTGAGTTTCTGACGCAAAACGCAGCGGATTAAAAGCTGTAGTGTGATTAACCCCGCAGGTTTCGGCCTGCGGGGTTTTTTATTGGCTGATGATCATTGAGAATATAATTATCAGTAATGTGAGGGAGAACGACGTGAAGCATGTGTATTTATCTGTGTTGGCGCTGGCATTAACGGCATGTGGTGGTGGTAGTTCGTCAGGCGGTACTAATGCGGATAGTGGTAATTCGGGCGGTGATCAGGGGCGCGACTCTCCGCAGGCGATCGACTGCAGTGCCGATAAAAGTCAGAACTTAATCATTCCGGTGCCTGAATATGCCGGCAGCTTTTCGGCCTACCAGGGTGATTATTCCGATTTTCCTGTTGGCGGTGGACTTGACCCTGAGAATCTTGTGGGCATGGCTCAGTTGGGCATTTTGCTGATGGTGTCGGGCAGCAATGAAGGAATAATGCACCCTGGCCCGCGCTGGACTAACGAGCAGGATCAGCCAACTAAATATCTGGACTACAGCCATAATGCCGAAGGTGAAGTCTGGCTTTTCACACAAGATGGCTACGATGCTGAAAACGACCTAACTATCCGCATGGAGCAACCTGCAAATTGTGGTTACAACGAATACCAGTATGAAGATGGCCATCTTGTGCGCGCCCTCGAATCTTCGAAATACGAATGGACGCTGAAGGGCTATACCGCAGGTGTGCAGGATAGCCTGATCGAAACGCAGATCAACACAGACCGCAGTGGCCGTACGGTAGCTGTCAGTCTTCCAGTAGATGGCGACTATCCGTACACCATCATGACCTGGGATGGTAATGGTGAAAATGTCCTGCTGAAATACTGTGAAACCGCAGCGGGCACTAACTGCGCATCGGCAACGGCTCCCTGACACCGGGTGCAGCTGCTTCCCTGACAGATCGGCCGATCTGTCATTGTTCAGTTTTCCGGCTTTCTGAAATACTGCGGTGATCATTTAATCACCGCAGCAGAGAGACTGTTATGTCCGAGCAACCGCACCCGCAACATCCCCCGCGCTTTGTTTATCTGGCAGAGCAGGGCCGGGGACGATCCCGCAAAATTGCCTGGGGGCTGAAGCTGCTGATGGGGAAGAAACCAAATCCCCCGGCAGAGCTGACCGATGCTGTTGCTGCCAGCTATTACCGCAGTGATGAGTTGGGGGATGCCGTCGCCGCTGAGCTTTTTGCCAATCCCGAGCTGCGTGCCGCAGGCATTCATCCGCAGCAGTTGCTGAAGAAAGCCATTCACGATGGCAGTCATATTCTCGATGACCGTACCCCCGCGCTGAAAGCGCTGCTGCAGCAGGCCGAGCAAACACCCGACTGGCTGGACGCTGACAAGCTGAGCCATGCCTGTGCCGTCATTCACCGCTGCGGCCGATTTGCTATGTACGCGCTGGGGGATTTCTCCTTACTGGGCGGTTATGCCAACAGCGATATTTCCAAACCCCTGGCCTTTACCGGTGCCCTGAGTGGCAACAGCTCGTTTGACCGCGTGTCGGAAACCACCTCGTTCTGGTTTGATGTCACCACGCCGGGCGGACTGGAACGTGGTGCGCCCGGTTACAGTGCTGCCGTGCATGTGCGCGTTATGCATGCACTGGTACGCCGGCGTTTACTGCAACACCCGGACTGGAACAGCGACGAGTGGGGCCTGCCGATTAATCAGGGTGATGCACTGGCCACCAATGTGGCGTTTTCCATGATGATGATGACCGGCCTGAGCATGCTCGGCTGGCGGTTCAGTAACCGTGATCTGGAAGCCGTACTGCACCTGTGGCGCTATGTGGCGTATCTGATGGGCGATGATATCGAGTTGCTACCACAAAACCGTCAGCAGGGTGTCGACTGGCTGTACATCATTGCCACCGGCAGCCGGGTAAACCCGGATGCCGACAGTCGCCAGCTGGCGGCGTCTTATCTGGAAAGTTTCCGCCAGGTGCCGGGCAGCCGTTTTTATCAGCATTTTGTTTACTGGTTTCACCGCAGTTACGCGACATTTTTTATTCCCTCTGATATTCGCCGCGCGCTGGATTTACCGCGTACTCCGTTGCTGGGGCTGTTGCCATTGCTGCAGTTTCCGTTTTTACGTCTGGCCGACATGCTGGCGCGGGTTTCGCCACGTTTTGATCGTTGGCTGCAGCAGTTTGGCCGTAAGGGGCAGGCTTATATTGTAAACAGCCGGTTGCAGGGGCGGACTGTCAGTTTTGCCGATAAAAAGACGCTGACCCGCTGATATTTTATACCGTTATCTTTATGTGCCGGATATTTTCAGCAGGTGTGTATTCTGTCGTCCGGGCAGAGAGGTAAACAGGACACTCCGTATTGCTGGCGTTGGTGTGAACAGGGGGCAAAACAGGGTAGTATTGCCGCCTGTTAACCGCGAACGAACACCTAAAACCAGGAGGCCCTGATGGCAAATGTAGTAATTACCGGTGCAAACCGGGGTATTGGTCTGGAACTGGCGAAGTTGTATGCCGCCCGCGGGGATTCGGTTACCGGTATTTGCCGTGAAACCAGTGATGAACTGGAAGATCTTGCCGATCAGGTCATCAGTGGTATCGATCTGACCAACGATGAAAGCATTTTTGCGGTCACCAGTATTCTTGAACAATTACTGGAGGGCGAGCTGGATATTCTGATCAATAATGCCGGCCTGTTCTGTAACGAAACTCTGGAAGAAATGAATTTCGATACCATTCAGCAACAGCTGGATATTAATGCTATCGTGCCGCTGAAACTGACCTGCGCTTTACTGCCATTTATGGGTGAAGGCAGCAAAATTGCCAACATCACCAGTCGTATGGGTTCCATCGCTGATAACACCTCCGGCAGCTATTACGGTTACCGTGCTTCCAAAGCTGCACTCAACGCTTTTGGCAAATCGCTGGCCGTAGATCTGGAGCCGCGCGGCATTGCCGTGGCACAACTGCATCCGGGGTTTGTTCAGACCCGTATGGTCGGCTTTAATGGTGACATCACCCCGGCACAGGCGGCAGAAGGTCTGGCAGCCCGTATTGATGAACTGAATTTGTCTAATACCGGCGGTTTCTGGCATTCCAATGGCCAGTCGCTGCCCTGGTAACACAAGCGCAACCGATTCTGCGTTCTGCCGCTTTGACAGAACGCACACACAAATAACAGGAACAGAATATGTCTAACCGTCGTATCACTAAAAAATTCCACAGCCGCTATCTGGCCGATTTTTTTGTTGAATGCAGCCAGGACCCGGAATGGGAAAAGAAACTGCGTGAACTGAAAATCGAAGACAAACTGAACACCGTTGAAGACGGTTTTCCAGCGGACTTTGCTGAGATTTTCCCGGAAACCCAGGGCCTGAACCTGCAATACTGCATTGAGCGTATCACTCTGGCCGATGTACCCCGTGCAGCTTCGTGCTGGTGGCCAACCGATGAAAACACGCATTTTTATATGGCTTATCCGGCCGAATTCCCGCAAAGCTCTATCTATATGGCCATCGATTTTCCGGATGGTCATGAGAACTGCTGCGGCTGAGCAGGGTTTAACAAAGCGATGACTGTTTCAGTCACAGAGCCGGGCGCCATGAATGCAGACGTTTTAAAAGAACGTCTGCGTGCGCAGCGCGATCTGTTGAATGAGCTGCATTCGACCCGTCTGCACCGGGCATTAAGCTGGTTGCAGGCGGCACAGGCACAACAGGACGATGATGATCTGCGTTTTATCAGTGGCTGGATTGCCTTCAGTGCCTGTTGTTCGGTGGATGTTGGCGGTCAGCCGCTGGAAGATCAGTACGCGGTACAGCGTTTTGTGCAGCAGCTGGTCAGTTTTGATCAGCACAATAAAATCTACCATTGCCTTTGGCATCAGTATTCCGGGCCGGTTAAAGCCCTGCTGAAAAATCCTTTTGTGTTTGCACCGTTCTGGGTCAGCCAGCGCGCCGGTAACGACGACTGGCGTAAAGCCTTTGATGAATCCTCTGTTGCCGCGCTGAATTGCTTAAGCCGCAAAAAAGTCCCCGAATTACTCACCATCGTACTCGACCGATTATTCGTTCTGCATAATCAGGTGGTGCGTGGCGGTGCGACTTATAAAAGCCGGGTTAACCGCGAGCAGGTAATCGACGGCGCCAATCTTCTGCAGACGCTGGTGCCGGTGTTTGTCGATATAATGCTGGAAGCTCAGCATCAGGACTGGGGTGAGTTAGCCTATCCGGTGGTCAGCAGCCCGGCCCCTTAATATTCTTTCTCCGTTATTCGTAAAGGACTCTATGAAATATCCGGATCTGTTTTTTAAACTCCCTCTGCTTGTTTTCGTTTTTCTGTTGTCGGCCTGCGCTGCTCCGATGAATCAGCATATTAGCTATGACGCAGCTGAGCAGGCGCAAGCGCCGGTGGATGGTCGCCTGATCATCAAATCCGCTTCGCTGACGCTGGTGGTTGAAGATATCAGCTCTGCATCAGCGGGTGTTAAGGCGGTACTGAACGAGGTTGAAGGGTATGTCGATTCGTCTTACGATGAAGGCGATAAAACCCGTCGTCTGTCGCTGCGTGTACCTGAGGCTCAGTTTGATAAAACCGTTCAGCGTCTGGGTACTCTGGGAGAGGTCAGCGATCAGAATATCCGCACTCAGGATGTCACCAGCGAGATTGTTGATTATGAAGCCAGACTGGCCAACCTGATTGCCCTGCGTGAACGCATGAAAGTGCTGCTTAACCGGGCAGAAAAAATCGAAGATATTCTGGTGATTGAAAAAGAAATCAGCCGCCTGCAGACCGAAATTGATACCTATGAAGGCCGCCGCAAAGTCCTGCGCCAGCAGGTCGCACTGTCGGATATCCGTGTAACACTGGAAAAGAAAGTGACTCTGGGTCCGCTGGGTTATATCGGCTACGGTTTGTATTGGGCTGTCAGTAAATTATTTGTGATTGAATAAAAAAGATAAACCGCTGCGGCTTACCGCAGCGGTTTTTTATTCAACTGACATTTTATTCAGCTGACATTTTATTCAACTGATAAAGCTCACTGCATCCTGAAGTGCGGCACGGTCGGTGCGCGTTTTATTGGCGTCGGCATTGTCATCGGCATAACCGAACGACATACCGAACAGCACACCACGGCCTTGCGGTAATTCAAGGAATTCACGCACTGGCTGCGGGAATTGTCCCAGCGCCCCCTGCATACAGCTGTCGATACCACGTTCTTTCAGCAGCAAGGTCAGCGTTTGCGCGTAAATCCCCACATCAACCGCACCCATAATATCGAGATAGGTATCCATGGTGAAAAAAGCCACGTGCGGTGCATCAAAGAATGCCCAGTTACGCAGCATCGCCATATTGCGTTTCATCTTGTCTTCACGGGCAATGCCCATTGAGCTGTACAGCGCATTGGCTGAACCGAACTGACGCTCGCGGTGAATGCCTTCGTAAGCGACCTTCCAGTTAAAATCCGGCTCCGGTTGCTGTTGCTTCATGACCGTGCCGATTAACAGGTTTTTCAGCTGATCTTTTTTCGCGCCGGATACCACATAGGTCTGCCAGGGCTGAACATTACAGTTGGATGGCGCGCGCTGAGCGGCGGTAAATACTTCTTCGAGGATGCTTTGCTCAACCGGATCTTTTTTAAAAGCACGGACAGAGTAGCGGGAATTCAGGATTTCGCTCAGGGACATCGTTCAGTCTCTTATTATCAGTAAACAGATGAACCCGATGTTAGCAGTGAACGCGTTTTCCGTGCAGGGCAGATGTGCCAGAAAAGGAGTCAGATAAAGACAGTGACTGAGAGGGAGCTGCAGGGTAAGACGGAGAGCAGGGCGGGGATGATAACGGAAAAGCCTGCGGCGGCGGTGCACCGCCGCAGGTCTTATTTTTTATGCTTCAGGACACTCGCTCAGAGACTGGCCTGCAGTGCCTGAATAAAACGCTGCTGCAGGGCTGCATCGCGGTTGCCACTGGCATTCAGCCAGCGCTCAACCAGCTGCTGACGTTCCTGCGCCGGGGTAAGACCTTTGCCCAAGCCTTCGGCCAGACGCTGAACCTGCAGTGCCATACGGCGGGATTTATCGGCGTCGGCACTGTCGCTGTCGGCCAGAATCTCCATCAGGATGCATAAATCCTGCGCGCTCTCATCGGCTTTGCCGCTGTTTTCACGGGCCTGACTGAACAGAGCTTCGTCGTATCCCTGTGGCAGGGCAGCACTGCTGGCTTCTGCCCATTGTGCCTCATCGGCGCCGAGGTTCTGCAGACGGCTGATCAGGCCGGCCCAGCGTGCCTGTTCGGCCTGTTTCTGCTGCTGCTGGCGCAGGTCCTGCAGCTGCTGCTCGTGCTCCTGCAGCTGTTTGCTCAGGCGCTGATGGACGCTGCGTGGCAGCTCCAGTGCTGAGAACTGCTGTTTGATGTCGGCCAGGGCTTCACGCAGTTGTGGTAATTGCGCTTCGCTGGCACCGTTCAGCAGTTCAGCGGCCTGTTGCACCAGTACCTCAGCGTTACTGATAACCTGTTCGAGCTGTGCCTTACGTTCGGCTTTGCTTTCGTCCAGACGGGCAAATACGGCATCGCAGTGAGCGCGGAACTGCTTCCACAGCTTCTGATCCGGATTGCGTGGCGTGACGCCTACGGCCTTCCATTGCTGTTGCAGTTGTTTGACCTGATCAATGGCGCCGCTCAGATCGTCCTGCTCAATCAGTGCTGCGGCATTATCTACCAGTGCCTGTTTGGCTTGCAGGTTGCGGTCGTACTCGGCTTTCAGGTGACCATAAATGGCATCGCAGGCCTGCTGGAAAGCTTCCTGAGTGCTCTTATGGGCATTACGTTCTACCGGTGAATACTGGCGGAAGGTTTCACGCGCGGCATCCAGTGTTTTCTGTACGGTTTTCCAGTCGGCGTTGCTCCAGTCCATCGCCGCTTCGTAGCTGAGCAGCTCGGCGGTCAGTTGCTGGCGCAGCTCAATGTTACGGTTACGCTGCTCAGCAATGGCGGCAAAGTAGGCACGGCAGGGCTCAAATGCCTGATCGCCGGCGGCCTGAAAACGCTCCCACAGTGCCTGATCGGCCGGTGCGTGGCCGAGGGTTTTCCACTCTTCCTGCAGGGCGTGAATTTTGTCGGCCAGAATACCGGCATCAATATCGGCATTGATCAGGGCTTCCATGGCACTGACCAGCGCTTCTTTTTTCGGTGTGGTGGCAAAGCCCTGCCAGTCGCGCATTTCCTGCAAGCGGGCACTGAGGTTGCGGTACTGACGCTGAGCGTTTTGCGCAGCCTGGCTGTCTACCTGACGCAGATTCTGCTGTACCTGCTGACTGAGGCGACCGGCGTCTTTCAGCTGACCATCGTTCAGCGCCTGTTCCAGTGCACTCAGCTGCTGGTCGAGGGTATTCAGGCGCGCCTGTTGCTGCTGTTGCAGCTGCGCCAGAGCCGCTTCGGCCTGCTGCTGTTTATTGTGAATGGCATTCAGCCAGGCCGGGGTTGGTAAGGCTTGTGGCCAGGCCAGTTGCTTCAGCCATTGCTGGGCCTGCCTGGCGGTATTTTTCAGGCCGTTCATATCATCGGCCAGGGGGGCATTCAGCCACTTCTGCAGTTTTTCCTGCTGATTGCTGTAATGCTGATTGGCGGATTGCAGCGCCAGTAACTGTTGCAGCTGATTTTCAAAGCGGCGTGCCTGTTCAGCGGCGGGTTTGTGCTGATGGAAGGCCTGATCCCAGTCCTGTTGTAGCTGCTGTAAGGCAGCGCTGATATCCGTTTGTGGCTCAGCAGCGGCGTCTTCAGCCAGCTGATTCAGGTGTTGCAGCAGTTGTTCCTGCTGGCTTGCGGCTTCGCTGGCAGCAGCACGGGCGGCCGCCTGACGCTGTTCTTCTTCGGCGTGGGCGCTGAGCAGGGCATTGGCCTGAGCTAGTTCGGCATTGATGCTGGCGGCAGTTGTGGTGTCAGCCTGAGCCTGCAGTTCCTGCCATTGTTTGTTCAGCAATTGCAGCTTGCCGTTAAATTCCGGGTGATAGCCGACCTTGTTCAGATATTTCGCCTGCGCCAGCAGGTTATCGATGGCATCGGTCTGCGCCTGACGTTCCTGTTGTACGGCTTTGTGAGCGGCCAGACGGTCTTTGCACAGACGGTAAATGGCTTTGTCTTTGCCCTGCGCGTGATCCAGCAATTGTTGCAGCAGTTCCGGGCTGTCGATGCCTTCGGCGGCGGCCAGACGCACTTTGGCAACAGCGTGGGTACGCGCCAGTTGCAGGCGTTCCTGTTCGTCGCTGATGCGGGCAATGGCTTGCAGACGCAGTTCGTTGTCGTCGGTCAGACCGGCGATCTGCACTAACAGACGAGAGTCCTTAATCTGGCTCAGGTCGTTGTCGGCTGGCAGCAGCTGGGTCAGCAGGCGGCTGCGGGCAGCCTGGCGCACATCGTCACGGGCGCTGTGCAGCAGTTGCTCAAGGGCGCTGTGCTGATCAATGCGGGCAATGGCCAGCTGACGCAGCTCAGCCTGGGATTCGTTGTTAACGAAGGTGATCAGTTGGTCGGGTGATTTAAGATCCTGCAGCGCCTGTCGGCGTACTTCGGGGTTTGCATCCTGCCACTTCTCAATCCGTACTTTGGGTCTGAAAAACTTCTTGAATAACGCCATCGGGATTCCGTCCAAACTGCCACAAAAAAAAGCGCGGTCATTGTACCCTTCGCACCTGAATAGGGAAGGGCTGTTATTGGCAGAAAGCGCGCTCCGCGGCGCAAGACGATTGAAAACAGCTGTGATAAAGTTCAGCCCGGCTGGTCGTCCTTTGTGTGGCGCCGCTGTGGCACAAGGCGTTGTCGGCATTAAGGACGTGCACCGCGCAGGCATCGCTGGTTAAAACAATAAGAAAATCACCTCGGGGTATCGCATGAAATCCATCCAACTGTTGCTGATGATCAGCTTGCTGGCTTTAACTGGCTGTGCATCTATGGGCGTAGGCTCGCGTCCGCTGTCGGAGCTGACCCAGAACTACACCAACGAACAATCCAAATTTTTAGCGGTCGATGATCTGGTGATCCATTACCGCGATGAAGGCCAGGGCCCGGTGCTGGTATTGCTGCACGGCGTGGCGTCATCACTGCACACCTGGGATGGCTGGGTGGATGAACTGAAAGGCAGCTACCGCATTATCCGCCTGGATCTACCGGCCCATGGCCTGACCGGCCCGGACCCGAAGATGGAGCGCTATAACATCGGCTATATGGTCGACAAGCTGGATAAATTCCTGAACAAGCTGGGCGTGAACAAGATGTCGCTCGCCGGTAATTCACTGGGTGGTTATATCAGCTGGAATTATGCGCTGCACCGTCCTGACCGGGTGGAAAAACTGATTCTGCTGGATTCGGCGGGTTACCCGCAGGACATGCCGTTTATTATGGATTTTGCTTCCTGGCCGGTCATCGGCGAGATGAGCACATTAATGATGCCGCGTTTTATGGTCGGTATGAATGTCCGTGCGGCCTACGGCGATGACAGCAAGGTAGACGACAAGCTGGTTCACCGTTACCACGATCTGACCCTGCGTCCGGGCAACCGTGAAGGGCTGGTGAATGTGTTCCGTACGATGAAAGAACAGAGTGATAACCCGCATCTGGGCGACCGGGTGACGGAGATCCGTGTACCGACCCTGCTGATCTGGGGCGAAGAAGACGACTGGGTACCGCTGGATATTATGGAGCGTTTCCGCCGTGATCTGGCCAATGTCAGCGTGATTACCTACGAAGGCGTCGGCCATATGCCGATGGAAGAGCTGCCGGTGCAGAGCGCCCGCGATGCACGCAGCTTCCTGCAGACCGGCAAAATCTTTACCCTGCCGGCAGCAACCGCAAGCGGCGACTGAGGTTTCAGGCGCCTGAGGAAAAGAGTGTGAATACGATTGTCTGGTACGACTACGAAACCTTTGGCGCCAGTCCGGCCTGGGATCGCCCGGCACAGTTTGCCGCGATCCGTACGGATGAAGACCTGAATGAAATTGAAGAACCCATCGAGCTGTTCTGTAAGCAGAGTGACGATTATCTGCCGCATCCGCAGGCGGTGCTGATTACCGGCATCGTACCGCAGGATTGTCAGAACAAAGGTCTGAGCGAAACCGATTTTATCGGTCGCATTAACGACGTATTCAGCCAGCCGGGTACCTGCAGTGCCGGCTATAACAGCATCCGTTTTGACGATGAATTTACCCGTTACGGTCTGTACCGTAATTTTTATGACCCTTACGCCCGTGAGTGGCAGGGCGGTAATTCGCGCTGGGATTTACTCGATGTGGTGCGCTGCGCCTATGCTTTGCGCCCCGAGGGTATTGTCTGGCCGGAGCATGACGACGGCCGTAAAAGCTTTAAGCTCGAGCACCTGACCGCGGCCAACGGCCTGGATCATGGTAAGGCGCACGATGCGGTCTCCGATGTGCGTGCCACCATTGCGCTGGCGCGTCTGATTAAAGATAAGCAGCCTAAGCTGTATCGCTACCTCTATGGTCTGCGGCAAAAAGCCCAGGTCGGCGCGCTGGTGGATGTGCTTAACCATAAACCGCTGGTGCATATTTCCGGTATGTTTCCGGTTGTGCAGGGCTGTATGGCGGTGGTTGTACCGCTGTGCTGGCACCCGAGCAATAAAAACTCCTTTATTGCCTTCGATCTGCATCAGGACCCGACGCCGCTGTTTGAGTTAAGCGCCGAAGAGATCCAGCAGCGGGTGTTTACCCGTACCGCCGATATGCCTGAGGGCATGACCCGTCTGCCGCTGAAAGAAATTCATATTAATAAAGCGCCGGTGCTGGCGCCGGCCAATACCCTGACGCCGGATCAGGCAGCGCGCTGGAACCTGAGCGGTGAAACCTTACGCCGTCATCTGGCGCAGATTAAAAATAATGGTGATTTAACTGCCAAGCTGCATCAGGTATTCAGCGGCCGTGAATTTGCGCCGGCGACCGATGTCGACAGCCAGCTGTACGATGCGTTTTTCCCATCCGCCGATAAACAGGCAATGCAGACCGTGCATGAATTATCCCCCTGGGATCTGGCCGACTGGCCGGCACCGTTTAAGGACCGCCGTGGTGAGGAAATGCTGTTCCGTTACCGTGCGCGTAATTTTCCCGATACTCTCAACGAGGCCGAACGTGAGCGCTGGGAGCAGCACCGTATCGCGCGTCTGATGCACACTGACCCGGCATCACCGGTGATGAACTACGAGCGCTTCGCCCGTGAACTGCAGTTGGCGGCACAACAGGTAGCCGATGACCCGGTTAAACTGCAGTGGATTCAGGATCTGCAGGTGTATGCCGAATCGATTTACCCCTACGACGCTTACTGATCACCGCTTTTCCTGAGGCTGACAGAACGCCGCAATAATGTTTATTGCGGCGTTTTTATTTGTCTGTTGTTTTGGTGGCTCTCAGGCACAGCACTATTGCTTAAAAAGTGCTGGATAAAGTCAGTATTTCCCGACAAGCGAAAAATACGTACGACCTTGGTTTAATTTTTAGACTAAGGTGGTGTGCACTGCTCTCGCTAATACTTCCTCCATTCTTTAATGTCCGCGCTCTGATAACTCATAACAGACGCAAACAACAATAATTGAGGAAGAGAGCACTTATGCAAATGCAGCAACGTACGCCGGGAGGCGAGCAACCGTATTGGCCGGCTGGTCCGTTCAAAATCCGACTGCCTTTTGTTCATTACCGCTGGGAAATGGCTGAAACCATTCAGGGTCTGGTAATGTTTGTGGTTGGTCTGGCCATGATTCCATTGCTGGAAAAATATCTGGGCATGCCGTATGAAGCGGCTCTGGCTTTTACCTTTATTGCGGGTCTTGGTTATATTCTGCCGGCTTTGCTGGGTGTACCTCTGGTGCCGGGCTGGATTACGCCGGCAATTCCGGTGGTTATTCTGTTTCTGAACGGTTTTGAACCGGGCCCGGATGCCATTAAAGCGTTATTTGCTTTGCAGATTGAAGTGACGCTGATCTTCCTGATTCTCGGTCTGACCGGCTGGGGTTCAAAACTGGTTCAGGTGATTCCTAACTCCCTGAAGTCGGGCATTATTATCGGTGCCGGTATTGCCGCCTTAATGGGCGAATTAAAAACCGGTGGCCGTGTGGATGCGACACCGATTTCGCTGATTATCGGTTCCGTTGTTTCAGCCTATGTGCTGTTTTCCCTGTCGTTTAAAAACGTCGTTGAGCAGTCAGCCATTGCCCGTCGTATCGCTAATTTCGGTATGGTGCCGGGTATGATTATCGCGATGATTGTCGGCTGGATTGTCGGTGAATATCCGCTGCCGGATATCCAGTGGGGCATCACTCAGCCAGACTTCGCCCTGATGGCTAATTACCTGACCTTTGCTGTTGGCTTCCCGGGCTGGGATGTATTCCTGCTGGCCATTCCAACTGCGTTAATTGCTTACGTGATTGCCTTTGGTGACATCATTGTTGGTTTTACCCTGGTTGAGCGTATCGACAAGGTCCGTACCGATGAAAAAATTGAAACCAACGTTGACCGCGTGCACGTTGTTACCGCGATCCGTAATGGTATTCATGCCTTCTTCGCGCCGTGGCCGGGTCTGGCTGGTCCGCTGTGGACCGCTGCTCACGCTACCGTAGCCGAGCGTTATGCCATGGGCCGTAAAGCGATGGATTCTATCTACAGTGGTGGTGGTACCTTCTGGCTGACCGGTTTACTCGCGCTGTTCTGTCTGCCACTGGTGACCATGTTTAAACCGGTACTGCCGATTGCGCTGTCACTGACGCTGATCCTGACCGCTTATATCTGCATCATGGTGGGTATGGAACAACTGCGTAACCCAACCGAACGTGGTGTGGCCGGTATTGTGGCGGTAACTCTGGCGATGCCGGACCCTAAATCCACCGTGTATGCGGTCATTATCGGTCTGCTGCTGTACTTCCTGATTGAGCGCCCAAGACTGATGGGCAAACATAAAACGGAAGACGAATTTATGTTCGCCGACCCGCAGGAAAGCACCGAAAGTAAATAAGTATTTATTGATGTGCTGAAAAGCCCCGCTCATTGGAGTGGGGCTTTTTTATTTTCGCGCTACTGTTCTGGCTGATAAAGGCGGCTGATTATTTTGCCGCAGAATGGCTGATTATTTTGCCGCAGAATGGCTGATTTCAATCAGCTCCTGCTCGCCGGGAAAATCCGGTAGTAACCAGATTTTTTCAAAACAATGGTGGGGCAGTTTCAGATGGCGGACAATGGGTAAAAAATCATCGCGGTTCCACAGCGGACTGGCATTGCGGATGACCAGCCAGACGCGTTTGGAGTGATAACGCTTGCGCGCTTTATTCACCAGAATACGGTTAAGTGCAGTGTGCAGTTTACGTCCGCTTTCCAGACTGGCGAGGTCGGCGAGATAACTCCACAGATGGTCATCGCCATGGTAGTGATTATGATCGGTTTCCCGCGGGTGGTCGCCCGAGGCAATACGTGCTTCATTCTCGCTGGCATATAAATGTGCGATTTCCAGATCCAGCGCTTCGCCCTGTAAATAACAGGAAATATCCGGCTTGGCCGGTTCGTTATGCCAGATATGACGGATTGGCTGATGAAATTCCCGCTCATAGGCCCGCATAAAGAGCTTGGCCGCATCACGTTCCAGCCGTCGCTTCTCCGTATCGGAGTGACTTAACGGTTTACCGTCCTGGGTGTGGTGAATATCTGAGGTCATAAAGGCTCCGTCTGACGCCATCGCAGCAGGCCGGAAAGCGCCCCTGTCTGCACCCCCGGCCTTCGCGTATGATAATCAATGTTTATCTTCCGCAAAGAATACTATGCCTGAGTTATCTGTTGATGTGTTGCTTTTGTTAGCGCTGGTGGCCGGTGCGGCGGGTTTTATTGATGCCATTGCCGGAGGAGGCGGGCTGCTGACCATCCCGGCCCTGCTGGTCGCCGGGCTGAATCCGGTGCAGGCGATTGCCACCAATAAGCTGCAGGCGTGCTTTGGCAGCTTTACCGCAACCCGGTTTTTTGTGCGCGAAGGTCTGGTCGATCCCATGCTCCAGCGCTGGAGTGTGGCAATCACGGCGCTGGGCGCTGCTGCCGGCGCACTGGCGATTCAGTGGTTCGACAGCGCCTTGCTGGTTGCGGTTATGCCCTATGCCTTAATCATGATTGCTCTTTATTTACTGCTGGCACGTAAAGCAGGAGAACAGGAAACAAACGCAAGGCTGAGCGCCGGGCAATTTAACGCCAGTGTGGTTCCGGCCGTTGGCTTTTATGATGGTTTTTTCGGGCCGGGTACCGGCACCTTTTTCACCCTGGGTTATTGTCAGCTGCGTGGTATGAATATGCTGCAGGCCACTGCACATGCCAAACTCCTGAATTTCACCACTAATGTTGTTTCACTGTTGATTTTTATTTTATCGGGTCAGATCGCATGGGTTGTTGGTTTAAGCATGGCGCTGGGGCAGGCGCTGGGCGCTCGTCTGGGGGCGGCAACGGCGGTACGGCGCGGCGTGGTGTTTGTCCGTCTGATGACCGTGGCGGTATGCATTGCTATGAGCATCAGCCTGATGGTTAAGAATTAGCTTTTGCTGCAATACGCGTTTCAAAAAAGCTCTGCACTGTCCTTTATGGCGGGAATTGACGTGTTATCTGCGGTTTTTTCCTGATTTATCATCAGTTGGGCCAGAAAGCGGTTTTTGATAGCAGCTATCAATGGCAGCATCTGATGCTATCCCCTATAACTATATAAAGCTCAATATTCAGTGTTTATCGGCTCAGCTTCTGTCTGAACCGGTAAGACAAGGACAGCACACACATGTCTCATGACGCCTTCGTTTTCAGTGACGATGAATCCAATATATCCCCGCAGCAAGCCCATGTCCGCTGGAAGATTCTCAGCGTTGAAGATGATCCTGTCTATCAGGCTTCGCTGCTGCATGGTCTGAGCGGTCTGCAATTCAGAGGTCAGGATGTTGAAGTTCTGACTGCTTCCTCGGCGGTTCAGGCGGCGGAGATACTGGCTGAACACGACGATATCGCGGTAATGCTGCTGGATGTGGTAATGGAGCAGGATGACGCCGGCCTGCGGCTGGTCAGCTCTGTGCGCGAGGTTCTGGGTAATTCCTCAATCCGTATCGTGCTGCTGACCGGGCAGCCGGGTGTGGCTCCCGAGACCGATGTCATGCGTCAGTACGATATTGATGAATACTGGAACAAAGCGGACCTGAACCGCGAAAAGCTGCATTCCGTGGTGGGCAGCCATCTGCGCACCTGGCACTACATGATGGAGCTGAGCCGGGCACAGCGTGGCTTGCAGCTGATTCTGGACGCATCCCGTAACCTGCACAGTCAGCAGGAACTGGGAGCATTAACCCAGGCGGTGCTGACGAATATCAGCCTTATCATTGGTGCCGGAGTGGGTGGCATTGTCTGTATGGGGCAATTCCGGGAAAGGTCCCTTGAGGCTGCACAGGTGATAGCCAGCTCCGGTCACTACAGCAATATGCCGGACATAGCGGTCAGTGATCTCGAACCGGCTGGGCGTCTGGAAACCTTGCGCACTGCTTCCAGCAGCCAGAGTCATCAGTTCCGCAATGACCATTCCGTTCTGTATTTTGAAACTCACGCCATTGACGGGGCCGAATATCTGGTTCTGATTGATGGCTTGTTTGACCTGACCGAAGCTCATATCAACCTGCTGCGTGTGTTCAGTGAAAATATCCGCAGTGGTTTTGCTAATGTTGCACTGCTGAATCGCGTCAGTCGCCTGGCCTACTTTGATGATTTTCTGGGTATACGTAACCGTAATGGTTTATTGCGTGAGCTTGGCACACTCAATGAAAAGGAGCGCCGGGAAGGGGTATTGTTGCTTGCCCGCATAAAAAACTTTCAGGATGCGATGGTCACCTTTGGTGAGAGCTATTGCGAAAGTCTGCTGCAGGCCGCCGCCGCCGCGCTGCAGCAGCAACTGCCGGGCTGCAGTTGTTTTGCCACGTGCAGTACCGATTCATTCGCCATGATTTTTAATCACAGTACACAGCCTGATGAAGCGCGGTTGCTGCAGGTGTGTGAACAGGTATTAATGTTGTCAGGCGTTCAGCATCATATACAGCTGATATTCTGCAAGCTTGAACTTAATCTGCTTGAAGACAGCTCGCCGCAGGAAATCCTGCACCTGGCTGAAATTACGTTGTCCGTTGGCAGTGGCTACAACCTGAATCTGATTGGTTACACTCCGGGGTATCGTGAAAAAATTACCAGCAGCCATCTGCTGTTACTGGAGCTTCAACAGGCGCTGCAGAATAATGAGCTTTTTATTATGCTGCAGCCAAAAGTTGAGCTGCTCAGTCAGAAGCCGGTGGGTTTCGAAGCGCTGGTACGCTGGCAGAAACGCGATGGTAATTTTATTCCCCCGGATGTATTTATTCCGCTGGCAGAAACCTCCGGTCTGATCGGTAGTCTGGATCTGCATGTTTTACGTTCGACGTTTTCTGCGGTTCAGCAGCTGAAGGCGGCCGGATTTGACTTGCCCGTTTCTTTCAATGCGACGGTTTCTGATCTGAAAAACCGCGATTATATTCAGGAGATTTTTAACGCCATTGAGGGAGGTCAGGTCAATCCGCAACTGCTTGAAATAGAAGTTACGGAATCTCAGGCGATGGCTGATTATCGTCATTTTGACAAAATATTGCGGCAATTTATGGACGCAGGTATGGGGGTCAGTATTGACGATTTCGGCACCGGCTATTCATCGCTGTCGCATATCACACGCCTGGCGGCTACCACCCTGAAAATTGACCGGTCCTTTATAAATGGCATTGAAAACTCAGAAGAAGATCGCCACGCGGTTGAAATGGTAGCCAAAATCGGTCAGCGCTTCGGCTATCATATTGTTGCTGAAGGCGTCGAAACAGAAGCACAGAATCAATGGCTGCAGGAGGTTGGTTGTCGTATCGGCCAGGGCTATTTTTTTGCACGGCCAATGACCATCGATGATGCTATTGCCTGGTTAAAGTCCCGCCCCTGATGCCTTTTGCTCTCCTGCAACGCCTGTCAGAAAAGCTGGCAGGAAATTTCCCTTATCTTGCAGTTTCCCGCAAGCGCAAGCGTGGTTTGCGTTTTCTGCTGCTGTTGCTTGTGGTCGCGCTGGCTGCCGGAATGTCCGTCAGCTATTTTTTTCGCCAGTCATACATCAGTGAAATTAATACCCGGCACGATTATATTCTTGGTACCGCGTCGGCTTATCTGAACCGCGAACTGGGTGATGTCCGCAATATTGTTTCTATCCTGTATCGCGATCAGGGTATTTCGCAGGGAATATCTTCTGACTCAATGTTGGATGCATCGCTGATTGCCGGACGATTTTCAGACTTTGTTTATTCTCTGGATAATCTTTTACAACTGCGCTGGCTGGATGGACAGGGGCAGGAGCGGGTTAGGGTGGATATCGACAAAGGTCAGGTAATGATTACCCCCGAAGATAAACTGCAGAATAAAAGTCAGCGCTATTATTTTCAGGATGCCATGAAGACGGTACCCCCCGAGGTCTATTTCTCCGGACTGGATCTTAATATCGAGAATGGCGCGATTGTTGAACCTTATGAGCCGACTCTGAGAGCGGGTATCCGTACCGGTGTTGATGACGGCAAGCAAGCTGGTTTATTGCTGATTAACTATGATTTCAGAAATTTGCTGAAGCAACTGAGAACGCTGTCTGATCACGATGCTGAGTTATTGATCGCCGATGAAAAAGGTTACTGGATTTTAAATCCGCAGGCTGATCTGGAGTGGGGTAATGATCTGGGACATAAGAATAATACGCTGCAGGTCAGTCAGCCTGAGCTTTGGCGCGAGTTGCTATCACGCTCTGTTATCTCCGCCTCGGTATTTTCCGGAGAAATGATCAGTAGTCTGAAAATTAATCTGGCTAAGGCTGCAGCCGGTGCTAATACCACACCGGTTTATCTTATGGTTCGCAGTAATAAAGCTTATATGTCAGCGATACGCTGGCAGTCTGCATGGCCAGGAGTATTGCTGATGGTGGTGATTATTTTGCTTGGTGGCCGCCTATTGCATCATGATCTGCTGCAGCAATATCAGCGCTATCAGCTGAACCTGCAGCTGCAGCGGGAAAAAGAGCAGCTTGAAGCCGTGAATAAAAGACTGGATACCAGCTTGCAGGCACAGCGTATTTTACAGGATGAGCTGGTTGAAACCCGTAAATTATCGGCGCTTGGCATGATGGTGGCCGGTGTCGCGCACGAGCTGAATACCCCGGTGGGAGGGGCACTGATGCTGGCATCGACACTGGAAGACCAGCTGAATGATCTGGCTAAAGCCTTTGATGAGGGGTTAAGCCGTCAGGCGCTGAGCGATTATATTCAGCATAACCGCGAGGGACTGGCGTTGCTGAGCGAAAACCTCCGGCGCGCCAAAACCCGGGTTGAGAGCTTTAAACGTCTGGCCATTGATCGCGCCAGTGACGAAGTTGTCGGCTTCTCCCTTCAGCAGGTATGCGATGATTTATTACGCTCTATGCAGGTAATGCTGAATAACGCCGGAGTTAACGTTGATGTAACGATCGCCGGAGATCTTCAGTTGCAGGGATATCCGGGCATTGTTTCGCAAATATTACAGAATCTGATCGTGAATGCGGTGATTCACGGTTTAACCGATATAAGCGCAGGCCGGGTGACTTTGCAGGCATGGCAGGACGACGAAGCCATGGTCAATATTCGCGTCAGCGATAATGGCCAGGGTGTACATGCTGACATCGCAGGTCGTCTGTTTGACCCTTTCGTTACCAGTGCCCGTGGACAGGGGTCAACAGGTCTGGGCCTTCATCTGGTGCACCAGTGGGTGACGCACCTTCTGCATGGCAGCATCCGCGTTGAAGAATCTGCTCAAGAGCCGGGTAAGCAGCAAAGTAAGAGCGGCTTGTCGTTATTACTGATTTTTCCGGCGCAGATCAGCGCTGCTTAATTCATGCACTCCGGCTCTGCAAACAGCCTAACTCCGTACAGAAATGTCTTTTTCCATCAGCACCAGACTCAGGTCATTCTGCAATGGTGTACCGACCGCCAGTTGTTTGGGGAAAGGAGCCCGTGAGGACGTCAGCTGATATCCGCGTCTCTGATAATAGGCAATTAAATCTTCCCGGGGTGCCAGTACCTGCATCTGCATGACGGTGCAATTCAGATCAGAGGCGAAGGCTTCGCCCCAGGATAGTAACTGCTTACCCAGTCCCTGTGCCTGATAGTGCGGATGTACGGCAAAGCTGCCGAATTCACATGCCACTACCTGTTGGCTTTCCAGTGGTTGTAATTTTTTTTGTATCAGAGAAAAGCAGGCGATAATGTCGGCATTATTTTTAATGCAGAAAAAATTCACATCCGCACGATGAATAAAGGCCTGTAAATCGTCGGGCTGAATACGCTGACCAGCGACCAGACCGACTTCCGAAGTCCAGCCCCGTAATTGCGCTTCAGTACCGTCTTCGCTGCCGCGATAACACAGATTCATTAATGCACAGAGCGCCGGTACATCGGTGTCTGTCGCAGCCTGGAGCGACAGAGGATGCAGAAATGAAGCGTCAGGCAGCATAGTGGAGTACTCAGCAGTGTTATAACGGTTATTGCCGCAAAGTATCTTATCAATAACCGGGTTTAACAACAGGGTTTAACAGCAGGATTTAACAACAGGATTTAACAACAGCGTTATCCTGCTGCGGTCAGTCGTCAGATTTTTACAGACACTGTTTTCTGAGCCATAAAAAAACGGCTGCACCGGCAGCCGTATTTTTCTCTTATTACCCGCCGTTTAAACCCGGCGTACTTTAATGGCGCGGCCTTTTATGCGGGTTTTCTGCAGATGATTCAGGGCGATTCTGGCCTGATCGCGCTGGACTGCAACATAAGCGGCGTAATCCAGCACTTCAATTTTACCGACAGCACTGCCGGCAATACCGCCGGGTGAGGTCAGGGCGCCGAGAATATCGCCGGGGCGCAGTTTATCTTTACGACCCGCCGCCAGACACAGGCTGACGTTGGCCGGTTTTTCTGCCTGCAGCATCACATCGCTGAGTTCACTGATTGGCAGCAGTGGAATATCGCGGCCCTGTTGTTCGGCAATGGCAGCGCGTTTGTAGTCTTCGCGTTCGGTAGCAATAGAGATTGCCAGACCTTCTTTACCGGCACGGCCGGTACGGCCGATACGGTGTACATAGACTTCCGGGTCGCGCGGTAATTCGTAGTTAATTACCGCTGGCAGATCATCGACATCCAGACCACGGGCAGCGACATCGGTTGCGACCAGAAAATTGGTGCTGTTCTGTTTGAACTGCACATAGACCTGATCACGGTCACGCTGATCCAGATCGCCGTGCAGGGCGAGGGCGATAAACCCCATATCGCGCAATATCTGGGTGACTTCTTCGGTTGCCTGTTTGGTGTTGCAGAACACCACGGCCTGCTGAATACCAAAGTGGCTTAATACCCGTGCCAGTGCCTGTTCTTTTTCATTGCGTTCGCAGATGACCAGATGCTGCTCGATGCTGTTGCTCTGATGCACGGCTTCGACTTTGACATTCAGCGGGTTGTGCTGAAATTCGGCACTTAACTGGCTGATGTTTTCCGGATACGTGGCCGAAAACAGCAGGGTCTGACGGTTGGCCGGGGTGTGCGCCACAATATTATGAATATCGTCGGTAAAACCCATATCGAGCATGCGGTCGGCTTCGTCCAGCACCAGTGTCTGTACCTGATCAATTTTCAGGGTTTCTTTGCGCAGGTGATCTTTAATCCGCCCCGGAGTACCAACCACGATGTGTGCACCGTGTTCCAGCGAGCCGATTTGTGGGCCAATAGACACACCGCCACACAGCACCACCACTTTAATATTGGCCTGAAAGCGTGCCAGCTTGCGGATTTCTTCCGCCACCTGAGTGCTGAGTTCGCGGGTCGGACACAGGACCAGCGCCTGCACACCAAAAAAGCGCGGATTAATTTTGCTTAATAACGGCAGACCAAAGGCGGCGGTTTTACCGCTGCCGGTTTTGGCCTGGGCAAGAATATCCTGACCGGCCAGTGCCGCCGGCAGAGTCTGCTGCTGTACCGGCGTCATCTGGCTGTAGCCCATGCGCTCAAGATTCTGCAACTGGCTGGCAGGCAGATCGAGCTGACTGAAGGATGAAGATGCGGTGCTGTTCATGAAGGGTTTTTCCGGGTCAGGACCACACCGGTTTCGATATGGTCGGTATAGGGGAACTGATCAAACAGCGCAAAGCGTTTGATCTCGTGGGTGTTGCACAGCACCTGCAGGTTGTCGTAAAGGGTATTGGGGTTACAGGAGATATAAATAATATTGTCGTAGCCCTGCACCTGTTTCACCGATTCATCATCCAGCCCGGCGCGTGGCGGATCGACCAGTACGGTACGGAAATCGTAGCTGCTTAAATCGACGCCGGACAGCCGCTCAAAGGTGCGTTCGCCGCGCAGGGCCTGCACAAATTCTTCGCTGGATAAACGCGCAATCACGACGTTATCAAGCTGGTTATCGGCAATATTGACCTGGGCGGCCGCGACCGAGGTTTTGGAAATTTCGGTCGCCAGTACGCGGCGGAAAGTATCGGCCAGCGCCATGGAGAAATTACCGTTGCCGCAATACAGCTCCAGCAGGTCGGATGACGGCTCGCCGTTGTTATCACTATTGTTAATCTCAGCGGCGGCAGAACGGGCCCAGCTCAGCATCTGCTGATTCATCTCGCCATTGGGCTGGGTAAAGCCCCCTTCAATCTGGCGGTAGTGCAGGGTTTTGCCGTCCACCTGCAGGGCTTCGTTCACATAGTCACGTTCCAGTACCAGCTTTTGCTTGCGTGAGCGGCCAACAATCGGGAAGCCCAGACGGGCCTGCAGTGCTTCGGCTTCGGCGCGCCATTCATCACCTAATGGCTTGTGATAAATCAGTGTGATTAAGGCATCACCGCTCAGGGTGGTTAAAAACTCGACCTGAAACAGTTTGCGGCGCAGCAGCTCGTTCGGCTGGATGTCCTCCAGCAGGCGGACCATTAATTCGTTAATCAGATGCGAGGCGATGGGAAATTCACGCACTTCATAGACTTTGCTCTTATCGCCCGGCTCAAACATGGCGTAAAAACAACGGTCGCCATCGTGCCACAGACGGAATTCCGCGCGCAGGCGGAAGTGGCTCGGGGCACTGGCATGCACCTGTAATGACGGCGGATTAAAGTCGGCAAACAGATCGCGCAGGCGCTGTGCTTTTACCTCCAGCAGCTCGGCATAATGCTCGGGGTTTACATGGTGCTGGTAGGGGTCACGCTGTTGCATAGGTCGCCTGTGTGAAATCGGGTTGTGCGGAAGTCGGGTGCATTGTGCCTGTGTATCGTTGTTTACGCGGGTTTGGCCCCGGATCGCGTTGCATCTGCGGATGCGGGCGGAGGCAAAATCCCATTGCAAAAAGGCCGCGTATTATACGGATTGCACGCTATTGTGCATCTTTTAACCTCAGGATGCCGGTTTTAACCTCAGGATGCCGCTTTGTCGCCGCTCAGGCACGGATAATCTCCCCCAAATGATCCGGGAATGGCAATTTCAGCCTTTTAGCAGGTCTGGTTGTCAGATGCGGCACTGGGCCAGACTGCCATGTTGTGAGATAAAGACGCAGATGGATGATTGGTTTATCCAATCAGGGCTTCATTCAGAGGATGTCACGGCGGCCAATGTGTCGCCGTACTGAATCCGTATTGTGTGAAACATTAACAAACAGAAAGACGCTGGTCAGGCCGGTCAACAGTGCCCGCCAGCGATGATTTTAATAAGAAAAGGTGGCGTCAGGGCAGCAGCATCCGCCCGCGTCCGCCCGTTAAGGCAGGGTTTAGTATGAGCAATGTATTGGCAGAATTGATTGAGCTGTTAAAGCTGGAAGCCATTGGCGTAAACCGTTTCCGTGGTCAGAGCCAGGATCTGGGCTTCCGTAATTTGTTCGGCGGTCAGGTGCTGGGGCAGAGTTTATCGGCAGCCATTCAGACGCTGACTGAAGGCGAGTGGGCTCCACACTCACTGCATGCTTATTTTCTGCGTCCCGGTACGGTGACCGACAGCGTTGAATTTGAAGTGGATGTACTGCGCGATGGCCGCAGTTTTGCCACCCGGCAGGTAAAAGCCAGCCAGAACGGCAAGGCGATTCTGACCATGATGTGTTCGTTCCAGCATCCGGAAGCGGGCTTTGAGCATCAGAATCCGATGCCCGATATCAAAGGCCCGGAGGGTATTCCGTCGCAGCTGGAGCTGGCGCGCATGTTCCGCGATTACTTCCCGGAGCGGGTTCGCGATATTTACACCGCCGACCAGCCGATTGAAATCCGTGTGCTCGACCCGGTGAATATTTTTGCGCCACAGAAAAAAGAACCGGTGAAATACGCCTGGATGAAGGCCGATGCGCCCATGGGCGATAACCCCAATGTGCACGCCACCATGCTGGCTTATGCCTCCGACTTCAACCTGATTACCACAGCGCTGCACCCGCATGCGGTATCGGTCTCGCAGAAAGACATGCAGGTGGCCAGCCTTGATCACAGCGTCTGGTTCCACCGTCCGCTGCGTATGGATGAATGGCTGCTGTATGCCATCGACAGTCCTAATGCCGGTGGTGCGCGTGGCTTCTGTCGCGGTCAGCTGTTTAACCAGAAGGGCGAGCTGGTGGCTTCGGTTGCACAGGAAGGTCTGATGCGCAAGATTGATCTGAACGCCAAATCCGGCGAAGGCAAAGCATGAGCCAGATGTTGCGCTCGGCCCTGATGTTTGCCCGCCGTCCCTGGGCCAAACCGGCAACCGCGCTGGATGTGTTTCACACCCGTTTCCGCGTTTTGCCCTGGGACTGCGATCTGAATCTGCATTTAACCAATACCCGTTATCCGGCCTGGCTGGATCTGGCGCGCACCGAGTTTTTTCTGCGCCTGGGCACCGGCCCATTATTTGTACGCAAGGGCTGGCGCTCGGTATTGGCCAGCCAGACTTTAACCTTTGTGCGTGAGATCAAACCGCTGGCGCTGGTGGATGTGGAAAGCCGGGTGCTGCACTGGGACCGTAAGTATTTCTATATGGAGCACCGTTTTCTGGTCGATGGCCGTTTACATGCCAAAGCGCTGGCGCGCATTGCGGTGCTGAAGGGTGGCCGGGTGCGTTCATTAGCGAGCATGCTGCAGGCCGTCGCGCGTCTGAAAAATGAGCCGGATGAACTGCAGGAAGCGCCACCGGCACCGCTTGAAGTGCTGGCCAAAATCGAATTGCTGGGAGCCAAACGGCAGGCGGAAGAAGAACGCAGCAGCTGATGCTGTGTGGGTTCTGTTTCAGGCGATAAAGTCGTTCAGGCGGATACCAAAGCGGGCCGGGTCTACGGCCTGCAGTATTTCGTCCTGAGTGGTCGGTTTGCTCAGGTCGATGATCTCAACCGGCAGATAACGCTGACTGCTGGTGTTATAAATAACCTTTACCAATGGCAGGCGCTGATCGGTTTCGGAGGCTTCAATCACCACCGCCAGCCGCTGACTTTTCAGCTTCACCAGCGAACCCACCGGATAAATGCCCATTGAGCGGATAAAGCGGTGTACCAGTGTCTGGTCAAGGTGGGTGCCGCTCCATTCGAGCAGTTTTTTCAGTGCCATCGTCGGTGGCAAGCCTTTGTGATACACACGGTCGGCGGTGATGGCATCGTAGACATCGGCAATGGCGCACATCTTTCCTTCGCGGCAGATATCGCAGTCGTGCAGGCCTTCCGGGTAGCCGCTGCCATCAATACGCTCGTGGTGCTGGGCGGCGACTTTAATGGTCAGCTCGCTCACCCCCGGTGTCTTTTTCAGCAGCTCGCGGCTGAATACCACGTGGTTGCGCATAATGGCGAATTCATCGTCGTTCAGTTTGCCGGGTTTATGCAGCACCTCATCGGGGATCATCACTTTGCCGATATCATGCAGCATGGCGCCAACCACCGCCTGGTGCATGGTCTCACGGTCAATCTTCAGGCTTTTGGCAAAGATGCCCATCAGAACGGCGAGATTGATGGAGTGTTCGAGCAGGTAATTGTCTTTTTCGCGGATACGGCCAAGGCAGGCGAGGGCGTTGTGATTGCGCAGCACCGAGTCGACCATGCCATCGGCCAGGCGGTCGAAGGCTCCGACATCGATGGCACGGCCCAGCTTCACATCCTTTAATACGTTGCTGACCAGACCTTTGGCCTGAGTGTGGATCTTATTCGCCTTCAGCAGTTCTTCCTGCACACCGCTGCGGGCTGTCTGATCGGGTTTCAGGGCGGCTGCTTTGTCCAGCGCCTGCTGGTTGGCCCGCTCCACTTCGGCGGCGGTCAGGGCATCATCGCCGACATCCAGACCACGGCTGGTGTCGATATACACCTCGCGGATACCGCGGCGGCGGATTTCGTCAACCATGTTCTGGTCGGGGATGCGGCCTTCTTTCTGATAGTTGTGATGAGGAATCCAGTCGCAGTTCAGATCTGAGACATACATGTCTGGCTTGAGCTGGTCGACGGAGATTTTTTTGATCATGACGGACTTTCAGAAACGGAACTTCCCTGAGTATAGACAGCTATCGTCCGCCGGCGGGCTTATCGGAAGGTGTAATTGCCGGCCTATTTTACCGGCGAGGGTGTATCCGGATGGCTGCTGCTCTTTTCAGCGGGGGAGGACGTGCTGTGTTCATCCTGTTGTTGCAACAGTTGACGGGCGGCACTGAAATCAAAGCCGGTATCGTCATTCAGTGCATCCGGGTCCGGGCGGATACCACAGCCGCTGCCTTTAACCGGCAGTAAACCAGCGGTGCCGGGGTGTTTTTTATCCGCCATGATGGCCTCCGTTAGCGGCCGCCGACAGCAGATTGCCACCGCGCAGCGGTGACATCAGCAGCAAAGGATTGATGCGGGCATTGTTCAGACTGACGGTCCAGTGCAGATGAGGGCCGGTAGCACGGCCGGTAGCGCCGACTTTGCCCAAAAGGCTACCGGCGCTGACTTCATCACCTTCCTGCACGTCAATGGCGCTCATATGGCAGAACATGCTGATCAGCCCCTGACCGTGGTCGATAAAGACGCTGTTACCGTTAAAAAAGAAATTGCCGGTCAGCACTACTTTGCCATCGGCTGGCGCCAGAATGGGCGTGCCGGTAGGGGCCGCGATGTCCAGCCCACTGTGCGGGCTACGTTGCTCTCCGTTAAAAAAACGTTTCAGGCCGAAGGCGCTGCTCATCGTGCCACTGACTGGCCAGGCCATGGGTTGCCATGGACGCGCCGGGCTGAAGCTGGTGTATACCCTGGCCATCTGTGCCTGTTCTTTGCGGATGCGTGCCAGTTCGGCGGCGCTGGGGTTTACATGCTTCTTTTTTACCGTCAGATGCTGTTCCGGGTAAGGATGATCACGAACCTCGAAGCGGATCTGTTCATCGCCGCTGTTAATGCTGGCGGGCCCTGTTTTCTGGCTGAGCGGGATGCCGACCAGCGCCATCCAGGGCTGTTGCTCATCCGGGCGCAGCACCATGACCTGCTGCTTATTGAAGGTAACCTCGGGTGCCTGTACGGCATCAGTCAGCGGAATCACCATCAGACCGCCGGGAATGCTGTGCTGCAGCGGCAGCAGATCCGCCGTTGCCGCAGGCGCTGCGCTGTGGATGGCGGTGGCGGCGAACAGCGAGGCGATAAACTGCATTGTGTTATGAATCAGCTCAGGCATGGTCAGTCCTTAGTGGTTTTACCGGCAGCAGGCGATTTGCGGGAGCGTGGCTTCTTCGGCGCTTTGTTTTGCCCGGCCGCCGGTTCTGTATGAACAGCAATCACTTCCGACTCCAGCCAGCCCTGATGCAGGCGGCTGTGAATGCGCTCACCGGGTGTTACCGTATCGGCCTGCTGCAGTACACGGCCATCGGTTTGCTGGGTTATAGAGTAACCACGGCCGAGAACGTTCAGCGGACTCAGGCTGTTCAGCAGATGCGCCTGAGCAGCGAGTTGCTGCTGGCGCTGGGTCAGCCGTTGCTGAATCAGACGGGTAAATTGTTTTTCCAGTAATGCGACCTGCTGCTGGCGTTCACGCAACAGGCGTTGCGGGTGCTGATGCACCAGTGCCTGCTGCAGTTTCTGCAGGCGGTGATAACGCTGCTGCAGATCCTGTTGCTGGGCGCGCTGCAGGCGGATTTCCAGCTGATCAAGATGTTGTGCCCGGTTTTGCAACAGGCGTCCCGGTGCACGCAGGCGTTGCTGAATACGCAGCAAGCGCTGCTGTTGCTGTTGTAACTGGCGTTGCATTCCACGCTGCAGGCGCTGGTGGATCAGCTGGATCTGACGAATCTGCTGGCTCTGATCCGGACTGAGCAGCTCGGCGGCGGCTGACGGAGTTGGTGCCCGAACATCGGCGACAAAGTCGGCAATGGTAAAGTCCACTTCATGGCCCACTGCGCTGACAATCGGCAGACGCGAATGATGAATGGCCCAGGCCACGGCCTCTTCGTTAAAGCACCATAAATCTTCAAGAGAACCACCACCGCGACCAATAATCAGCAGATCGACATTATTATCACGGTTGGCACGCTCAATGGCGGCAACAATGTGTGCCGTGGCGTCACGCCCCTGTACCGGGGTCGGGTAAATATCAATTTCAATCGCCGGGCAGCGGCGGCGGAATACGGTCAGCATGTCATGAATGGCAGCCCCGGTCGGGGAGGTGATAATGCCAACCCGGCGCACTGAGGGCATGGGCTGTTTGTACTTGTCGTCAAACAGACCGGTCATGGCCAGGCGGTCTTTCAGCTGCTGGAAGGCCAGCAATAAGGCGCCTTCACCAGCGGGCTTCATAGCATCAACGATCAGCTGATAGTCGCCGCGGTTTTCATACAGACTGACCTTGGCGCGCAGCTCAACTTTATCGCCTTCTTTCGGCATGAATTTCAGCATCGCCGTACGCGAGCGGAACATCGCACAACGTACCTGGGCGCCACTGTCTTTTAAGGTGAAGTACCAGTGACCGGAAGACGGGCGTGACAAATTAGAAATTTCTCCTTCAACGCGCACGTTGGCGAAAGAAACTTCCAGTAATTGTTTGGCACGCTGGTTCAGCTGGCTGACGGTGAAAATATTGTTGGCTTGCACAAAAGTGAAAGATATCGGCTGTAGGATGTGTTCAGAGGTTGCCACGCTCAGACCGTATTGGCCAGAGATTTTCTTTTGTGTATCAAGGATGTGCACGGGTTCACTATTAAACTTTAATCCTTATTGATGGCATAGACAGAATGGTTATAACGCGCTAGTGTTAACGACTTCAGCGCAAGCTGAATCAAATTTTAAATAGGCTGACACAAGGATATAGCCCATGAAAAAGTTTATCGCAGGTGCAATTCTGGTTTCTTCTTCCACACTGGCTTTCGCTGGTAACGACCTGGCTGGTTGTGGTCTGGGTACTGCAGTTGTATTCCCGGATGCTAACGAATGGCACGAGCACGTACTGGCTGCTACCACCAACGGTACTTCCGGTAACCAAACTTTCGGTATGACTTCCGGTACTCTGGGTTGTGAAGGCGCTAACGGCCCTCTGAAACTGGCTCAGGCGTTCATGGAAGACAACATGGATCAGCTGGCTCTGGACGCTGCTAAAGGTCAGGGCGAAACTCTGGCTGCTCTGGCTGAAGTAATCGGTGTTGAAGCTCAGGATTCTGCTGCTTTCAACCGTACCATGCAGTCTAACTTCGACAGCATGTTCAACGCTGACGCTACTTCTGCTACTGCTTATGAAGCTATGACTTCTGCAATGGCACAAGACGCTGCTCTGCAGAAATACCTGGGTTAATTTCCGGTATTGAAAAAAAAGCGCGCCCCGGCGCGCTTTTTTATTGTCTGAATTTTATGCATTAACAAAGAAGGAGAGATAACGCTATGCGCTGGTCAGGGATACTGGGGCTTTGTGGATTTTTAATGGCTGCATCGTTCGCAGCGCGTGCTGGAGCAACATCTCTGCCAGATGAGGGCACATTGCAATCATTGGCTGAAAAACCACAATGGGCGCATTTACTGCATTATCGTCTTCACCCGCTCAGGGGGCGTTATCTGAGCCAGAATGACAGTCCGGAATTTTTTCTGGCGACCGATGGCAAAGAAGATCCGGCGGCGGAATTAAAAGCCGACCTGAACGCTTTTTTACAAACCAGTCAGGCGGATAATGAATCGGCGCAGTGTCAGTTTCCTGCCCGTTATCATTGGTTAAAACAACAATTGCCGGAGGTTGCATTCAGCGATCAGCGTTGTCCGGAATTTGAAGAATGGCGCGACGAACTCGACGCCCATGCATTAACCCTTATTTTTCCCGCTTCCCATATTAATTCTCCATCGTCGATGTATGGCCACACGCTGGTGCGTATGGACCGCGCCGACGATTCGCGCAGCAAATTGCTGGCTTACAGCGTAAATTTTGCCGCCAATGCCGACCCCACCGATAACGAGCTGGTATTCAGTTATAAAGGTTTAAGCGGTGGTTACCCCGGTGTGGTATCGGTGATGCCGTACTACGTAAAAACCAATGAATATCAGCACATGGAATACCGCGATGTGTGGGAATACCGACTGAATTTCAGCAAAGCCGAAGTTGACCAGTTTGTGCGCCACATCTGGGAAACCAAAGACACCTATTACGATTATTTTTTCTTCGATGAAAACTGTTCTTACCGTCTGCTGGCATTACTCGATGCCAGTTCAGAACGTGCCGATTTAGCCGAGGCTTTTACCTATAAAGCTGTGCCGGTCGATACCATCCGCGCGTTATGGCAAAACGATCTGGTGGAAAATACCGAATACCGTCCTTCAGCCGCCAGTGATATGGAATTTAAAAGCACTCAGGTGAATGACGAGGTACTGGCTGCGGCGCAGGCGCTGGTCGACAGCGACGAGGATATCGAAAGCCTGATCGCCGCTTTAAATGCACAGGATCAGGTGCGTGCACTGGAGCTCAGTCACGCTTATGCCCGTTATCTGGCAATTAAGAAAAAGCAGGCCAGCCCGGTGTTGCGTAAACGCACGCTGGCGCTGTTGTCTGCCCGGGCCAAGCGTCCGGCGACGGCGGATTTTGCCGATGTGCCAATGCCTGCGGTGCGTGATGATCAGGGCCATCTCACTTCCCGTGCCGGTCTCTGGGGCGGGCAGGTGAGTGCATTTGGTGAGACTCAGGCCTACAGCGATCTGAGCTGGCGTATTGCCTATCACGATATTCTCGATCTGCCGTCCGGTTTTGTGCCCGGCTCACAGATTCAGATGGGGCAGTGGGATCTGCGTGTCTGGGAAGATGAAGGCGTTAAGCTGCAGCGCTTTAAAGTGGTGGATGTGCTGTCGCTCAGTCATCAGACCTATTTTCAGCGTCCGGTAGCCTGGGCGGTAACCGCCGGTGCCGAGCGTTTTCTGGGGGCTGAGGCCGAGCTACATGGCTATTTAAAAGTGGCCTTTGGCCGGGCTTACGAGACTGCATTCGGGCGCTGGTATGGTCTGGCAGAAACCCAGTTGCTGGCGGATAACCAGTTTGAAGATGGCTACCAGCTCAGCTTCGGTCCGCGCGCGGGCTGGCTGTTGCAGCACGAGCAGGTGCAGGCGCAGATCGAAGCCAACTGGCAACCACTGAATGTCGGCGACGACACCGTGCGTCGCAGCCTGCGTGCCGAAGGTGGTTATGCGCTGGGGCAGAATCTGCAGTTGCGGATAAAAGCCGAGCGTCAGTTGTTTGCCACCGGCGCCGGCACCGCAGGTGTCAGTGAAGTCTCTGCTGGTATGCAATGGTATTTCTGATGGCGCGGTTGGTGCGGGTATTACGCAGACCCATCAGTCTGGCACCGGCACTGCTTATTGTGCTGATGCTGGGCGGCTGCACGGCGACCACCGGCCTGTTTTTCTATCCGCAAAAAGTGTGGATTGCGACGCCAGCCGACGTTCCTCTGCCTTATGACGATGTCATGCTGAGCGCCCATGATGGTACCCGGCTGCACAGCTGGTGGTTACCGGCGCAGGGCGAAGACAGCGGCATTATGGTGCTCTATCTGCACGGCAATGCTGAGAATATCAGCAGCCACAGCCGCAGTATTTACTGGTTACCGCAGCAGGGCGTCAGCGTGCTGGCACTGGATTACCGCGGTTTTGGTGCCTCCGAAGGGCAGGCACTGATGCCTGATGTACTGCAGGATATCGAAGCTGCGGCACAATGGCTGCGCGCGCAGCATCCGGATAAACAGCTGGTTGTATTAGGGCAGAGTATTGGTGCGGCGCTGGCGATTAATTTTGTTACCCGAGCACAGGATGAATACCAGATTCAGGCGCTGATTCTCGATGCCCCTTTTACCGGTTTCGGTGCGGTTGCCCGCCATGCGATGAGCAGTAATTTTATTGGCTGGCTGATCTGGCCCTTTACCGTTCTGGTACCCACCGACTGGGACCCGGAAGATTATGCGGCCGATATTACGATCCCGACGCTGATTATGCACAGCGCGGATGACCAGGTAATTCCCTATCAACAGGGGCGCGAAATTTTTACCCGTATGAATGCTAAACGTGCGCAGCCGGGCGCGCAGCAGGACCCACAACAGGCTGGCGCCGCACCAGCGCTATGCTGGCTCGACAGCCGCGGACCGCACATTGCCTCCTTTGCCTTTGCTGATCTGCGTGAGGCAACCTTCAGTTTCCTGCAAACTCAACGTTGTCCGGCGTTTACCGCTCCCTGAGCTTTCGTTATAATGCTGCGCCTTTCCCATACCCTCGTTCTGGAAGGCACTTTATGTTGCGAATCGCTCAGGATGCACTCACCTTTGATGACGTGCTGCTGGTTCCCGGTTATTCCGAAGTTCTGCCCAATCAGGTTACCCTGAAAACCCGCCTGACCCGTGGCATTCAGCTCAACATCCCGCTGATCTCTGCCGCCATGGATACCGTAACCGAAGCCCGTCTGGCTATTGCCATTGCGCAGGAAGGCGGTCTGGGTATCGTACATAAGAACCTCACCATCGAAGAACAGGCCGCGGAAGTCCGCAAGGTTAAAAAATTCGAAAGCGGTGTGGTTAAAGACCCTATCACCGTGCCAAGCACCACCACCATCCGTGAATTGCTGGAGCTGACTCAGCTGCACAACATCTCCGGTATGCCGGTGGTGGATGGCGATGAGCTGGTGGGTATTGTGACCAGCCGCGACGTACGTTTTGAGAAAAATCTCGACGCTACCGTCGCCAGCGTAATGACTCCTAAAGATCAGCTGGTTACCGTTCAGGAAGGCACCAGCGAGCAGGAAGTTCAGAATCTGCTGCACATTAACCGTATCGAAAAAATTCTGGTGCTGAATGCCGCAGGCAAACTGGCCGGTCTGATGACGGTAAAAGACATCGATAAAGCCCGCGCTTACCCGAACGCTGCCAAAGATGACCAGGGTCGTCTGCTGGTCGGCGCTGCGGTGGGCACCGGTGCCGGTACCGATGAACGTGTTGCTGCACTGGTTAAAGCCGGTGTTGACGTGATCGTGGTGGACACTGCCCACGGCCACACCTCCAATGCCTTTGGTACCGGTGTTATTGACCGTGTGCGCTGGGTAAAAGAAAACTACCCGCAGGTGCAGGTGGTTGGCGGTAACATCGCCACCGCCGAAGCGGCGATTGCGCTGGCTGAAGCCGGTGCCGACGGTGTGAAAGTGGGTATCGGCCCGGGTTCTATCTGTACTACCCGTATCGTTGCCGGTGTCGGTGTACCACAGATTTCCGCCGTGGCTAACGTTGCCGCAGCGATGGAAAAATACGGTATTCCGGTCATTGCCGACGGTGGTATCCGTTTCTCCGGCGATATCGCCAAAGCCATTGCCGCCGGTGCCAGCGTGATTATGGTTGGCTCTATGCTGGCCGGTACCGACGAAGCACCGGGTGAAGTGGAACTGTTCCAGGGCCGTGCTTATAAGTCTTACCGTGGTATGGGCTCGCTGGGCGCCATGGATCAGTCGCAGGGTTCTTCTGACCGTTACTTCCAGGACAAAAAAGCCGGTGCCGATAAACTGGTACCTGAAGGTATCGAAGGCCGTATCGCCGTTAAAGGTCCGCTGACTAATATCGTGCACCAGCTGATGGGCGGCGTACGTGCCTCCATGGGCTATACCGGTTGTGCCACCATCGATGAAATGCGTACCAAACCACAGTTTGTGCGCATTACGGCCGCAGGGATGAAAGAGTCCCACGTGCACGATGTGCAGATTACCAAAGAAGCGCCAAACTACCGTCTGGGTTAACACCGGCGGGCTTTGATTTTTCTGGGGATGCACTGCATCCCCGCTTTCGTTTTACGGGAATTAGTTATGTCTCAAGACATTCATGCTCAACGTATCCTGATTCTGGATTTCGGTTCACAGTACACCCAGCTGATCGCCCGTCGTGTGCGCGAAATTGGTGTGTTCTCTGAAATCCGTGCCTGGGATATGGACGAAGCGGAAATCCGCGAATACAACCCGACCGGTATTATCCTGGCCGGTGGCCCTGAGTCGGTTACCGAAGCTGGTTCGCCACGCGCACCGGAAGTCGTGTTCAACATGGGGCTGCCGGTACTGGGTATCTGCTACGGCATGCAGACCATGGCCGAACAGATGGGTGGCAAGGTAGAAAGCTCCACCATCCGCGAATTCGGTTACGCCCAGATTGCGGTGGAAGGTAACAGCCGTCTGCTGCATGACATCAAAGACCATGTCGACGCCGCCAGCGGTAAAGCACTGCTTGACGTCTGGATGAGTCACGGTGACAAAGTGGTGCGCATGCCGGAAGGCTTCGAGCTGATGGCTTCAACGCCAAGCTGCCCGATTGCCGGTATGTTCCACGCCGAGAAAAACTTCTTCGGCGTACAGTTCCACCCGGAAGTAACCCACACCCTGCAGGGTAAGCGTCTGCTCGAACATTTCGTACTGGAAATCTGTGGCTGTGAAGCGCTGTGGACACCAGCAAAAATCATCGAAGATCAGATCGAAAAAGTCCGCGCTCAGGTGGGCACGCAGAAAGTTCTGCTGGGCCTGTCCGGTGGTGTCGATTCTTCTGTGGTTGCCGCGCTGCTGCACAAAGCTATCGGCGACCAGCTGACCTGTGTGTTCGTTGATAACGGTCTGCTGCGTAAGAACGAAGGCGACGCGGTTATGGATATGTTCGCCAAAAACATGGGCGTACGTGTTATCCGTGCCGATGCCGAAGCGCTGTTCCTCGATGCACTGGCCGGCGTATCTGAGCCTGAAGCCAAGCGTAAGATCATTGGCGGTAAATTCATCGAAGTATTCGATGAAGAAGCCACCAAACTGACCGACGTAAACTTCCTCGCCCAGGGCACTATTTATCCGGACGTGATTGAATCGGCGGCTTCCAAAACCGGTAAAGCCCACGTGATTAAATCCCACCATAACGTTGGCGGCCTGCCGGACGATATGAAGATGGAACTGGTTGAACCACTGCGCGAACTGTTTAAAGACGAAGTACGCAAAATCGGTCTGGAACTGGGTCTGCCATACGATATGGTTTACCGTCATCCGTTCCCGGGTCCGGGTCTGGGTGTTCGTATTCTGGGTGAAGTGAAAAAAGAATACGCCGACATCCTGCGTGAAGCCGATGCCATCTTTATTGAAGAGCTGCATAACTTCGACTGGTACCACAAAACCTCCCAGGCCTTCGCGGTATTTATTCCGCAGAAATCCGTGGGCGTGGTGGGTGATGCCCGCCGTTACGAGTGGGTTATCGCTCTGCGTGCGGTAGAAACCATCGACTTTATGACGGCCCGCTGGGCGCACCTGCCGTACGAGCTGCTGGAAAAAGTATCGAACCGTATTATTAACGAAATCGAGCATGTTTCCCGCGTGACCTACGATGTGTCGAGCAAGCCGCCAGCGACGATAGAATGGGAGTAAACCGGCAGGTTTACTCCATTCGTTGACAAAGCGTCAGGACAGATGTTTTGGGCAAGCTTCAGTTTGGCCGCAGGCCGAACAGCAGGGATGCCCTGAGTCAATGGGAATAATCCGACAGGTTTACGGCTCGCTACCACGCTCTGTGTGGTAGTGCTTGTCGCATGACGGGATAATAAAAACGGCAGCTTCGGCTGCCGTTTTTATTGGTGGCGGGAGTGACTCGCTCCCACGCACCGGCTCGCTCCCACGCACCGGCTCGCTCCGCGTGGTAGTGCCTGCTGCTTGGCGGTGGTGCTTTGAACGACTCGCTCCCACGTTCTGCGTGGTAGTGCCTGTGGCTTGGTGGTGGGAGTGGTGGTGCTCTGAGTTGTAGCCGCTGCGCGGGTATGTTTTACCTTCTGTATAAGGCCCGTTTCCAGAGATTGGAGCAAACGCTGATCAGAGCCTGCTGCACTCACTTCCTTTCCCGTATTAACAAGTCAGAGTAACGCGTGTGGAGTTATCAGACAGACGGAATAGCGGCGCTGTTTCAGCAGTAAAAATCCATGCTTAATGTCGGCAGCAGGTTGATTGCGCAGAGCAGGTAAAGGCCACTCAGATGAGCGGCTGCAATGACGCTGGTTTAATCAAGCAGTGCGGTTGTTAATATTGCGCAATTGGATTTCAGTACTGGAATGTTCTTCAGAATAGGGTAGGAAAGGCCTGTTTGGCTTGCATGGTAGACGTTATCTTCCTGTTGTAATGGGATATTAGTTCCCGGTACAGAAAAAATGGAATCCGCCGTATTGTTCGGCTGGATACTATTTGTCGGCACTTTGATAACGAAGCAGGTGGTTGGATTTAATGGGTTGATGATACTGTTGAGGGCTATTTTCTCAATGACCTCTCCACCCAGTTCTTCTACGATACCATCGATATTCTTAATGTATCCGAGTTTGTCCATTCTTTCCTTGCCTTCTTTGCTGTTGGTTTCATAGCAAGGCTCAAATAAAACAAGTTTGTCGATAGTGACTCTGAATAGCTCTTCTATTAGCTCTTTGACTCTCCCTCCGTTTGGCTCCAGGGCATGGCTTGATGTTGTAATGTTTATGGATTTATCAAGCAGTGGAATTTCACCAATTTCACCGACAAATGGCGTTAAAAGCTGAAAATCTTCCCCCATGCTTTTTTGGGCAAAACAGATTCCTTTATGGATTCGCGACCAGCTTATATCGAATGCGAACACATTATCTGGCTTTTGCTCTAGTTCAGGGAGTAACAGACTTAATGTGGTCAGTTCTCCGGTGCCAACATCAAGCAAAGAGCTGTTGGGCTTAATATATTGGCTGAGAATGTGTGCAAGTTCAGCCGAATAGAGAGCGGATGTTTCGAGATTATTTTCTACATAACGGATGTAGGAGCCTGCTTGCAGATCGTATGCGGCTTCTATTATTTCGGCTGTATTTGTGTCTGAATTTTTCTGCTGGCGAAGAAGGCTGGTGATATTGCCACCTTCGCTGTAGGCTTTTTTCGCGGCTAAGATATCAAAATATTCGAGTGCTCTTTTGCTCATTGTTATTATCTTCGCTCAAATGTTTAAAAGCATACTACCTGTGCTAAATATTCGCTGAAAGAACTTTTTATCGGGCGCAGCCTCGTTGGTTGATTGAGTTGCGCAGAGCCAACAAAGTATCTCACCACTGTATCTGTAATCGCGTAAAATCTGGGCGTGTAATATCTAATTAAAACAAAGGCTTACGATTTTCAGGTTGCAAAAAGCGACTGAGAATAAAATTGAACGCTGCTTCCCTCCAACGCCCCTAATTGACGTTGTAGCTATTTATTCGTCTCACCTTCCTGACTCACGCCAGAAAACAGCAGCGGCAGCAGCGCTACAAGACTGGTAGTCTCTGACCATAACCCGAAGATGGCCAATGGAACCAGTAGCCAGGCTGAATAGCGGCGCTGTTTCAGCAGCAAAAATCCCGAAATCGCTATGCTTAATGCGGACAGCAGGTTGATTGTCCAGAGCAGATAAAAACCCGTCAGGTCAACGGATGGGGCTACCCAGTTCAGGTAGTTAAGCTTCACCTGATCAAAACCAACAAAAGCCATAATGGTTAAGGCCGTCGCGGTCAGCAGCAGAGCAAAGGCTCCGATATTGAACAGTATTTTCTGCCGCGGCGAGAGTTGCAGTGCAGGCGCGTTGTTTATATTCAGAGTCATGGCGGTGTCATCGTTTTATTATTGTCGGGGGCCGTTATAAAGGCGGTTACGGTGACGAATATTACCGCAGATTATACGTTTTATTCATTATGGTACGGCCAGACCGGTCTGAATTGGCGTCTGTTTCCGCAGAGAAGATCAGGCGGATGTAATGAAGTGCAGAACATTACGTATAAACGCACTTTATGATTTGCCCCCTTATCTTTTAAAAAAGATAAGGGGGCAGGGCAGCATCAGAGTTTTGCTGCGAGACGCACACCCTGATCAATCGCACGGCGTGCATCCAGTTCAGCGGCAACGTCGGCACCACCAATCAGGTGAACACTGAGGCCACTGTCCTGCAGTTCGTTAAATAAACTGCGTTCCGATTCCTGACCGGCACAGATGACGATGTTATCGACCTCCAGCACCTTGGCTTCACCGTTAACAGTGATGTGCAGGCCCTGATCATCAATACGATCATAGCTGACGCCCGGCATCAGTTTTACGTCGCGTGCTTCAAGCCCTGCGCGGTGAATCCAGCCGGTGGTTTTGCCCGGCCCGGTCAGTTTTTTCTGCTTACGTTGCAGCAGGAAAATCTCACGCGGCGGCATTTCCACTTCGGGTGCTTTCAGACCACCGGCGGTGGCGTAGCTGGTATCAATGCCCCATTCCTGATTGAACTTGGCGGTGTTGAGGCTGGCGCTTTCGCCTTCGTGGGTCAGGAATTCAGCCACATCAAAACCAATACCACCGGCGCCGATAATGGCGACTTTTTTGCCGACCGGCTTACGGTCACGCAATACGTCGAGATAGCTCATGACTTTCGGGTGGTCGATGCCCGGCACGGGTGGTGTGCGCGGCACAATACCGGTTGCCAGTACCACTTCGTCGAAGCCTGCGGCTTTCAGATCGTCTGCGCTAACGCGGGTATTGAGGTTGAGTTTTACCCCGGTCAGTTCGATCTGCTTACCGAAGTAGCGCAGGGTTTCGTAGAACTCTTCTTTGCCCGGAACGGTTTTGGCGATGTTGAACTGCCCACCGATCTGGCTGCCGGCATCAAACAACTCAACCTGGTGTCCACGCTGGGCGGCGGTAACGGCAAAGCTCAGACCCGCAGGCCCAGCGCCGACCACCGCAATGCGTTTGGCGGCGGTGGTGTCCTGCAGTGGAATTTCAGTCTCGTGGCAGGCGCGTGGGTTGACCAGACAGGAGGTGATCTTCATGGCGAAGGTCTGGTCGAGACAGGCCTGGTTACAGCCGATGCAGGTGTTAATTTCGTCGGCGCGGCCCTGGGCGGCTTTTTCAACAAAGAAAGCATCGGCCAGGAACGGACGCGCCATCGACACCATGTCGGCACAGCCGTCCGCCAGTATCTGTTCGCCCACTTCCGGCGTGTTGATGCGGTTGGTGGTGACCAGTGGAATGTTCACGGCGCTCATCAGTTGTTTGGTGACCCAGGCGAACGCCGCACGTGGCACCTTGGTGGCAATGGTCGGTACACGCGCTTCGTGCCAGCCGATGCCGGTGGTGATGATGGTGGCACCGGCCGCTTCAATGGCTTTGGCCAGCTGGATCACTTCGTCGAGGGTTGAGCCACCTTCGACCAGATCGAGCATGGACAGACGGTACAGGATGATAAATTCCGGTCCGACACGTTCACGCACTTTGCGCACAATTTCGATCGGGAAGCGGATGCGGTTTTCGTAACTGCCGCCCCATTCATCGTCACGATGGTTGGTGCGGGCAGCAATAAACTGGTTGATCAGGTAGCCTTCGGAGCCCATCACTTCGACGCCATCGTAGCCGGCTTTCTGTGCCAGGCCGGCGCAACGGGCGAAGTTATCAATGGTTTGCAGAACTTCGTCGTTGCTCAGTTCGCGCGGTACGAAAGGGTTGATCGGCGCTTTTAAGGCGCTGGGGGCTATCTGGTTCGGCTGGTAGCTGTAGCGGCCGGTATGCAGAATCTGCATGGCAATTTTGCCGCCATTGGCGTGCACGGCGTCTGTGACCACGCGGTGATGTTCGGCTTCTTCCTCGGTCGTCAGCTTGGCTGAACCCTGAAAAACAACACCGTATTCATCCGGTGAAATACCACCGGTTACGATCAGACCAACGCCACCACGGGCCCGTTCGGCGTAGAAGGCGGCCATACGCTCAAAGCCATGTTCAACTTCTTCCAGCCCGAGGTGCATGGAGCCCATAAGCACGCGGTTACGAAGGGTGGTGAAGCCCAGATCCAGTGGCGCAAGCAGGTGAGGGTAAAGCGTCGAGGTCATCACGGTGATCCTTTTATGCAATTAGTTGCATCTTTATACTCACAGGCGTCTTTAATTGCAACTTGTTGCATAAAGGCATTATCCTGCGTTGAAAATCCCTGGATGAGTTACCTATGTCACTGCCTCATGCGTTACTGACCTCGTTGCTGGAACAGCCCTGTTCGGGCATGGATCTGGCGCGGCGCTTCGGGCGTTCCATCGGCTTCTTCTGGCCGGCGACGCATCAGCAGATATACAAAGAGCTGGGCAAGCTGGAGGCCGCTGGCTGGGTCCGTTCAAGCGCAGAAGAGGGCGCGCGTGGCCGGAAGCGGTGCTACGAGGTCTTGCCTGCGGGGGAGCAGGAACTTAAACGCTGGGTGGCTGAGACAGATGAGCCGCCACCTTTGCGCGATGCCCTGATGGTGCGTTTAAGGGCGGAAGCGGCGCTGGGCACAGGCGCCGGGGTTGAGAATGATCTGCTGCACAGACTGGCCCGGCACCGCACGCAGCTGGCGTTGTATGAAAACATTGAACAGCGCGATTTCACCGGCCGTGAATTATCGGCGGCCGAGCAACTGCAATATCTGATTCTGCAATCCGGCCTGGCCACGGAGCGCGAGCACATCCGTTTTTGCGAAAAGGCGCTGGTGCTGCTGGAGACGCTGGAAACCGCCGGTGTTTAAGCGCCGCCAAACCCTTTTGCAGTCAACCAATGTGGCATGGTGTGCTGTGCCGCTGTTGTTTAGTCTGCGCCCCAGCGCCAGCGATGTTTACCAGGAGAACTCTATGATTCAGCATGCTGCAGGCATTATGCAGATCGACGCCGATTACGTTGCGCACGGTCTGGCCAGTGTTTATTTAATCCGTCAGGGCGACCGCCTGGCATTAATCGAAACCGGCACCGCGCATACGGTGCCGCATGTACTGGCGGCGATTGCCGAACAGGGGTTAACGCCGGAGCATCTGGACTGGATTATTCTTACCCATATTCACCTTGATCATGCAGCCGGTGCCGGGGCGTTAATGGCGAAATGTCCGAACGCGAAACTGGTGGTTCATCCGCGCGGTGCAGCGCATATGATTAATCCGGAAAAACTCGAAGCCGGCACGATGGCGGTGTACGGCGAAGACAATTACCGCAAATTATACGGTGCGTTAATTCCGGTGGCCGCAGAACGGGTGGTTGAGGCGGCCGAGGGTTTTACACTGAATTTTAATGGCCGTACCTTTACTTTTTTCGATACGCCGGGGCATGCGCTGCACCATGTGTGCATTCACGATTCGCTGAGTAATGCGCTGTTCAGCGGCGATACTTTTGGTGTGTCGTACCGTATTTTTGATACCGCAGAGGGTGGTGTGCTGTTGTTTGTCACCACCACGCCGGTGCATTTTGATCCGCAAGCGATGCGCGCCAGTATTGAGCGGATTGCCGCGCTGGAACCTGCGGCGGTGTATCTCACCCATTACGGCCCGGTTGCTGCTGATAACACCAATGTGGCGCAACTGCTGGCGTCACTGGATGCTTTTGTGGCTATTGCTAACGCCGAAAAAGAGCAAAAAGAAGGGCGGGTTGAGCGTATGGCCGCTGCCATTCTTGACTGGCTGATGGCCCGTGCGCAGGAGCTGAACCCGGCGCTGGATGACGCACTCCGCCGGCGCTGGCTGGCGACCGATGCCCGGCTGAATGCGCAGGGGCTGGAGGTCTGGCTCAGCCGTCAGGAAAAATCATCCCAGTAGGGCATGTCGCCGTAATAATCGCTGATAAAGTCGAGAAAACTGCGCACCTTGCCGGATAATAACTGGCGGTGCGCATACACCGCATACAGGCCGATGGGGGCGGGTTCTGAGCCTTGTAAAATCACCTGCAGTTTTCCTTCCCGTATCGCCGGCCCGGCAATAAAGGTGGGCTGTACCACAATGCCTGCGCCGTTAATGGCGGCCTGGGTTAATACATTACCGTTATTCGCCTGAAAGGCGCTGTTAAGCTGGCCGCTTAAACCGGCTCCGGGCACCAGAATGGTTTCTTCCGAGGCGTAGCTGTAATGCAGATAACGATGGTCTTTCAGCTCTGCGCGGCTTTGTGGGGTTCCGTACTGTTTTAAATAGTCCGGCGAGGCGCAGGTCACCAGTCTTATTGGTGCGATGTGCCGGGCAATGAGTGACGAGCTTTGCAGGCGGCCGATGCGCAGGGCAATATCGAAACCTTCTTCAATAATATCCACCTTGCGGTCGTTCAGTTGCAGATCGATGCGCACATCCGGCCATTGCGCCTGAAATTCGGTCAGCGGTTTTGCCAGATGGCTGATGGCAAAAGATACCGGCGCGCTGATGCGTAATACGCCGCGCGCTGTGTTCTGCAGCTCGCCGAGCTGATTTTCCAGATCATCCATATCGGCCAGTATCTGCTGCGCGCGCTGAAAACAGGCGCTGCCGGCCTCGGTAATGCTGACCTGACGGGTGGTGCGGTTAAACAGGCGGGTATTCAGATGCGCTTCAAGTTGCGACACGTATTTGCTGACCAGCTGCGGGCTCAGATCGAGTCTTTCGGCGGCGCGGGCAAAGGAACCCTCGCTGACGACGGCAACAAAGGCTTTCAGGCTGTCGATGCGATCCATGGTTTATCTTCATTTTGTTGATAATTAAACAATGATAGTGCCATTTATCCTCAAACTGAAAGTAACTACATTGAGCTCAAGCCATGAGGAATTCCCCTCAGCCCAAACAAATCTCAGCGGGAGCACATTATGAACACTCAACTGATTCAACGCGTACTGAACACCAATGCAGGACTGGCCGCTCTGGCTCTGCGTATTCCGGTTGGCCTGATTCTGGCGGCCCACGGATCGCAGAAACTGTTCGCCTGGTTTGGTGGTTACGGCCTGGAAGGCACCGGACAATGGATGGCCAGCATCGGTCTGGAACCGGGTTATCTGATGGCCTTGCTGGCCGGCAGTGCCGAGTTCTTCGGTGGTCTGGCGCTGGTCTTTGGTCTGCTTACCCGTCCGGCGGCTCTGGTCAGCGCCTTTACCATGCTGATTGCAATCTTCAGCGTGCATATCAGCAATGGTCTGTTTATGAGCAATAACGGCTACGAATACGCGCTGACCCTGTTTGCAGTAACCGTTGCGCTGGCGATTCAGGGCGGTGGTGCACTGTCGGTTGACCGTGTGCTGGCGGAGCGTCTGCGCTGAGTCTAAGGCATTCTCAAGCCCGCTTTGGCGGGCTTTCTTTTTCAGTTAATCGTGCGGCGGGAGGTCGTTATGTTAGTGAACGGTGTGTGGACTGCCGACTGGCAGCCGGTGCAGGCAAAAGATAAAGACGGGCGTTTTATCCGTCAGACATCGTCATTCCGCCACTGGATCACCGCTGATGGCAGTGCCGGGCCAAGCGGTGATGGCGGCTTTAAGGCGGAGGCCGGGCGTTACCATCTGTACGTGGCTTATATCTGCCCCTGGGCGTCGCGCACGCTGATGGTGCGCGAGTTAAAACAACTGCAGGAACTGATCAGCGTCAGTGTGGTGAATCCGGTATTGACGGAGCAGGGCTGGGCCTTTGGTGGTTATCCGGGAGCCGATACCGATGAGCTTAACGGCGCGCAGTATATGCATGAACTGTACAGCCGTGCTGACAGCCAGTTTACCGGGCGGGCGACGGTGCCGGTGCTGTGGGATAAAAAGACCGGCACCATTGTGAATAATGAGTCGGCTGATATTTTGCGTATGCTGAACAGTGCTTTTGATCATCTGACCGGTAATACGCTGAATCTGTATCCGCAGGCGCTGGCGGGGACAATCGATGAGCTGAATGCGCGCATTTACACTGAGCTGAATAACGGTGTGTATCAGGCCGGTTTTGCCTCCTCGCAGGCGGCTTATAACGAGGCGTATGGGCGCGTGTTCGCCATGCTCGATGAGCTGGAATGTCAGCTGTCTGATGGCAGGGCGTATTTATTGGGTGATGTTTTAACAGAAACCGATATCCGCACTTTTGTGACACTGGTGCGCTTTGATGCGGCCTATCACGGTCTGTTTAAGTGCAACCGCAATACGCTGGCCAGTATGAGCGCTTTGCATGCCTATATGCAGCGGGTGGGCGCTTTGCCGGGCGTGGCAGCAACCGTGAATATCGATCATATCAAGGCCGGCTATTACTCCATTAAGACGCTTAACCCATCGGGGATTGTGCCGCTGGGGCCGGACAGTATTCTGAACTGATCGAAAAATAAACGTTGACAGGGTGGGGGATAGGTATAGACTGCCCCCAGCTTGTTAGTTCGTCCTTATATTTATGGTCACCGCTTGATGTCCGCCCCGCAATGTTGTCTCAGTCTCTGAGCAATCTGCAGAAGCTCTTCATCCTGTTTTGTTTTTCATAAGTTATTTGTACATCTTCCAGCATACCGGCCAATTGGCCATCCAACTTTTGAAAAAACAGGAATATTGATTATGTCTAATCAAATCACCGGCACTGTAAAATGGTTTAACGAAGCTAAAGGTTTTGGTTTCATCGAACAGGAAAACGGTCCAGACGTTTTCGCTCACTTCAAAGCGATCACTGGTACTGGTTTCAAAACTCTGGCTGAAGGCCAGAAAGTTAAGTTTACTGTTACTCAGGGCCAGAAAGGTCCTCAGGCAGAAGACATTATCCCTCTGTAAGTATTTGTCTTTATCTGTCCGACGGGACGATAAAGAATTAAATATCTGAGAGAAAAAAAGCGAACCTTAGGTTCGCTTTTTTTGTGCCTGAATATTTTTAAAAAATAACGCTGTTTATCAGTCGTCACCTTCTTCGGCTTCTTTCAGGCGTGCGCGGCGTGCTTCTTCTTCGGCCAGTACGGCTTTGATTTCATCCAGTACGGTAGCCACGTCGGCACTTTCTTCGCTGTCGGCAAATTCGCCGCTGAGTTCGGTGTCGGGCAGTAATTCGCCTTCTTCGTATAATGCCCACATTTCCTGAGCATAACGTGTAGCGCTTAATTGCGGCGCATACTGTGCGTAGTAATTGGTCATATTGTCGACGTCGCGCTGCAGCATGCTGCGGGCATGGTTATTGGCGGCGGCATCCACGGCCTGCGGCAGGTCGATAATCACCGGACCATAATCGTCGACCAGAACGTTAAATTCGGATAAATCACCGTGTACCAGACCTTCGACCAGCATTAATTTAACGTAATGCATGACTTCGTAATGATCTTCCAGCGCCTGCTCTTCGCTCATGGCGACGTCGTTCAGGCGTGGTGCTACGTTACCGGCCTCATCCGTGACCAGTTCCATTAACAGTACGCCATCAAAACAGCCATAAGGTGCAGGAACCCGTACGCCGGCACGGGCCAGACGATACAGCGCTTCAACTTCGGCATTGTGCCAGGCATCTTCCTGCTGCTTACGGCCGAATTTTGAGCCTTTTTCCATGGCGCGCTGACGCCTTGAATTACGGACTTTACGGCCCTCCTGATATTGCACAGCCTGCTTAAAACTGCGTTTATCGGCTTCTTTATACACTTTGGCGCAGCGGATTTCGTCGCCACAGCGTACTACGTAAACAGAAGCTTCCTTGCCACTCATCAGCGGGCGGATGACTTCGTCGATCAGGCCATCATCCACCAGGGGTTGTAATCGTTTTGGTATTTTCATCGCCGTGTTATACCCCAGATAAGGGGCAGATGGAATCGGTGGGGGCTGCAGCATCTGCCGCTCAGCAGGATGCTAAGCGGTTGATGCTGCTGGATTTTCAGGCCAGAACTTCGAAGCTCAGATCGGCTTTATCCTGCAGGCGCTGGATAAAACGTTCGTCAAACATGGAGGCCGGAGTCCAGAAGCCGCCTTCGCGATCGCATTTTTTGCCGTCGCGGTAAAAATCAAGCGCCAGCCCGCTGGCCGCCTGACCCAGCACTTTGGCGGTGGAGCCATAACCCGGGTCACCTTTGCCTTTTACGCGGGTGATGATGGTCTGTCCATCGTCGCTGCGGCCGATAAAGCGGATATCAAAATAGCCTTCCTGCTGCTGTTTTGGCGTCGGGCCTTCACCGGGCTTGGGCAGTACGTATTTTTCCAGCAACCAGCGGCTGGGCTTTAACGCCGCACCGATCATAAAGGTGCCCATACCACCAACCAGTGCTGCCGCCAGTGCGTAACCCTTGGCGCCGCCGCCGGTAAGCATGGCTTCGTCGTACATAAAATTGTCGCCATAGAGTTTGTTGCGCAGGGCGTTGGAGCGGTGCACCACGCGGGTGTTAATGGCGGCCATAATAAAAGGCACAGACCAGCTGAGCAGGTCGGTGTCCTTTTCAACACCTTTCTGGTTGATCTGACGGGCGCGGAAACCGTGCTCCGGCGGACAAAGGGAATAGGGGTTAGCCAGCTCCTTACGCAGTGCCGGATCGGCCATTACTTCTTTAGTGAGCTGGATAATACTGGCCACGGTACCACCGGACATACCGCCTTTGGCGGCTTTTACGCGCATTTTAATGCGGCTGGCAGTTTTTCCATTCCAGGCCTTTTGCGCTTCGGCCTGCAAAAAATAAACGCCCATATCGGAAGGCACTGAGTCGAAGCCGCAGCAATGCACAATGCGTGCACCGGAGGCCTTGGCGCTGGCTTCGTATTTTTCCAGCATGCGTTTGATCCACTGTGGCTCGCCGGTTAAATCGCAGTAGTCGGTGCCGCTTTCAGCGCAGGCTTTGACCAGCGGTTCGCCATACAGGGCGTAAGGACCAACGGTGGAGACAATGACATTGGTCTGTTCGCACAGGGCGCGTACCTGCTCATCGCGCGCAGCATCGGCCAGCAGAATCGGCAGGTGTTTGGCCTCGTCTCCCAGTACCGGCACCAGGCTGCCGCGCACCGACTGCAGTTTGCTTTCTGAACGGCCGGCAATGGCCCATTTCAGTTCGCCATTAAGGCCGTAGGTTTCCGCCAGATAGCGGGTCAGAATCTGGCCGACAAAACTGGTGGCGCCAAACACAATCAAATCGAAATGAGGTGTGGCCGTATCAGGGCTGGTGGCTGTCATAGCTGGGCTCCTTGTTATTTTCTTTCAGGCTGCTGCGTTAGGGGCGACAAACCCTGCTAACGGCAACGCTTTTTATTATCAGAAGCAGGCAAGTTACCTCTAAAAGCGGGGGAATGTAAGGGCTGGGAAGACCGCTGAAGGTGGCATCCGGGTCAGGGGGCGTTTGGTGATTGTATATATGAAAAAACATATATATGATTTTCCAGATATTTCTGCTGGTAAGTGCCGTGAGCCCGTTAACCCTGTTCAAGTGTCTGAATGATGAAACCCGGCTGGTGATGGTGCTGTTGCTGCAACAGCACGGCGAGTTGTGTGTGTGCGATTTAATGGCGGCGCTGGAAGAAAGCCAGCCGAAAATTTCCCGCCATCTGGCGCAATTACGCACGGCGCAATTACTCAGCAGCGAAAAACGCGGCCAGTGGGTGTATTACCGTCTGCATCCGCAACTGCCTGAATGGGCTGTGCAGGTGCTCGAAACCACGCTGGCGGCTAATCATGATTTTATTGCCCCTTACGTCAAACGCTGCAGCGCGCTGACTGGGGCAAATTCGTCTTCCTGCTGCTGAGCCTGTCCGGATATTTTTATGAAACTGTTATTTGTTTGTACCCATAACCGCTGCCGCAGCATTCTGGCGGAAGCCATTTGTCGTGCTGAAAGCAATGGTGTTTTTGAGGTGCGCAGCGCTGGCAGTCAGCCAGCGGGTGTGGTGTATCCGGGTACGCTGAATTTTCTGCAGCAGCAGGGAATCCGCAGCGATGATCTGCGCAGCCAGAGCTGGGATGAATTTGCAGATTTCGCCCCGGATGTGGTGATTACCGTCTGCGACAGTGCCGCCGGAGAGGCCTGCCCAATGTGGATGGGCAACAGCATCAAAGTGCACTGGGGATTACCCGACCCGTCAAAATTACCGGAGGCCGAACAAAGCGCGGCGTTTAATCAGGTGGCGACTACTTTGCGTGAGCGTATCCGTGCGCTCAGCGCCATCGACTGGTCGGATAAAACAGCGGCCGATATTCAGCATGTATTTCAGCAGCAGAGCGGAGTCTGAATTATGGGTATTTTTGAACGTTTTTTAACCCTGTGGGTAGGCGCCGGCATGGTATTGGGTGTGGTACTTGGGCTGTTATTGCCTGATCTGTTTGCCAGTATTGCGGCGCTGGAAGTGGCGCGGGTAAATCTGGTGGTGGCGGTATTAATCTGGCTGATGATTTATCCGATGATGATCCAGATTGATTTTTCGGCCATTAAAAATGTCGGTAAAAAGCCACAGGGACTGCTGCTGACGCTGGTGATTAACTGGCTGATTAAACCGTTCAGCATGGCCTTGCTGGGCTGGTTATTTTTTAAAGTCTTTTTCGCCGGGCTGGTCGATGCCCAGACCGCCAGTGAATACATTGCCGGGATGATTTTACTGGGTGTTGCACCCTGTACGGCGATGGTGTTTGTCTGGAGTCAGTTAACCAAAGGCGATGCCAATTACACTCTGGTGCAGGTGTCGGTTAACGATCTGATTATGATTTTTGCCTTTGCCCCTATTGCTGCTTTCCTGCTCGGCGTATCCGATATTCAGGTGCCGTGGCAGACCCTGCTGATCTCGGTGCTGTTGTATGTGGTGCTGCCATTGGTGGCCGGGGTACTGACCCGCAAGTGGTTATCGGCTGATCGTCATAGCGAGCGTCTGGCGCACTTTATGGCGGCGATCAAACCCTTTTCTGTTCTTGGTCTGATCAGTACCGTGGTGATTCTGTTTGCCCTGCAGGCGCAGACCATTGTCGCTAAGCCTTTTGACATTCTGCTGATTGCCATTCCGTTGATGCTACAGACTTACGGCATCTTTTTTATTGCCTATTTTATTGCCCGCAGAATGCGTCTGGCGCATAACATTGCCGCGCCTGCGTGCATGATCGGCACCAGTAATTTCTTTGAGCTGGCGGTTGCGGTGGCCATCTCGCTGTTTGGTCTGCATTCCGGTGCAGCGCTGGCGACGGTGGTGGGGGTGCTGGTGGAAGTCCCGGTGATGTTATCGCTGGTGGCCTTTGCCAATAAAACCCGTCACTGGTTTCCGGCAGTCCAGCTGAATGAGGATAAACTATGAGCGATTTACCGAACCTGATACCGGAGTTATTTAAAGTACCGGCCGCTGACGAATTATTTTCCCGTCAGCCAGCGAGTCATAAGCCGCGGATTCTGCTGCTCTACGGCTCACTGCGCAGTCGCTCGTTCAGCCGGCTGGTGGTGGAAGAAAGTGTGCGCTTATTAGAGGCCATGGGGGCCGAAACCCGGGTATTTAATCCCAGCGGTTTACCGCTGCCGGACGACAGTGACGACAGCCACCCGAAAGTGCAGGAATTACGCGAGCTGGTGAACTGGAGTGAAGGCATGGTGTGGTGCTCGCCGGAACGCCACGGTGCTATGACCGGCATTATGAAAGCACAGATTGACTGGATTCCGCTGAATATGGGCGCGGTGCGGCCTACGCAGGGTAAAACGCTGGCGGTTATGCAGGTGTGTGGTGGTTCGCAGTCGTTTAATGCGGTGAATCAGCTGCGCGTGTTAGGCCGTTGGATGCGGATGCTGACTATCCCGAATCAATCATCGGTGGCCAAAGCCTGGGCCGAATTTGATGATAATGACCGTATGAAGCCATCGCCGTATTACGACCGTATTGTCGATGTACTGGAAGAGCTGCTGAAATTTACGCTGCTAACCCGCGACCGCAATGATTACCTGCTGGACCGTTATTCCGAGCGCAAAGAAAGCGCGGAAGAATTAATGAAGCGGGTTAATCAGCGTTCAATATGAGTAATCAGAGAATTGGCCTCGGTGACGCTGACGCCGGTATTCAGATATTTATCGCCAACCGTCCGCCGCTGGCGGAATACCAGCAATTGCAGGCCATGCAGCCCCTGCAGCGCGGAGATATTGCCCGTATCGCCAGTGAAACCGGCAATCATTGGCGCAAGATTTTTAATGTGTACGCCAAGCTGATCTTTGCCCTGCAGCAGGCCGGTATTAACGGAGATAACAATCAGGAAGTGTCTGGTTTTACACGCTGGCAGGATCTGCGCGATCAGCAGTTATTGCAGGCGGGCAGTGGCCAGGCGTTGTTATTTTCGCCGCCGGAGCTGAATCGGGATACGACAAAAATCCGTTTATTACTGGCTAAAGGCTATGCCCAGACTCTGGGCTTAAGTAGCGAGCTGATCTGGCTGGATAACGACTTCGCCCTGCATAAAGCGTCAGGGCTGGTGTTGTGCCCGTATTTTGATTACCGCCAGTTGTCGGATATTAAAATTCAGCGCTTGGTTGAGTGGTTAAAGCAGAGAACGGAGCGGTGAAAAGGTCAGAGCGGAGCGATAAGCCGTTCGGGTAGAAGGGTAAGCCGTTCGGGGATAGGATCGGGTAGGGAGGTAAGCCGTTCAGGCAATGATGCCAAATAACAGGCAATAAAAAGGGGAGCTGTTGCCCCCCTCACGCATTGCCTTGTTCAGTTGCCGTTTGGCCTGATTACGTTTGGCCTTGGTCGTGGTTTCGTGTACGCCACCTTTGCGCATAATGGCGGCACAGGCATGCAGGTTACGCCGTACCGGCTGGCCAGCCAGTGCATTGCTTTTCTTGCTCATATTGCTCTCCGTTATTGTGATCGCTCTGATCATTACTGCGCAGGCCTTTCCTGTTCAGGTCTTTCCTGCTCAGATCTTCAGACGACAGTTGCTGCCGCAGCGCTATGATTGCAGAAAGCGGCCGCAGTTCAATCGTTATCTTTATAATCACAGAACTTTCCTGCCAGTGGGGCTGGATGACTGGTAAAACTACTTAGTCAGGCTTGCGGTACGGGTGTATTCATACCGGGCCTTAATCCGGTTATGCTGACGCATCTTGGTTCTGTTGTTTATCTGGAGCGCGGCTGCATGTCGGAAATTGGTTTAATTAACTGGCTCAGCCTGGCCTGGTTTATCGGTTGTTGGGTAGCCTATACCCAGTTTGCCAAGTACAAAGCGAAAACGTCGGCCTCACTGTCGTCTGTGTTGCACGTGCACCGTATTAACTGGATGCGGCGCCTGCTGCAGCGCGAAGTGCGGGTGGGGGATGCCGCGCTGCTGGCTAATCTTGAGCGTAACGTTAATTTCTTCGCCTCTTCCTGTGTGCTGATTCTTGCGGGTTTGCTGACTGCGCTGACTGCCGTTGATAAAGTTGAGGGCATGTTGTCCGGAGTGTCGTTTGCGGTAGTCGATACCTTACTGGCGCTGGAACTGAAAATCCTGACTTTAATCGGTGTGTTTATTTACGCCTTCTTCACCTTTACCTGGTCGATGCGTCAGTTTGGCTTTGCCTCCGTGCTGGTGGGCGCAGCCCCGTTACCGGGCGATGATTCGGTAACCGCGGCCGAGCGCCGCAGCTTTGCGATTTACGGCGCTAAAATCATTGATCAGGCCAGCCGCAGTTATAACTACGGGTTGCGCTCCTTTTATTTTTCACTCGCCATTCTGACCTGGTTTATCCATCCCTGGGCGTTTATTGCCGCAGCAGCACTGGTGGTGGTGGTGCTGTATGAGCGGGAGTTTTTGTCAAACTCGCTGGAAGCGCTGAAAAAGGTTGAGAATGTCGGCGATAAGTTATTTAAAGACGATAAAGAACTGTCGCGTTACTGAATGGCTCAGCTAATAACACCGACAATAAAAAACGCCGCATCTGCGGCGTTTTTTTATGCGTTCTGCCCGTGCTGCTGCTCAAGCCAGTCCGCGATATCTCCGGCAATGCTTTGCCAGCCGGGCTCGGCAATCAGCCAATGAGCATGATTCGGGTAGCAGCGATATTTGGCGTTGGCATAGCGCGCAGCGACTTTTTTATTGATGGCCGCAGGGGTGATGTGGTCGTCGGCGCCGGAGATGACCAGTAACGGCTGGATCACTTTGCGCTCATCAACCCGGCTAGCCTTATTCCGGTCAAGCAACCAGAAACCAATTTCGAAGGCGGCGCGACCGCTTTCATAACGCATTTGCTGATAAGCATCCTGTGCTGCGTCATCCGGCAGGCGATTAAAGAGGGCATAACGCGCTGCTGCCGGAGAGAGTTTGTTGGGCTTTTTCCAGAAACCCCAGCGCGTCATCACCGTAAAAAAGCTGCGCACAACGGATGCTGTCAGAGCGTGTACGCCGGCCGGTGATGCCGGGCAGATTAACACCGCAGACGTTGCTGATTGACGTGCACACAGCATTTGCGCCAGCAATCCTCCCATAGAGTGACCAATCAGCACCGGCCGTTGTGGCAGCGTGCGGATAAAAGCTTCCAGATCGGCGGCATAGTCGCGCAGACTGAGTTGACCAAGCGCTGTGCTTTCGTTGTCCTGAATATCGTGCTGACGCAATGCCGGGGTATAGCACTGGTAACCGCGCTCAGTAAAAAATTGCCGGTAGGGCTCAAATACCTCTGGCCCGCACCACATGCCGTGAATAAAAACGATGGGTGGACGCGGTTCTGCTGCGCTGTGAACGGTTGGCATAGTGATATTCCTGTTATTCGGCCGAAGGTCATTAAACGGCATGGTACTGATGCCGTCCAGTCGCTAGAATGCCCGATTATTTTATTGCTCCGGGAGTTCGTATGCTGAATATTTTGCTGGTAGTGATCATTGCAGGTCTGTTGTTCTATGCATTACGTCGTGCCGGTGTCGGCAGCGGTAAAAGTGCGGTCGAAAATGTCGCAGCGGGTGCTGAATTTCTGGCGGAAAATAAAAAGCAGGATGGGGTGAGAGAAACCGCATCCGGTCTGCAATATCTGGTATTACAGCCGGGAACGGGTGAAAAACACCCAGGCCCGCGCGACCGGGTATTAGTGCATTATCATGGTACTTTGCTGGATGGCTCGGTGTTTGACAGCTCTGTGGTGCGTAACGAACCCATTGCCTTTGGCCTGAATCAGGTTATCCGCGGCTGGACGGAAGGTTTGCAGCTGATGGTAGAAGGTGAAAAAACACGTTTATTTATTCCGGCCGATCTGGCCTATGGCAATCAGCGCGCCGGAACCATTCCGGCCGGCTCGTTGCTGATCTTTGATGTTGAATTATTAAAAATTGAGAGCTGAAAGCTGATGAGAAAAGGACTTCATATAGCACTGTGCAGTGTGCTGCTGACTCTGGCCACGGCCTTGCAGGCCGAAACCTCACGGGAATTCCGGGCCAATCACCATGTTGGCATCGACGCTGCGTTTTCTCTGCTTTCCCTGCCATTTCCTGCCGCTAAAGGCGTGGCGCTGAATCTGAACCTCAGCGACCAGTGGCAGTTGGGACTGTCCTATATGAACAGCGGCTTCGAGGTGAATTTTTCTAAGTTAAAACTGGCCGGATTTAAAGAGCGCCATGCGGGTTTGTTAGTACGCCGCTTTTTTGGCAACAGTTTTAACCTCAGTGGCGGTTATGTGTACCGCACCAATGAAGTCTATCTCGATCCCGATGTCTATGGCTTTCCGCTGACTGAGCAGGGGGTACGCAGTGAGGCTTACACCCATATGGCACAGTTCAGTATTGCCAATCACTGGCAGCAGGGGCCATGGACGCTGGCGGTCGACTGGCTGACTCTGGTGGTGCCGGTGTCCGGTGAGGTTACCCGTTCTTCGGCTGAGCTGGCGGAAGAAGAGCAGCGCGATAATGTACGTCAGGCTGAAGACGTTCTGACCTGGTATCCGAATATGGCAGTATCAACATTACGACTCGGATATATGTTCTGAATAACAGGGATAAATACACAATGTGGCAGTGGCTGTTAAATAAGCTGGCAAGCTGGGCTAAACCGGAAGTGTCAGAATTGCCGGCCTGGCAGGCAGAATGGTCCGATTATTTATTGGCTCATGTAGATTTTTACCGGCATCTGAGTGCGGAGCAGCGGCGTGAATTTGAGCGTCGTTGCCTGTTGTTTCTGGCGACCACGGCGGTTGAAGGTGGTGTCGATGTTGATGTCACCGATGCCGATCGGCTGCTGGTCGCCGCCAGTGCGGTGATTCCGGTCTGGGGGTTTCCGGATTGGCATTATTTTAATGTGCGTGCGGTGTTTCTGCTGCCAGCCGCTTTTAATGCTCAGTTTCAGTGTGGTATGCCCGACTCCAGTATTACCGGAATGGTCGGAACCGGTCCGATGGCGGGAAAAGTGGCGCTGAGCAAACCCGACCTTCATGCCGGTTTTGCCAATCAGAAAGACAAGCATAATGTCGGTATTCATGAATTTGTCCATCTGGTGGATATGGCGGATGGTGCGCTGGATGGATTTCCGGAGCGACTGGAAAGTTATCGTACCAGTGACGCCTGGTTCAGCCTGGTACAGCAAAAAATCGCCACCATGGAGATGGATAAAACCGGTATTCCTGAATACGGTGCGACCAATCAGGTCGAGTTCTTTGCTGTGGCGTCAGAATACTTTTTTGAACGCCCCAAATTGCTGAAAAAAAAGCACCCGCAGCTTTATGATTATCTGAGCAGGTTTTATCAGCAGAATCTGGCCGACCTTAAACACGATGCCGCACCCTTTAAAAACAGCCCATGCCCCTGTGGCAGCGGTAAAAAATATAAGCGCTGCTGTATGCCTGCGGGGCGTTAGTAACCCCGCGGATTCTGATGTAGCATGGGCTTCTGACTATTTCAGCAGGCAGGTTATGCGTACAGGCCGGTTATTGATTGCTCTCGGTATCTCTCTGCTGTGCTCAGCGGTTGCTTCGGCGCAATCACTGATATTCGGTACCTATCCGATCCCATTGATGGTGGAGTCTGAACAGCAGGGGATCTTTATCCGGCTGACCAAGGCACTGGCCGCCGAAGCGGGACTGGATGTTCGCATCGTACTGTTTCCGGCAAAACGCGCTTTATCTGAGTTTGAACAGGGAAATCTGGACGGCCTTTTTCCGGCCATCGATGTCAGTATGCCGGTGCCCTATGAGCGCAGTCTCAGTATTTACAGCAAAGATGATTTTGCCTTTACCCTGAAAGAACAGCCTCTGCTTACTTCTGTTGAGCAATTAAGAAATAAACGTGTGGGTATTACTTCTGGCTACCCATATTCCCGTTTATTGACCGGAAACCGTGATATTCAGCCAATGATGGCCAATACTGATCTGCAGAATGTGCAAATGCTGCTCGCCGGCCGCATTGATGTTTTTGTGGTTGAGCAATATTCCGGGCTGCGCGCTCTGGAGCAGGCGGATGCCAGCGACCGTGTGCACTATAATCCGCTGCAGCCATTAAGCCGGCAGGATGTGTTTTATGCATTCCGTACAGGTCAGAACGGACAAGCGCTGGCACATCAGATTAATCAGGCCCTGTCCCGGCTGCAGAAATCAGGTGCTCTGGCAAAGCTTATGAAGCGCCAGATCAGTGCGGAAAAACAGGATGATTAACAGCGTACAAAAATGCTTCCGTTCCGTGCCGGTAATCATGCTGGCTTTATCACTCAGCCTGCCATTACAGGCTGAGCCTGTACGAATGGGGACTTTTACTATTCCGCTGATGGTGGAGTCCGCCAATCAGGGAATGTTTATCCACCTGGCAGAAACGGTCGCGGCTGAAGCCGGCGAGAGGTTGGAGGTTAACCTTTTTCCGACACGCAGAGTGCGTGAGGTTTTTGCTGAGCAAAATCTGGATGTTATTTTTCCGGCCATTGATCTGTCGATGAACTCGCCATATCTGGCAACAACGGCGGTGTACAGTAAGCGTGTTTTTGCTTTTACCCGCGCGCTGGAGCCAAAGATCAGAGACGTTGAGGATATGGCCGGCAAACGTATCGGTTACACCTCAGGTTTCAGCTATTCCAGTGATGTATTGTCGGTGCCGGGGGCAACGTATCACAGCACTCTGACCGATCCGCAAAATATTAAAAAATTGTTGGCAGGCCGCATTGATGTATTTATTAGCGATGAGCAATCAGCCTTGCGGGCCATCCACGAACTGCAGGCGAGCCACCTGCTGCATTACGATGCTGAAAAGCCGCTGAGTTCTCATCCGGTATTCTTTGCTTTTCAGCCTACAGAGCGGGGAGCAGAGCTGCGCCAGCGTTTCGATCATGTTCTGCAACGTATGGCCAGTGATGGTCGCCTGGCGCAATTGCTGAGTCAGACGCGCTGATCAGCGGCTGCTTTCCTGTAACACCATCATACCGATTTCTATGGTCTGGCTGCTGTCACCCAGCCACAGCATGCCATCCTGAATGCTGGCCTGCAGACGCATGGTGCGGCTTGTTAATTGCTGCAGTTGTTCGATGGCGGCCGCATCAAAATCCACCACCTGAAGATTATTGAAACGCCGGCAGCTGTTTTCGATCTGTTGCCACCATAATTGCGCGGCACGTCCGTGGTAGCCGTAAATAATGACCTGTTTTGCACGGTTACAGGCTTTGCGGATGCGTTTTTCGTCGGGCTGGCCGAGTTCAATCCACAGATCTATTTCATCACTCAGGGAATGCGCCCATAAATCCGGTTCGTCATCGGTACTGAGGCCTTTGGTAAACTCCAGCTGTTCACCGGCGTTCAGGGCAAAAGCGGCAAGACGTACCATCATCCGCTCGGTGGTTTCTGACGGATGCTGGGCAATGGTCAGGTTGTAAGTCTGGTAATGATTGCGGTCCATATCGGACACATTCAGTTCGGCTTTATAAATGGTTGCTTTCAGCGCCATGGGTGTAATTGCCAGAAAAAATAAGCGCGTACTCTAATGGTTTCATCGGCTGACGGCTATGGCTGTAAGCACGGAATACGCCGCAGAGCAGATCGTCTTATATTCGATCACACTATTTGCCATCGTATTGTTTAGCTCAAAGTGCTCTTTCACCTTTCTGCCTGATCTTTTTTCGGCTACACATTAACTGTGTCTGTTCTGCCAAAAGCAGGACAGGTGTACCTGTTCAGGTAGCCGCCGGTCAGGCGGACTCAGGCCAAAAGCCGGAGGTGCAGGATGAGCTTGCAATTGATTTACCGGTCTGTCGCCAGACGGAGTCTTACCGGCTGTATGAATCACCACGCCGCAGCCGATGGCAGGCGGCTTCTGTTCTGTATTTTTTCCTGTCTTTATTTGTTTGGCTGGCCGGGCAACCGGGCGGCTGCGCTTATCTGTGCCACCAGCAATGTTGCTTGTGGTGCTGGTACTGAAGGAGGGATATGTTATGGGTAATGTTCCCGGAGTTCATGCTGCAGCCATGGTGCAGTATCTTGGCGAAGATGGTGTGCCGGTGCGGGAAGTTCCGCTCTGGGCCCATGAGCCTGAGCCTTTGCTGCGTGCCTATGAGTGGATGATGCTGACGCGGATGTTCGATCAGAAGGCGGTTGCTCTGCAGCGCACGGGTCAGCTTGGCACTTTTCCATCTTCTGTCGGGCAGGAGGCCATTGGCGTTGCCTGTGGTCTGGCGCTGGAAGAGCAGGATATTTTTGTTCCTTACTACCGTGATCATGCCACGCAGCTTATCCGTGGCGCGGCCATGCACGATCTGTTGCTGTACTGGGGGGGCGATGAGCGTGGCAGTCATGCCGGCCCGGCACAGGATTTACCGGTTTGTGTGCCGATTGCCAGCCAGTGTGGTCATGCCGTGGGGGCTGCGGCTGCACTGAAGTTCCGTAAACAGCCACAGGCCGTACTCTGCACCCTGGGCGATGGCGCAACCTCTAAAGGTGATTTCCTCGAAGCACTGAACCTAGCCGGTACCTGGCATCTGCCGGTGGTGTTTGTCATTAACAATAATCAGTGGGCCATTTCGGTGCCGCGTGCCGCGCAGTGTGGCGCTCCGACACTGGCACAAAAAGGCTGGGGTGCGGGAATACACAGCGTGCAGGTGGATGGTAACGATATGATCGCCATGCTGGATGTGGTCGGCGATGCACTGGAGCGGGCACGGCACCGTAAAGGGCCGACGCTGATCGAAGCGGTAAGCTACCGTCTGGGCGACCACACCACCGCCGATGATGCCAGCCGCTACCGTACCGATGATGAAGTCAAAGCCGCCTGGGAGCGGGAGCCGGTCCGGCGTTTATGCCAGTTCCTGACAACGCAGGGCGCCTGGAACGAAGCCATGGATGCACGCTGGCAGGATCACTGCCATACGGTCGTCAGCAAGGCCGTTGAGCAGTATCTGGCAACACCAGCGCAGGCAGCAGAGGCCATGTTCGACCATCTGTACGCCGAATGGCCACCTGCACTGGATGAGCAGCTTGATCTGTTTGCAGCACGAATGACGGCACGGGAGGTGTGACATGGTCAATCAAACAACAGACTCATTCAGCAGTGCATCTGCATCCCGTGATCTGACTCAGCGTGATCTGACTCTGGTCGAAGCGGTCAACCTGGCGTTGGCACGGGCGCTGAGTGAAGACCCGAACGTCGTGCTTCTGGGCGAAGATATCGGCCGCAATGGCGGTGTGTTCCGCGCCACACAAGGGCTGCAGGATCGCTTTGGCCGCGAGCGGGTAATGGATACGCCGCTGGCAGAAACACTGATTGCCGGTACGGCGATCGGCATGGCCAGTCAGGGACTGAAACCGGTCGCCGAAATTCAGTTTATGGGCTTTATTTTCCCGGCCATGGAACAGCTGGTGACCCATGCCGCGCGGCTGCGTAACCGCACCCGCGGACGGTTACATTGCCCGCTGGTGGTGCGGGCTCCTTTTGGCGGCGGCATTCATGCGCCCGAGCATCATTCCGAAAGTACAGAGGCATTATTTGCCCATATCCCCGGTATCCGGGTGGTGATTCCATCTTCGCCACGGCGTGCCTATGGTCTGTTGCTGAGTGCGATTGATGACCCGGACCCGGTGCTCTTTCTTGAGCCCAAGCGCCTGTACCGTGCGCTGAAGCAACCGCTGGTGGATGACGGTGCGCGTCTGCCGCTGGACAAGGTTTTTATTCTGCGTGAGGGCAGTGATATCACACTGGTCAGCTGGGGGGCCTGCATTCAGGAAACTCTGGAGGCGGCGCAGGCGCTGGAACAGCAGGGCATCAGCGCCGAAGTTGTGGATGTGGCGACGGTCAGTCCGCTGGATATGGACAGCATCCGCGCCTCGGTCGAAAAGACCGGCCGTTGTGTGATTGTGCATGAGGCCGCGCGCAGTGGCGGTATCGGCGCGGATATTTCCGCCCGCCTGAGCGAGCAGAGCCTCGACCTATTGCAGGCTCCGGTGATCCGGGTGACAGGTTTTGATACGCCAATGCCGTATTTCCGCCAGGAGCAGCTGTATCTGCCACAGGTGGCCGACATGGTGGCCGCCGTTAACCAATGCATGAGCTACCGTTAAAGCAGACATAAAAATCAAAAGCCTGATACCTCAGGAGTGTTTATGCGTTATTTCCGCTTGCCCGATCTGGGTGAAGGGCTGGCCGATGCCGACATCGTGGAATGGCATGTAAAAGCCGGTGATACGGTGGCGGTTGACCAGCTGTTGTTATCGGTTGAAACCGCAAAAGCCATTGTTGAACTGCCATCCCCCTGTGCCGGGGTGGTCAGCCATTGTTTTGGTGAACCCGGTGATACCGTCAATACCGGTGAGCCACTGGTTGAGTTTGTGCAGGATGAAGGCTCTGACACTGCAGGGCGTGAAGATAACGGCTCGGTGGTCGGCGAAATGCCGGTTGCGCGCGAGCGCAGCGAAGATCATTTTGTGATTGGCCAGGGCAACAGCCTGAATGCCGGCGCGCGGGTGCGGGTCACGCCCAGTGTGCGGGCGCTGGCACGGCGTCTTAATGTGGATATTCAGCAGATCAGCGGCAGTGGGCCGGATGGCCGCATTACGGCCGATGATGTGGAAAAAGCCGGGCGTCTGGATCAGCAGCTGGGGCAGGGAGAGCGCCTGACTGGTGTGCGCAAAAGCATGGCACGTACCATGGCGCTGGCTCATGCTCAGGTAGTGCCCGTCACGCTGTTTGATGAAGCCGATGTGTCGCACTGGGAAGCCACTGAGGACGTCAGTGTCCGGCTGGTGCAGGCTATTGCTGCAGGCTGTGCGGCGGTACCGGATTTAAATGGCTGGTTTCACGGTGATGAGCAGCATCAGCAGATGACCCGGCGACTGATCAGTCAGATTGATCTGGGCATTGCGGTCGATACTGAGCAGGGCTTGTTTGTACCTGTACTGCGTGACGTTGCCAATCGCAGCGCCGATGACCTGCGTGCCGGCCTCGACCGGCTGAAAGCCGATGTCCGCGCCCGCACCATTCCGCCGCGGGAAATGCAGGGCGCAACCATTACCTTATCGAACTATGGCGCCATCGCCGGACGTTATGGCACCCCGGTGGTGGTTCCTCCGACCATGGCGATTCTGGGAGCTGGCCGGGTGCTGGAAAAACCGCTGTGCGCCATGGGGGAACTCTTTGCCGGTAAGGTACTGCCCTTGTCACTGACCTTTGATCACCGGGCGGTCACTGGCGGGGAAGCCAGTCGTTTTTTAGCGGCTGTTATTACCGATTTGCAGAAAGAGCCGGACTTGATTGACCGCTGATCCGGTTTTAATCCTCCGGCCACTCAACCGTAAAACCTTCATCTTCTGTCGGTAACTGAAAATACTGACTCAGATGATAGAAGGTTTCCTCGTTATCAAATGCCGCGCGTTGCGGTTGTTCTTTGCGGCGTTTGGCTATTTGTTTAAGGCAGCGTTCGTCACTGTGATCCAGGCAAATTAACCGGTGCCGGCACTGAGTGTTATCAATAAGATGTTTAAACCAGCGGCGCTGCTCAATGGTGTTGCCGGGAAAATCGAGAATCAGTGTCAGGCCATTGTTTAACAGCTGACTGATATGGTCGTTCAGGATATTTTTTAACTGAGACGAGCAGCGCAGATAATCCTTTATGGTATGGATCTGCTGTGGGTAAAGGGCGGCCAGCCACTGATCTTCTGAAATAAGAATGGTGTTTTTTTCTTGTGACAATTGCCGGGCGAGAGTGGATTTTCCCGCCCCCATTTTGCCGCAGAAAAAGACCAGCATTCCGCTCGCCATGACACTCTCCTGATAATGTTGATTGTTATCAGGTTTTATCAGGAGAGTACCGCGCTGGCAATGTGCTCTGTTTGTTATTTCCGGTTTGTGTTATTCGCGGCTTGTTATTCGCGAGCAGCAGCGTGTTCCTGTGCCCAGGCCAGCAGCATGCGGTGAACCCGCTCGTCGCAGGGCAGGTGGTGTAATTCATTTTCATCCAGTGCGTTAGCATCCTGCCATTCGTCGCGGCAGTCACTGATTTCAATGCTCAGATCGCGGCTGCAGGCGTCATAGAGTTTTTCCAGCAGCTCTGTTACCCGCACGGGATCGTCGGCAAACAGATAAGGCTGTTCCAGATCGTGTTCCAGCTCACGCATCACCGACCAGGCGGTTTCACCACGCTGATACAGGGTGTCGGGGTTGATGCCGTGCAGGTCCTGCAGGCTGATATCCCAGTCGTCCCAATCATCTTCCGGCTGAATCAGAGTGGTTTTGATCTGGCCGTCAGACTGCGACCAGGCAATGGCAACCGGATGGGCGTGTTCTTCAAACGAACTGCCGTCGATGGCAATAAATTGCGGATATTTCACAGTGGCCTCTCAGCATTCAGGGATGCGGCGAATCTACTCAGATGCACCGGGTTTGGCAAGGGGGGAGGTGGCTGCAGGCAGGGTCGGACTTAACTGAAAATAATGCCGGGCGCTCTCGCCGTTGACCGGGCGGCCATAAAAATAACCCTGTGCCAGATCGCAGCCGCTGTCGATCAGAAAATTCGCCTGCTCAACGGTTTCGATACCTTCGGCCACGATCAGTTTATTTAACTGTTTTCCGAGGGTGATGATGGTGTTGGCGATGGCACGGTCGGCGCTGCTGGTGCTTAAATCGCGGACAAAAGTGCGGTCAATTTTGATCGCATCGACCGGCAGGGTCTTCAGATAATTCAGTGAGGAAAATCCACTGCCAAAATCATCCAGATAAACAAAGACATCATGGGCGCGGAAATACTCCAGCACGCCTCTGGCACTGACCAGATCCTGCATCAGCAGGCTTTCCGTAATTTCAACCGAGATCATCGCCGATGGAATTCCGTAAGAGCGGATGGTATCGACAATATCTTCATGAAAGCCGGGAATCAGAAACTGGCGTGGTGATAAATTGATACTGATATTGCTTTCATAGCCTTCATTCAGCCACTGGCGGGCCTGATGACAGGCTTTTTCAACCACCATCTGGCCGATCTGCGAAATCATGCCGGCTTCTTCGGCGATATGAATAAAACTTTCCGGCGAGACAAAGCTGCCATCGGGGCGCTGCCAGCGCAGCAGGGCTTCAAAACTGTGCAGCTGGCCGGTACGGGCGCCGCGCGGATCGCTCTGCAAAAAAACTTTGGGCTGGTAATACAGTTCGAGCTGATCCTGTTCGATGGCTCTGCGCAGTTCGGTTTCCATCTGCAGGCGATGCTGGGCGATGCGCTCCAGTGATGGGGTAAAAAAATGAAAACAGTTTTTACCGTTGGCCTTGGCACGGTACATGGCGATGTCGGCATTACGCATCAGCAGGCCGGAATCTTCGCCGTCATTCGGATACATGGCGATACCAATGGAGGCGCCGATAAAAAAGCTGCGCTGATCGAGCTCAACCGGAGGCATCAGGGTTGCGAGCATATTGTCTGCACGTTGCAGAACCTCATCCTGACCGCTGATATCGTCCATGATGACCACAAATTCGTCACCACCGACACGGGCTAACGTATCCTGGGGTTTGATTCCCTGTTTCAGCCGTTGTGCGACCTCTATCAGTAAGCGGTCGCCGCTGGCATGACCCAGGCTGTCGTTGATGGTTTTAAAACCATCAAGATCGATATAACACAGGGCTATGCGCGAATGCTGCGCCTGAGCGCGGTTAATGCTCAGTTCCAGCCGGTCCTGCAGCAGTACCCGGTTAGGCAGTCCGGTCAGACTGTCGTGTTGTGCCTGATAGGTGATGGTTTCTTCTTTTTCACGGATTTCACTGATATCACGCAGCATCCAGATATAACCGGCGACCGGGTGTTTGACCGCATACACTTCGAGCCAGCCGCCTTTACGCATCGGGTAAATACGGTGACTGCCATGCTCATGATTGCGCATTTCTTTCAGCTGATCATAAAGTTGCTGACCTTCAAATAATTGCAGAAAAGAATTACGGAACAGATCGGCACCGGTCATATGATTAATGCGTTCTTCGCTCAGCCCCATCAGCAGTAAATAATGTTTATTGACGGCAATCGGCCGGTCGGTATCGGCACTGACTACCAGAATTCCTTCTTTTGAGGCATTCAGGGTCGCATCAAGAATTTCGTAGGAGGCTTTAAGATCAGCTTGCGCCTGTTGCTGCGCCTGCAGGTTCTGGCTCAGGCGCTGATTGCGTTCCAGCAGCTCTTCCGCGGTTAATGCCAGTGAACGTTCCAGCATTTCCCGATCAAGATCGGCCTGATCATAGGCGTCACTGATCGCCTGCAGTAACAGCTGGAATTGCTCCGGCACGCTGTCCTGAAAATGTCGTTTCAGCTGTCGTTTCAGCAGTCGGTGCATGCTGTTCGCTCAGTAAATGTAGTAATGGTCAGCGTTTGGTTGTGCAGATTGCACTTACCGACGCCGCGGTTAGGGGCAATTTCTCCGTAGGAATAAAATCCTGCGACCGGGATGTCGGCTCCGAGGGTCTCGCTGAAGGCTTCCAGTTCTTCATCAATCAATTGTTGCATCACAACACGCCGGCCTACACAGCTGACCAACAGGGCAAAGTCCGGCGTTGCCTGATTTTGTTGTCTGACCTGCTGACAGGCGGTATGAGCACCATCGATCAGACGGTCAACATTCGCACGCATCAGCTGCGCATAATGTTGTTCAGGAATATCGGCGCCGAACAGCAAGCAGCGCTCCTGCCAGTCAATGCCAAGTACCGAGCAGACGACGGGGTCGTTATCTTCTCCGGAAATAAGCAATGGAAAGCGCAGGCCGGAAGCCGGTAGTTGGTCGGCATAATGCCCGAGGTATTTTTCATACAGATCAAGGGCGCAGATATCATCAAGTTCATACAAGCGATTACCCCGGGCGCGGGTAATGCGGCGTTTGGGGCCGAACGGATCCCAGCCGCCATAGCTGCCACAGCTGACACTGAGATGCTGACCGTAAAATCCGATAGCGCAGATGTGGTGGCTGAAACGGCCCTCGCTGGTGTACAGCCAGGTTTGCTTAAAGCGTTCACCATCGGCGGCAATGCCGCCGGAAATACGGTTGAAGGGGGCAAGCTGCTGATTAAGCCCGGCCACCAGTTGGCTGCCATTTACGCAGAGGCCATTGGCCAATACCAGGATGTGCTGCATATCCTTCTGTTGCAGTTGTTGCGCTACACGGATACCGGCCTGATAGCTGTCATCTATGCCGTTAACCGGTTCAGTGACGACGCGGATACGGGTATCAGCAAAATGCAGCACGGTCAGTACAATGCTGTTATCAATAACCCGTTGCTGATGAATTTCGCCACTGGCTGAGCATCCGCATAAGGGAGTATCCGGAAAGTGTTGCTGCAACGTGCTGATCGCTGCGGCCGGATCAACAGAGGCAAACAGCAGCAACAGATCAGCCTGACCTGCTGGCAGGGATGGTATCCATTGTGGCGGAACGACATCAGCGTCCCAGATATGCTGACTGACCTGCATTCAGTAATCAGCTGGGACGGATATCAGCAGCATGACGCAGAAGGCTGTCGAGGGTATCGATAACCTCGGCCCAGTCAGCATCCTGAGCCAGTGATTCACGCAGAAAGGCCCGCTGCGAGTCATTGAAAAAGTCGAGATCGGCTAATTTTTTGTTGTCTGCTACGGGTTTATGCTGCTCGATAAAGTCGGCGATATTCTGGTCGGAGTTCGGCAGGCCGAGTTGTGCAAACAGACCGTTAAGGCTGTGTACTGGCGATTCCATAAGCATACCCCTGAAACATGAGTGTATTTCTGGTAATCCGCTGATTTCGTTCAGAAATCAGCGGTTAAGACCCTCATTGTCCAGTTTAGCAGCTTGCTGCAGGAGTGCTGGTTATCAGTCTGTGCGGCCCAGCTTGCGCAGGTGGCGGTAATGACCTTTCAGTGCCGCGCCCAGGCTGGGATAGCTGCGGATCGGATGGCCCTGGTGGCTGCAGGCTTCCTGCAGCAGCTGATGAAGGGCTGGATAATGGATATGGCTGACACGGGGGAACAGATGATGTTCAACCTGAAAGTTCAGACCGCCTAAAACCCAGGTCAGAACACGGCTGTTGGTGGCGAAGTCGACGGTGGTGCGTAACTGATGGGCCGCCCATTCGTCTTCCATGCTGCCATCAGATGCAGGCTGCGGAAATTCCGCCTGTTCAACAATGTGAGCCAGCTGAAATACCACGGCAAATAAAAAGCCTAAGATGGCGTGCATCAGTAAAAAGCCGGCAATAACCGTCGTACTGTCAGACAGGCTCAGCGGCAGCGCGATATAGATCAGCAGATACAGCAGCTTACTGGCCCAGAATTCCAGATGATCTGCGGCGGATAAGCGATGGCTGAACTCCCTGTTGGCAATCTTCTGACGGAAGTAAGCCTTATAATCGAGGGCAAAAAACCAGAACAGACTGGTCAGCGGATACAGCAGCCAGACATAAATATGCTGATAACGGTGAAACCAGAAACGGCGCTGATGCGGACTCATTCGGAACAGCCCCAGCGCATCAATGTCTTCATCAACCTCGTCCACATTGGTAAAGCTGTGATGATTACGGTTGTGTTTCTGTGCCCAGTAAAAACGGTTACTGCCGATCAGATTAAAGGTAAGAGCGGCCAGCCGGTTGAGGCGCCGTGAGCGGCTGAAAGATTCGTGAGCGCCATCGTGCATCACGTTAAAGCCCACAAGGGCGGTAGCTATGCCATGTATAAACCAGGCGGCCAGACTCCAGGGGGCAGGCAGTAACAGCAGGGCGGCATAGCTGGCAGTGAACAGCAGCAAAATAAGAATGGCTTTACGGTACAGACGCTGATCACCGGTTTTGGTCATGTCCTGCTGCCGGAAATACTGGTTAACCTGAGCGGAAAGCTGCTGATAGAGCTGGCGCTGGCCAGCGGAAAAATGAATCTGATTCATGATTTATTATGATTGTTATTGTTCATCTGATACTACCTGAGATTATAGGGTTATGGAACGGCAGTCTCAGTGAGGGGAGTCCTCTGTAGTGCTTTCTTCCGGGTGCAGTGCAGGATATTGCTCGCGTGTTCTTTTACGGAAAGCCCGTGGCGACTCCCCCAGCCAGCGACGGAAAGCGCGGCCGAAATTCGATGGGTCGTTATAGCCCAGCTGGTGGGCAATATCTTCCACCGAGGTATTGGTTTCCAGCAGCAGATGCAGGGCCTGTTCGCGCCGGGCCTCATCAATAATGTTCTGATAGGTGGTGTTCAGCTGGGCCAGCTGGCGGTTAATAGTGCGCGGACTGGAGTTCAGCGTTTTCGCCATAACGGTAAGTGTCGGAAACGCATCCATACGGTCGAGGCGGCGACGGATCTGGGTGACCAGATCCTGGCCACGATCCAGTTCGGCCAGTTGTTTTTCACATTCGGCTTCCGCCATGCGCCGCGCGGTGGTGTTGGCGGTGGATACCGGACTATCCAGCAGCCAGGCCGGAATACAGAGCTGATTGTGCGGCTGGTTGAACATCACCGGAATGCCGAGAACGCCTTCGTAGCAGGAAACAGGTCGTACCGGAGCATCAGTGAACTTCGCTACGGCGGCCAGCTCTTCACTGTTCTGGGTCAGAAAGCGGGCAATGGTCACCAGTGTTGAAATAATGTTCTGCACGACAAAACTGAAGGTGCTTGGCATGGCCGCCAGACGGTTGATCTGAATGATGGCGGTGTCATGGTCATGAATAAAGCGGATATCGGCCAGCAGGGTGCGGGTGCGTGCATAGCGGATCGCCAGCGACAGAGCCTGACCCAGAGTATCGCTGGCCATAATGGCAAAGCCGAGAAAGCCATGGCTGGAAATATTCATGCGTTTGCCGTGTTCCAGTCCCAGCAGCGGGTCGCCACTCAGCGCCAGCGCATTCTCCACCACCTTGTGATACTGCAGCGGCGAAATGAATTCCTGCGCCGAGGCCAGCGTCTTGCCACTCAGACCGGTGCCCTGAGCTAACTGCGCAGTGCTGATACCCTGTTGGGCCAGCAGCTCAATCAGTTGCGACAGATATTCAGTGCCGATAAAGGCCCGGCTGGCAGCAGAGGAGTGTGACATGGTGACCGGATATTATTGAGTGGCGTATTATGACCGGAAGCATGTCACGTTTTCCTCTTTAACTCAACGCGGCTTTCGGTCATAGTTTTGGCCAATTAAAAAAACAATAACCTGAATTCTGTAAGGGGAACCCTGTGGAAGCATCTTTCTGGGACGGCAAGCGCGCACCTGGTGTTACTGATCAAATCGATCTGGATAAATACAATGCAGTGGTAGAAGTGGTGGAAAGCGCTTTTCAGCGTTATGCCGATCGCGCCGCGTTTACCAGTATTGGTTACACCCTCACTTATCGTCAGATTGACGAATACAGCGCAGCCTTTGCCGCTTATCTGCAAAATCACACCACGCTGAAGCCTGGCGACCGCATCGCCATTCAGATGCCGAATATCCTGCAATTCCCGATTGCTATGTACGGTGCCCTGCGTGCCGGTATGGTGGTGGTGAATACCAACCCGCTGTATACCGAGCGCGAAATGCTGCACCAGTTCAACGACTCCGGTGCCAAGGCACTGGTGTGTATGGATGTGTTTGCCAAATCGGTACAGAACATCCGCGCGGAAACCGGCCTTAAGCATATTATTGTGACCAGTCTGGCCGATATGCTGCCATTCCCGAAACGCACGCTGATCAACGCCGCGGCCAAATACGTGAAGAAAATGGTTCCGGCTTACAACCTGCCGGATGCTATTCCGTTCCGTAAGGCGTTGGCGCAGGGCGCTAAGTTTGGCGGTTTTGTTGCCAACTACATCAAGAACCCGAATGACACCATCATTCTGCAGTACACCGGTGGTACGACCGGTGTGGCTAAAGGCGCTGAGCTGACCAACCGCAATCTGGTTGCCAACATGATGCAATCCCGTGCGATGCTCAGCCAGATTGATCCGGCAACCGGTCAGCAGATTAAACCGGATACCGGAGTAAAGGTGGTGGCACCGCTGCCGCTGTACCACATCTACTCGTTTACCGTGCACCTGATGGCACTGTTTGAAACCGGTGATCACAGCATTCTGATCGCCAATCCGCGCGACACCAATATGTTTGTACGCATGATCAAACCGCATCAGCTGACCGGCTTTATTGGTCTGAACACGCTGTTTGTATCGCTGCTGAACCATCCGGAATTCAAGAACTGCGATTTCAGCCAGCTGAAGCTGACGCTGTCAGGCGGTACTGCACTGGTCGAAGACACCGCCCGTCGCTGGAAAGAAGCAACCGGTTGTGGCATCTCTGAAGCTTACGGTTTAACCGAATGTTCACCTGCAGTATGTATGAACCCGGCTGGTGGTCTGGAGCAGATGGGTACTGTTGGTCAGGCCGTTCCCGGTACTGCGCTGAAATGTATCGATCCTGAAGGTAACGAAGTGGCGATCGGCGAGCGTGGCGAGCTGTGTGTGAAAGGCCCGCAGGTAATGAAAGGCTACTGGAATCGTCCGGACGCTACTGCTGAGAGCTTCACGCCGGATGGCGAATGGCTGCGCACCGGTGACGTTGCGGTGATCGATGAAGACGGCTTTGTGAAGATCGTTGACCGTATCAAAGATATGATTCTGGTATCCGGTTTTAACGTTTATCCGAACGAAATTGAAGACGTGGTAGCGATGCACCCGGCGGTTGAAAACTGTGCCGCTATCGGTGTGCCGGATGACAAAACCGGTGAAGCGGTGAAACTGTTCGTGGTTGCCACCGACCCGAACCTGACCGTGGAAGAAATCAAAAAACACTGCCGTGAAAACATGACCGCTTATAAAGTGCCACGTCATGTCGAGTTCCGCAGCGAACTGCCAATGACCCCGGTTGGTAAGATTCTGCGTCGTGAACTGAAGGACGAAGAAGCAAAAAAGCAGGCTGAGCCAGCCTGATTGGCTCCAGCCCTGAATAAAAAAGCCCGCGCCTGACGCGGGCTTTTTTATTTCAGCCTCCTGCGTCTGACCGCCAGCCTCTGGCAGGTTACCCAAGTGACGCGCAGCCGCGGCCGCGTAGCCAATGGCGCTTGGGCCAGCTGTTGCCAAAATCGCCGCACATTTTTACCCGATAGCGGGCAGTCCATTGTTGCCCTGATTTCCGCGTTATTCTGAGGATGTGCAAATGATTCAGTACAAGGCTCCACTTAAAGATATTCAGTTTCTGATTAACGATGTCTTCGATTTTCAGTCCCATTACAAAAACATTCCGGGTGGCGATGAAGCAACGCCGGAAATGGTTGATGCCATCCTGACCGAGGCTGCGCGCTTCAGCGAAGAGGTGGTTTCACCGCTGTATCAGATCGGCGATGAAGGTTGTGTGTGGAATGACGGCGAAGTCACCACACCAAAAGGCTTTAAAGAAGCTTATGGTCAGTACGTCGAAGGCGGCTGGCAGGGTATGTCAGCACCGGTTGCTTATGGTGGTCAGGGCTTACCTCTGTCACTGGGTGTGATCAAATCCGAGATGATCGGTACCGCCAACTGGGTATGGGGCATGTACCCTGGTCTGTCGCTGGGGGCGATGAATACCATTTATATGCACGGTACCGAAGAGCAGAAGCAGACTTATCTGGTGCCTATGACCGAAGGTCGCTGGACCGGCACTATGTGTCTGACTGAGCCGCAGTGCGGTACCGATTTGGGTCAGGTAAAAACCAAAGCCGAGCCTAATGGTGATGGCAGCTACAGCCTGACCGGCACCAAAATTTTTATCTCATCCGGTGAGCATGACCTGACAGAGCAGATTGTGCATATCGTACTGGCCCGTCTGCCGGGTGCGCCGGAAGGCACCAAAGGCATTTCGCTGTTTATCGTACCGAAATTCCATGTGAACGCTGATGGCTCATTGGGTGACCGTAACCCGGTGGTCTGTGGTTCTATTGAAGAAAAAATGGGTATTCACGGTTCATCCACCTGTGTGATGAACTTTGATGGTGCGAAAGGCTATCTGATCGGACCGGAAAACAGAGGCCTGATGTGCATGTTCACCTTTATGAACACTGCCCGTATCGGTACCTCGATTCAGGGCGTTGGTGCGGCTGAACTGTCTTTCCAGGGTGCGCTGCCTTATGCCAAAGACCGCCGTTCCATGCGTTCTCTGAGTGGCACCAAGCATCCGGATAAAGTAGCAGACTCCCTGATTGTGCACCCGGATGTTCGCCGTATGCTGCTGACCCAGAAGGCCATCGCTGAAGGTGGTCGTGCAATGCTGTATCACGCCGCCCGTCTGGCCGATTTTATGATGGCGGCACATGATCGTGGTGATAAAGAAGGCTACGACCGGTTTGATGACAAACTGGGTTTCCTGACGCCGATTCTGAAAGCTTTCCTGACCGAGCTGGGCTACGAAGCGGCTAACCACGGTGTGCAGGTTTACGGTGGTCATGGCTTTATTAAAGAGTGGGGCATGGAGCAGATTGTTCGTGATACCCAGATTGCCAAGCTGTATGAAGGCACCACCGGTGTGCAGGCGCTGGATCTTCTGGGCCGTAAAATTCTGCTGGGTAAACTGAAGTCCTTTAATGAATTCCGTGCCGAAGTCACGGCATTTATTAAAACCCATGAGAACCGTGCAGAAATGAAGCCGCTGATCAAACAGCTCAAGCGTTATATGCTGCAATGGCGTATCAATACCTTCCGTGTTGCTTATAAAGCATCGAAAAACCGCGATATGGTTGGTGCGGCATCGGTGGATTATCTGATGTTCTCCGGTTATGTAGTGATGGCATATTTCTGGGCGCAAATGGCTGATAAAGCGTACAGCGGTATGAAATCCGGCAAGGGTGATCGTGATTTCTATCAGGCAAAGATCCACACTGCGGAATTTTATTTTGATCGTCTGCTGCCACGGGCAAAAGGCCACGCCAAAATGATGCTGAAAGATCCGAAAACCCTGATGCAGATGAAAGAAGAACACTTCGCTTTCTGATGCTGATAAGAAGAAAAAGCCCGGCAATGCCGGGCTTTTTTATGTCTGAGAACCGGTGGTTCCGGTGTATTACAGTTTTGCCATATCCAGACTGAATTCCACATGAAGCTGCGTCGGTGTTTTCAGCCTGCGTTGCAGGGAGCCGTTGAAACGCATTGAAATAATATGATCACAGAGTGCGTAAAACTCGCCGTCAGGTGCTATCTGTGTTTCCTCAACAGGCGTTTGCAGATAAAAGTCGACACCAGCCTGAACGGTATCCTGAACCAGTCGCAGTTGCAGGTTCAGCCGGGTGCAATATTGTAATGCCGGGTCTTTCACGATCAGATAATCGAACAGGAAATGCATAAGGTGCGGATTTTCTTCGATAATGAGCGAGAAGGGCAGTTGTTTACTGATCTCAACCGACTGCAGCTCCGGCGCCTGATCGAGCCACTCTTCAAGGCAATTGGTCAGGTTCAGGCTGTGACGTTCATCGCGGGTGGTAATGCGCAGGTAACGTAAAAAGACTTCGATGCCCGGCAGTATTTCTGGCTGGCGGATATGTTCGGCCAGATGCTCAAGCTGTTTGAGCAGCAGGTGATTAATCTTCTTCTGCTGTTGCTGGCGTTCACTGGCGTTCATCTGTGCCAGCTCAGATTCCATTTTTTGCATGGATGCTTTGGTGCGCAGCTGTTCGTTGTAGAGCTCTTCTGTACGCTGGGTCACTTTATTCTCCAGCGACACCGTCAGCTCCTGTGCATGGCGGCGGGCAATCTGTTCTTTTGTGCGGTCTACCACGCAAATCAGAATTTCCTGTGGACGGTTCTCATTATAGCGGGTGATCTGCAGTGTGATATCGAAATAGCACTCTTCCTTACGGAAGTTATAGAGGCAGAATTCATCGTGAATGCGAGGAATACGACCCTGTAACAGCTTATTAATACGTTCTCTTTGTTCTACCCCATGCGGACCGCTGATCATATCCATCAGCCTGTCCATCGGGTGTTTCATACTTTCCAGCTCCAGCTCAGTACTGGCCAGCTGGTTGGCAAAGTGATTGTTGCAATCGAAGGTATCTTCCTCGGGCAGATAACGGCAAAAACCAATTGCGGCATTATTAATGGCCATGCTGAGCTGCTCTTTGGTGTTCTCCAGCTGCATATGCGAGCGTTCACGCTCTTCTACATCCTGTTGCAGGGTTTCACGCATACGGTTAATGGCATCGGCAACCATACTGAGCTCATCACGTTTATGCGCTTTTTCATTCAGCTGGAGCGGATGATCAAGCTTATTCAGACTGAATTGGCTGGCCCACTCTGCCATACGGCTAAGGCGCCGCGTAATCACCTGATGAACAATAAATAAAACAAATATTGATACCGAAAAGGTTTTAAAAAACTGGGTCAGAAGAATATTAACGGCTTTATGTCTGAGTTCATTATAGAGCCCGGTGTAGTCCAGATTCAGATGCAGGTTTCCCAGCTGGTAAGACTGCCCGGCACTTTCGTAGGTCAGGGCGAATGAATAGCGCTGGTCTGACTGGCCATAGACATCGCCGGCACTGTGCAGCACGTTGCCGCGGTTTTCGATATAGACATAAACCACGCCGGGAAAGTTAAGAATACCGTTGAGTTGTGATTCGATCTGGCGGGAATCAAAATTCCACAGGCTGTAGCTTATGCTCTGCTGGTAGCTGGTCTGAATCTGACGCAGATTTTTATCGTAGCTGTTCATGCCACGCTGGTAATCAGAGATCAGAATGTAAAGAAACGCCGCGAGGGTGATCACAAAACTGAAGGCAAGCAGATACGACAGCAGTCTGCGCCCAATGGATACGTAGTGTTTGTAGCTGGCTGGGTTGTTCACATCAGTGCTTCGCAGTCAGTTGTTTTATTTTGAGTTATGCCAGCCTAAGCGGTTGCTGCAGCGGTGACATAAAATACTCTTAAGCCGTTGTTTCGTTGGTCTGTCTTCCATTCTGGCGGGCTTATGGCGATAAAACAATGAAATACTCATGCCAGAAACGCTGAAAATGGCTGTTAATGTTATCCGATGTTGATCTGACACAACCTAGTCGAAGGGATGAGGTTGGCTGCTTTTATTTCTTGATTTGTATCAAATTGCTTTGCCCATTACCCGTTAACCTGAGCCCATCTTTTGAGCATAGATGAGGAACACAGAATGAAACTGTTGAAAACTTTGTTAGCAAGCGCAGTAGCGGTTTCTGCAATGCCAGCTCTGGCTTATGAAGCCGGCGATATTATCGTTAAAGCTGGTATTGTTAACGTGAATCCGAAAGAAGACAGTGGTATCGATGGTGTCACCGTTGGTGATGATACCCAGCTGGGTCTGACCCTGACCTATATGGTAGCTCCTCAGGTTGGCGTGGAAGTGCTGGCGGCAACTCCGTTCAAGCATGGCGTATATGCAGGCGGTGAACGTATTGCTACTACCAAGCATCTGCCACCAACAGTGTCCGCTCAGTACTACCTGATGGACCCGGCTTCCAAGCTGCAGCCTTATGTGGGTCTGGGTGTTAACCACACGTTCTTCTTCGATGAAGATGGTGTTGACCACCTGGGTAAAAGCTGGGGTCTGTCATATTCAGCAGGTCTGAACTATGACCTGGGTAATAATCTGCTGGCCAATGCTGCAGTCTGGAAAATCGACATTGATTCTGAGCTGAATGGTTCCGGTACTGATGTTGAAATCGACCCGCTGGTATTTATGGTCGGTGCTGGTATGAAGTTCTGATTCCTGAAAGGATTCTGAACCAATAATAAAAAGCCACGCAATGCGTGGCTTTTTTGTTTTATCTGTTGTTAACCGCTGAGAATTTAATCTGCGGCAATGTTGCCATGCTGCTGCTCAGTCAGGCCCAGAATTTCATCTTTAAACTGATGAGATACCGGATGTTCACCGATCCATATTTTCAGCAGGGCATCGTACAGATCCTTGCCGGGTAAAATGCCTTTTACTTCATCATTGATAACCACACGGGAGCCAACGCCGGGTACGTAATCCACATAGCCCGCATCACCCCGTTCCAGTTTGCTGTCGAACATGGTTACCAGCATATCTAATCGTTCATCCATCTGTTCGGCCTCGCTGCTGCTGATGTTCAGTTGCAGGGCATCATACATTGCCGTAGCAATTCTCCGTCCGCTGACGCGGTTAACCAGAATGTGATAAACGATGCGTTTGTAGCTTTCCTGTTCAATGATCTGGCTGGCATCGGCGGATGGGGCCTCGACATACAGCAGACCAACGTAGGTATCGACCAGATAATATAAGGTGCGCACCGAGGCGCCGTTCAGTTTTAATTCCGGATGGTCGGCGGTTTGTGGCAAAACTTCCGGAAAATCAAATCCTTCGATCGTGCGTGCCTGGGTTGTGGGAGTAAAGATTATGACGGCGCTCAGCAGGGCAGGTTGCAGAATGCGGGCGAGCGGGCGTTTGAGTGTGTTGCGGAATAACAGCTTAACCATAGCGATCCCTCTGGTTTTTTATTGTTATTCCCTCACTCTATGCCGCCCTGCACGGCAGGGCAATCACTGTCACAATTAATTCATCAGATGGCGTTAGCGTTTTACAGCAAAGGGGCAAGCAGCCGGGTGGTTTTGGCCAGTAAGACCGGCCACCAGTGATGGCTGATGTGGGTAAGTTCAGAATGGCTGAAATCATTCAGCAGCATAGCCTCAGTCTCTGCGGCAAATTCTTTGCTCTGAATCAGGGCGCCGATTTCAAAATTAATACGCAGAGAACGGTTATCGAGATTGGCACTGCCAATGCTGGACCATTCATCATCAATCAACAGTACCTTCTGATGCAGAAAGCCTTTTTTGTAAGTGTAAAAGCGTACATTGCAGTGCTGCAGCAAGTCGATATAACCGCGCATCGCCTGCTGCACCAGCCAGCTGTCGCTCTTTTCCGGCACCAGAATGCGGATATCGATACCACGCAGACCAGCCAGTTGCAGAGCGCTGACCAGATTCTGATCCGGTACAAAATAGGGGCTGACCAGCCAGCAGCGCTGGCGGGCGCTGTGAATCAGGTGGGTGAAGTACAGGCTGGCGCTTTCGGTTTCATCGGCGGGGCCTGAGGCAATGCACATCACATTATTGTTTCCGCTCGCCGGGCAGCTGTTCCATTCAATGGCCGGGATATATTGAGTAGCCCAGTGCCAGTCTTCGGTAAAAGATAACTGAAAACTGAGAGCCGCGGGGCCATGGATTTCGACATGGGTATCGCGCCAGAATCCTTCTTTTTCGCTGCTGCCGCGGTATTCGTTGCCGACGTTATAGCCGCCAACGTAGGCATATTCACCATCGCAGATCACCAGCTTGCGGTGATTGCGGAAATTGAGCTGAGTGCGGTTACGCAGTTGCAGCGGATTAAAGCGTGACACCCGCACCCCGGCCTCTTCCAGAGGCTGCAGAAAACGCCGGCCCAGACCGCGGCTGCCGATCTCGTCATAAAGAAGATAGGTTGCGACACCTGCACGGGCCTGCTGGCACAACAGGCTGGCCAGTTCCTGACCGGTATCGTCGTCGCGCAGAATATAAAACTGTACGCAGATATAGCGCCTGGCTTCAGCAATGCGCCGGAACATCGTGCTGAACGTGGTATCACCATCGGTCAGCAGCCGGCACTGATTACCGCCCATTTGCGGTAAACGAAAGAGAGGATACAGGGGCCGTGTAAGCTGGTCAGGAGGTAAGGCAAAGTGTTCGAGCCCGGCCTGAATCTGGTCAGCGATAAAGCTCAGGCTGTGGTCACCATGGCGACGGGCGCGCAGATAGCCATGAAAGCGGCGGCTGCCGAAAAAGAGATAGAGCGGCAGGGTAATCAGCGGCATCAGCAGCAGGCCCAGCACCCAGGCGATGGTGCCCTGGGCGGTGCGCCCCTGCCACAGGGCGTCAATGGCTGCCAGTACCCCGAAGGTGTACAGCAGCAGCGGCCATATCCACCACCCTTGCTCTGGCATGATTTCCCCTTAATTCATCATGGCCTGAGTAAACGGGATTATCAGAGACCAATCAAGCGCATAAATTCATCGCGGGTCGCCGGGTTGGAGCGGAAGTCGCCCTTCATAACCGAGGTGCGCATCATTGAATTCTGCTTCTGTACACCGCGCATCATCATGCACATATGCTGAGCTTCGACGATAACCCCAACACCACGGCAGCCGGTCACTTCTTCCACGGCTTCGGCGATTTGTTTGGTCATGTTTTCCTGAATCTGCAGGCGACGGCCAAACATGTCGACAATACGGGCAAATTTTGACAGGCCCAGTACTTTGCCATTTGGCAGATAGCCGATATGGCAGCGACCGATAAACGGCAGCATGTGGTGTTCGCACAGGGAATAAAACTCGATCCCCTGGACCACAACCATCTCATCATTATCGCTGGTGAAAACAGCATTGTTGACCACTTCGTGCAGGTCGGTGGTGTAACCGCTGGTGAGGAATTGCATCGCCTTGGCGGCGCGTTTCGGAGTGTCCAGCAGGCCTTCACGTTCAACGTTTTCGCCCAGTTCCGACAGTACCTGTTGGTACAGGGATTCGAGATTTGACATGTCTATACCGTTGTTAATTTAAATACCTGAGCATTTTACTCAATTTTGTAAAACTTATACAAACGGGATTTTGTATAAGATTTATTCCACCGCCAGCACTGAGCTGCATTTCAGTTCACCCAGGGCTTCAAGATAGTGGATAGCACCGTCCGGCCTTGTGCTGCGGTCTGTCCAAAAGCACTGCAGAGTGCCTTGTGGCGATTCTTCACCGGCAGACGGTAGCAGGCTGGCTACACGGCGGGCAATGGCCGCCCCCGAGTCAACCCAGCAGACCTCGGGCCAGAGCTGCTGTAACTGTGTTTTCAGTAGCGGGAAGTGCGTACAGCCAAGCACCACATGGCTCAGCGCCTCGGGCTGCTTCAGCCAGACATCCAGATGAGCGAACAGTCCCTGTGGTTGCCGCTGTTCACTGATCCAGTCCTCAGCCCATTGCACCAGTTCTTTGCTGCCGAAGCGGCGCACGCTGCAGTGTCCGGCGAATTCACGGATCAGATCGTCGGTGTAAGCGCGGTTGATGGTTGCCGGAGTGGCCAGCAGGCCGATATGGCAACCGGCTGCGCTGTTGTCTGCCTGCTCTGCCGCAAGAGCTGCGGCCACTTTAATGGCCGGTACAACCCCAACCACAGGAATATCCAGCTGTTGCCGCAGCTGCGGCAGGGTCAGCGTACTGGCCGTGTTACAGGCGATGATCAGCAGATCGGGCTGTAATTCCTGTACGGCGGTAATACAGACCTGAAGCACCCGGGGGATCAGTTCTTCGTCGGTTTTCAGACCGTAAGGAAATGCTTCGTTATCCATCAGGTAATGCAGCGACAGGTGCGGTAACAGCTGTCGCACTTCGCTGAGAATGCTGAGGCCTCCGACGCCGGAGTCGAAGATCAAAACCGATGGCTTCATGGCGGTACTGGTTATGGAAAGCGCGGCAGTTTAGCAAATGTTTCTGTTTATATCTGCAGCGCAGCGTTGCGAGCGCGAAATGACAGGAAGCAACTATACTGGTGCGGACGGAAAAGGAGCTGTAACTGAGTGGATTTACAGGAATTACTGGATAACGCCCGGCGCAATGAAGCGCTGCTGCGTCGCCTGCAGGCGTTTGAGCTGCAGCTGCTGTCCTGCCAGACCTGGTTTGATTTTCTTACCCTGCTGCTTGATGGGCTGCCTGCTCAGTTTGATCTGGATGCTGCAACCCTCAAAGTGTGTGACCCCGACGGTGAGTTAAAAGCGGCGATGCTGCAGTCTCTCGATCTGGAGCAGGGGGTGCTGCTGAATCAGCTCGAGTTTCAGAGCCGCGTTCCTATTATTGATGCCGCTCCGATTGCCCCACCGCCTCCCTGGCAGAGTGGTCTGGCCTTACCTTTGCTGCGCAACGATGTGTATCTCGGGCAGCTGCGTCTGTATTCGACCAATCCGGCCCGTTTTCAGGGCGGTATGGCCACCGATTTTATGCAGCATCTGGCGGCGGTGATTGCCGCCTGTCTGATGATGGTTAAGCAATCGGAAGAGCAGGCAAGGCTGGCTCTGACCGACCCTTTGACCGGAGCTGAAAACCGCCGTGGTTTTGAGCGGGCTTATCAGCGAGAGTGGGCGCGGGGGCAGCGTCAGTACCATGTGTTTGCCATGATCCTGCTCGATCTTGATCACTTTAAGCGGGTAAACGATGTACATGGCCATGGCACTGGCGACCGTGCCTTAAAAGCGTTGTGCCGGACACTGAAAAGCGTGATGCGTCCGACCGATCATATCGGCCGTCTGGGCGGTGAAGAATTTGCGGTATTGCTGCCGGGCTGTCAGCCTGATCAACTGCATGCCGTGGTGAACAGGGTGCAGCAGGCTATCCGCCGGATGACGGTGTATAACGACCTGCAGCAGCCGGTACCGATGACGGCCTCGGGCAGTTTTGTTTCGCTGACGCCACGCCCGCATCAGAATCTTGAACTGGCACAGGTCATTGACCACCTCGACAGTTACCTTTATCAGGCCAAACGTAATGGCCGCGACTGCTTTGTCAGTGCCGAACAGTGACGGGTATCAAATGCCGGTTCGCTGCATCAGTTACAGTTTTGTTTTAAACCGACCGGAGGTGTCATGTCCGACTCTGCTTCTCACCCATATCCTCTGATACTTCCCGTGGATAAAACACCGGCCGATCAGCCTGCAGAAAAATCATCTCCGGCAGAAGCGGAAAAAACCCTGCATTTACCCTACGGCGAGCGCATGACCCGTGAACGCTACGAGCAGGAAAAGCAAAGCCTGCAGATTGAACTGTTAAAAATGCAGAGCTGGGTAAAAGAAACAGGGCAAAAGGTCGTTATTCTGTTTGAAGGGCGTGATGCGGCCGGTAAGGGCGGCACCATCAAGCGCTTTATGGAGCATATGAATCCGCGTGGCGCCCATGTCGTGGCGCTGGAAAAACCCAGCGACAGCGAACGTACCCAGTGGTATTTCCAGCGCTATGTGCAGCACCTGCCGGCGGCGGGGGAAATCGTTATGTTTGACCGCTCCTGGTATAACCGCGCGGGGGTTGAGCGGGTAATGGGCTTCTGCAGCAATACCGAATATATGGAATTTATGCGCGAGGTGCCGGAGCTTGAACGTATGCTCGTACGCTCGGGCATTCACCTGATTAAGTTCTGGTTCTCAGTCAGCCGTCAGGAGCAGTTGCGGCGTTTCCAGAGCCGTCAGATTGATCCGTTAAAACAGTGGAAACTCAGCCCGATTGATCTGGCATCGCTGGATAAATGGGATGATTACACTGAGGCCAAAGAAGCCATGTTTTATTACACCAATCATCTGGATGCGCCCTGGACGGTCGTGCGTTCGGACGACAAAAAACGCGCGCGGCTGAATGCCATGCGCCATGTGCTGAATCAGCTGGATTACACCAATAAATCGACCTCGCTTGATCTGACGCCCGATCCGCTGATTATTCAGCCCGCCACTCAGTCGATGGACTGCTAGGGCCTGTTAATACTCAGTGAATCCGGCCTGCTGAGCGCCAGTTTTTCTCAGAGCAAGGAGAGAGAAGTGATATTAGCGGGCTAAATGAATGACGAACGACGAAGTTAATGAGGAAAACTGGCCTCAGCCCGAAGGGTTATGGCTAAAAATCCCTCATCCTGCGTTGCTGTTCGTTCGCTTAACCCGTTAGGCCACACTCTCAGCGCCTTGTTTGAGAAATTTTTAGCCAATAACAGGCCTGTTTAATGAGTGTTAACAGGCCCTAGGACATAACATGCAGGACAGACCTCATCGTAAGCACGCACAGAGAATTGTGCAGAATTTTCGTAACGAACTGGCACAGGATTTGGCCGACAAGATTGGTGATTACCATTTCGGCAGTCTGGAGGTGTTGATTGAATCGGCACTGAATACCGCGGTGATGAGCGCAATGAACGATACCGTCACCGATATTGAACAATTACTGAAGCAGGCGCAGAAGCGCGCTAAAGGTTAAAGAGCTTAAAACAGGAGCAGAGAGCGGCATGCTGCTCTCTGCCTGTGATCAGGGAGTTACTCTGATTTACCAAAGGTCAGGGTGAAATTAACCGGTACCACTTCGGCAATGCGTTCCAGCTTGGCAATGTCACGCAGTTTCTGAATACCGGCGGTCAGGGCGAAGCTGTCGGCGTGTACCAGCACGGGTTTCAGACTGGTGATAACGACCTGCTTATTCTGTGCCGGTACGATCATTACCGGTACGCTGATTTCTTCTTCGCTGCCATGCAGCATCAGTTTACCTTTCAGGTCCAGTGTCTGACTGATACCGTCACGCGCTTTTTTCATGGCATCGGCCGGGATAACAGCGCTGAAGGTAGCGCTGCTGAAGCTGTTGGTTTCAAACAGGAACTCCTGCATGCGTTCATCGCGGATCGGAATGCCGGAGTCGATGCTGGTCAGATCAATGTTCAGTTCCGCCACACCCTGATCGCTCACTTTGCCGCTGATCTTGCGGAAGTGATGCACTTCGGTCAGGTGTGTGTTCTTGGTGGACAGGAAGGTCAGGGTGGACGGGGATTGAAGTGTCCAGTCGGCCTGTGTGAATGCACTGAATAACAGAGCTGATACGAGTAATACGTGACGCATGGTATTTTCCTTGTCTTGAGCAGATTCACATAGTCAATCTGCCGGGTTGTCGGCGGGTTGAAAAGCCGTGGTTACTGAATAAGAGTAACCGCCGGAAAAGAATAACTGACCAGCCAGCGCAGTTCGCGTTCAATCGCCGTTTTATTTTCGTTTTCCAGCGCCCAGCGTTGCTGGTCGAGTTTGAACTGCTCTTTGCGCGGCAGCTGTTTATAGGCATCCAGAATCGGCATGGATGATGTTGACTGATAATGGCTGCGTAGGGTGCACAGCTCATCCTGTTCCCATACGGCGGGGTCCAGCGCAGACATCAGGTATTGGATGCGTAACACGCCTTCGGTAATTTCGCACTGTTCGTCCAGCACGGAACGGGCGATAAAGCGGATATCCTGCAGTAATTCCAGCTGACGGTTACGCAGCTGCATGGCGGCCTGCGCCTCTTCTTCCTGCTGACGCTGTTCAACCGCCTTAACCTGACGGGTCAGGTGCCAGGCATAGCCGGCCAGCAGGGCGATAATTAACAGACCGAGAATAATCAGGCCGTAAGTCAGAATCATGGAAGGCTCCGTCACATAGCAGGTCGGGCATCATAGCCTGTCATGGTGGAGAAATTAACCTGCAGTTACTGGGGGATTAGCGACACAGGCGACAGCCGGAATCGCGGGTCGTGCCTTCGCGGTAGCGCACGCGCAAACGCGCCGCTCCCCGTTGTGGCTGAACCTGATAGAAACGGCCGTCGCTGCGCTGTTTGTCCGTATTATTAACGCTGCAATCTTTCATTGCTGGCGGTTCTGCGCTGATATCTGTTTTGTTAATCATCGTCTGCTCCGACAGGGTCAGCAGTGGCCAAGGGTGCGTAACGCTTCGCTGGCGGTGAAAAAGATCTGTCCGGGAGACAGTTCGTCCAGCAGGCTGGTTTTACCCAGCTGATCCATCACCGGACCTTTTACCTCGGCCAGATGCAGCTGAATATTGCGGGCGCGTAATTTGTTCAGCAAATGCTGCAGGGTTTCAAAACCGCTGAAGTCGATATGATTAATGGCGCTGCCGACCAGTACCACGTGGCGGATATCCTGGCTGCTCTGCAGACGCTCGCAGATGACATCTTCCAGATACTGACTGTTGGCAAAATACAGGTTCTCATCAATGCGGATCATCAGTACCTGCGGGCAGGTTGTCACCTGATGGCGTTTAACGTTACGGAAGTGATCGCTGTCTCCGACCCGGCCGATTTCGGCAATATGGGGTTCGCTGGAGCGGCGCAGGTACAGTGCCAGAGAGAGCACCATGCCCAGCAGAATACCGTCCACCGCGCCGGCCGCCAGAACGGCAATAAACGTGGTCAGCCAGACCAGGCCATCACCTTTCTGAAAGCGCCAGGCGCGACGGGCGTCAGAGAAGCTGATCAGTGGCAGAACTGCGCTGACAATAATCACCGCCAGTACGGCATAAGGCAGATCAACAAATAAGCGGCTGGCATACAGACAGACGAGGGCCACCAGTACGACGGTTACCACAGACGCCAGCTGCGTGCGGGCGCCGGCAGCGCGGTTAACCACGCTGCGGCCGAATCCGCCGGCTACCGGAAAGGCCTGACTGACCGCCGCGCCAAGGTTCGCCAATCCCAGAGCCAGCAGCTCCTGATTAGTACGCAGACGCGGTGCGTCCGCCGCTGGCTGCGGTGCAGTGTCTGATGTCGACACTGGCGTCAGAGCTTTCGCCACCGACAGACTGGACAGATAACCAATCAGAGCAATCACGGCGGCGGCCGGAACGAGAGCCTGCCACTGTTCAGGGGTGAGCGCTGGCCAAACCAGAGCTGGCAAACCTGTGGGCAGCTCCCCGATGGTCGCGATGGTGAATCCGCTGGCCTGTACTGCCACAATGCCCATGACGACGGCGGCCAGAGGACCGGCTTTATTCAGCAGGCTACTGAGCCAGGCGGGCAGGCGGCGGGTCGCTTTGGGCATCAGCCACTGCCAGCCATACAGCAGTGTCAGGGCGGCCGCTGCCATCAGCAGTGCAGCAGGCTGAGCCTCTGGGTAGTCGCGGCTGAGGTGGGTCAGGGTCTGCCATAATGAGCCGCTACCGGGCAGTGGAATCGCGGTGATGTATTTCAGCTGGCTGATCACAATCAGAATGGCGGTTGCGCTGGTAAAGGCGGAGATCACTGAGTGGCTGATAAAGGTTGTCCAGCGTCCCAGATTAATCAGATAGAACAGCAGCAGCCATAATCCGGTGAGCAGAGCCAGTGCGCTGGCCATATGCAGATAATCGGCACTGCCAGGAGTTGCCAGTGTATGCAGGGCTTCAAAGGTCATCAGAGAAATAACGGCTACCGGACCAACGGCTAACACCGGGCTGCTGCCCAACAGGGCATATACCAGTACCGGCAGCAGCGCAGCATAAAGTCCGGCCTGTGGTGGCATGCCGGCCAGCAGGGCGTAGGCCATCGCCTGCGGTGTAATCAAGGCAGCGACGACCAGACCGGCGGTGATATCCGGCATCAGCCAGTGGCGCTGGTAACCGGAGAAGGTGTTAGTCAGGCGCATGCGGACTGCTCTCCTTACGTGGCATTGGCGCGGTTGTTTCTGGCTGGATATCACAATAGAGGCTGTTCAGAACATTGATGATGCGTTCGGCTTTATCGTCACTGAGTTGATAGTAGACGTTCTGGGCGCTGCGGCGGGTATGCACCAGATGCTCGCTGCGCAGCCAGGCCAGATGCTGGGACAGGGCAGATTGGCTCAATGGCAGACGGCTGATCAGATCACTGACCGAAATTTCACCATGGCGCAGGCAGCAGAGAATGGTCAGCCGGTGTTCGTTGGCCAGAGCCTTAAGCAGGCGGACTGCATCCTGGCGGTGGTGATCAAGGGCGTCGTGGTTAATCATGATGTGTGTTCCGGGCTGCGCTCTTTAAAGTGTATATCAAATATTGCTAAATAAGAATATGCTAATATAATCACTTTAAATTTGTACCGCAGGAGGCCGTAATGACCCGTCAGCCAGGTGATGCCACAGAGATTGGTATCAGGACGTTCTTTCACGAAGATACCTTCACCTTTACCCATCTGTTGGTGGATAAAAGCACCAGCCGTGCGGCCATTATCGACCCGGTACTGGATTTTGATCAGAAGTCCGGGCGTACAGCGACAGCTTTTATTGATGGCATTCTCGCCGAGGTCCGGGAGCAGTCTCTGATTCTGGACTATGTACTGGAAACCCATGCCCATGCCGACCACCTGACTGCGGCGGATTACATCCGCAGCCAAAGCGGTGCGCGCATCGTTATCGGTGCCGCGATCTGTCAGGTACAGGGCACCTTTAAGAAGATCTTCAATGAGGGAGAAGGCTTTATCGCCGATGGCCATCAGTTTGACCTGTTGGTCAGCGAAGGCGATAGCCTGAAGCTCGGCGACAGTCACATTGATGTAATGGCCACTCCGGGTCACACCCCGGCCTGTGTCAGCTATCAGGTGAATCAGCGTGATGTGTTTGTCGGCGATACCCTGTTTATGCCGGATGTCGGTACGGCCCGCTGTGATTTTCCCGGTGGTGATGCGGCGACTTTATATAAGTCGGTACAGCGTTTACTGGCCTTACCGGAAGAGACTGTGCTGCATTTATGCCATGACTATCCGCCGTCTGAGCGGCCGGTTTGCTCGGCCGTAACCGTTGCCGAGCAGCGGGCGGCAAATATCCATGTAAAAGCCGGTATCAGTGAAGCTTCCTTTATTACAATGCGCACGGAACGTGATGCCGGGCTGGATATGCCGCGCCTGATTCTGCCATCGCTGCAGGTGAATATCCGCGCCGGGGCGTTTCCGCAGGCCGAAGATAATGGTGTGTCTTACCTGAAACTGCCGTTAAACCTGCTCTGATGGGGTATGCATGGCAATGACTTTTTGGCATTTGCACCGATTTCTATTAGTCTGAATGCAACCAAACAAAAAGGAATAAGCCATGCTGGCGAACAACCGTTGGGTCAGGGCTACCGGTAGTCTGAATGACAAGCCCATCAGTATTCAGTACCGCGAAGACTGGGAGCTTGCCCGCCAATCGGAAAGCTATCCGTTGTGCGTGCAGATTGCCTGGAACGCCGGCAGCGTCGATGACAGCACCGGCTTTCCCGGTCTGGCCGAACAAAGCAAAATACTGACCTTCGGTGAGCACCTGCAGCAACATCTTGAACCGGCAGAAAATGCACTGGTCACCATGGTGATTACCCACGACGGGGTGTGCCAGTGGATTATCTACTGCAAAGATATTGAACTGTTAAAAGAAGGCCTTGACCGTATTCCCACCGGCGCGGGTTTGTACCCGATCGAGGTGGTGGCCGATGAAGACCCACAGTGGCAGACCTTTACGCAGGTGTATCAGGCGATTCGTCCAGAAGCCTGAGCGCCTCCAGCCGGCGTTCTTCAATCTCCGCCAGCTCCGCTTCGACAATGGCCGGGTTTTCCAGCGTGATCCGGCCTATTTTCCCCGCCCGCAGTTCATGCAGACATAATTCCGCCGCTTTATGCAGATCGGCAATACCGCCGGGCTTCAGGCAACCGCGCTTGGCAGCAATGGTGTTCAGTGCATCGGCTGCGCTGGCCGGTAATTCTTTAAAGCGGAAACGGGCTGACAACTCGGTGGCGTACTGATCAAGCAGGTAACCCAGGGCATAGGTGGCAACGTCGGTGTATTCCATCGCCGTGTCTTTGACGGCACCACTGGCCGCCAGACGATAGCCGCTGTGTTCGTTCTCAAACTTGGGCCAGAGAATCCCCGGAGTGTCGGACAGCACGATGCCGTTTTTCAGATCGATCATCTGGTTGGCTTTGGTCACCGCCGGCTCGTTACCGGTTTTGGCGATATAGCGTCCGGCCAGTGCGTTGATCAGGGTGGACTTGCCGACATTGGGAATGCCCATAATCATAACCCGCACGGAGAGCTTTTTCTCTAGCCGTGCTGCTCCCAGTTTTTTACACAGCGCAATCAGCTTTTTAACCTGATTGCGGTCTTCCGCAACCAGCGGAATGGCCTGGGTATTGTGCTGCTTGCCAAAGTAATCGACCCATTGCTGAGTGACCTTAGGGTCTGCCAGATCGGCCTTATTCAGTACTTTGATGCAGGTTTTATCACGACGCAGCTCATCAACCATCGGGTTGGTGCTGGAGTAGGGCAGGCGGGCGTCAAGAACTTCGACCACGATATCGATGTCCGGCATCGCTTCGCTGATTTTCTTGCGGGCTTTGTTCATGTGCCCTGGGAACCATTGAATTGCCATAGTGACGCTTTCCAATTGACGAGTGATTAAAAGGGCGGCACATTGTAAAGCAAGGCCAGTGGAGAGCAACTGCTCACTTGTACGCAGTGGCCTGAGTATGACCGATTACTGCGTTACCGGTGAAAAATCTCCGACACTGGACTGTCATAATTGCGGGTTACTTTAACCCCATTCGGCAAGGTGAAATTGATCGGATTGGAGACAACTATGGATGTCTTACCAGAAGATTTTGCCCGGAGTGCCAAGAAGCAGGGGCGGCAGGCCTCGGCAACGGTGTCCGGTCGGCGGCGGGCAGGCTTTCTGCTCGGTAATAAGTTTGTTTTTTCAGATCAGGCCGAGGTGGTCTGGGTGGAAGCGGGACCGGGCGAGTTTCGCGAGCTGCGTCTGTGGCGTAAATAGCTGCCCTGATTGATGCTTTCGTCCTGACCCGGATGGTGTCGGACAGGATTATCTAACGTACACCAGAGCTGCTGGGCAGCTCTGGTTTCTGTACTGATCAGCTGCCGAACATCGACATTGGCTGATTTTCTTCTTTCTGTTCGACCGTTTCTTCTGCGCTCTGATCAGAGCTTTCCTGCTCAGTTGTCATGCTTTCGGCCGGAGTGCTGTCGTTCTGTGCCGCCATTGGCTGATTACTGGTCTGAGCGTCAGCCTGTGCGGCTTCATCATCAGCATCCGAATCATCGTTATCGGTACTGTTGTTTTGCGCACGGTTACCGGATTCCTGCATTTTGGCTTTTTTGCGTTCGATCTTGGTGATCTGACGGTCATGGTTGGCCCAGACACCGGTTTTAATCTCAACGCTGTGAATGCCATTTTCTTCGGCGATTTCATCGGCCAGCGAGCGGGCAGCTTCGTCGGCATCACGGGCCAGCAGTTTGCGTTCGCCGGCATCAAGGCGGGCAAACAGATCGATCAGTGCGTTGGACAGCACTTCCTGAGCAATTTCATCGCGGTTTTTACGGAAGCGGCGGGCAATAACGTTAAGCATGGCCAGATCGTTGGCGTCCAGGCGCATGGTGAAGGCGGCCAGAGTCTGTTCGCGTTCACGTTTTGCTTTCTCTTCTTCGTAGTAACGGTCAACAAGAGATTGGGTGCTGGTGGTATCGATATCCTGCATGATTAGCTTCCGTCTGGTGGTTCAAATTCAGTCCGGTACTGTATATGTTTACATAGGTTTTGTGCAACTGTCGGTGGTTGTTTTATAGTAGCCATTATTGTCATTTTTCTTATGGGCTGATTATGAACACTGCTGATTCCATCGCTGCTAAACTCGCCGTTTTATCTCCTCTGCACCTCGATATCCTGAACGAAAGCCACATGCATGCCGGGCCTGCGACCGAATCACATTTCAAGCTGGTTGTGGTCAGTGCGGAGTTTGATGGTAAGCGCCCGGTGGCCCGCCATCAGCGTGTGTATCAGTTGCTGGCTGAAGAACTGGCCGGGCCGGTACACGCTCTGGCTTTGCATCTTTATTCTCCGCAGGAATGGCAGGATGCGACCGTTCCGCCATCCCCTCAGTGTCAGGGCGGTCATTGACCGCAGCTGGCCACAGGGCATCATGTCCTTCTACTCAGTTCCTGTTTTTGCAGCATTTCTGCCGACACCAGGCCGCTATTTTGGCTGAAGTACACCTACTGGGACCATAAAACTGCAGGCATGCTCCGCCTGTAATGATAAATAGCAGGATCTTGTTTATGTGTTTGGCCGTTCGTTTGCTGGTGATGATGTCTCTGATGATGGCGCAGGTTTGCCTGGCCGGCTGGGAGTTAGCCAAAGAAGACGATAAGCGTCAGATCCGTGTGTTCACCCGTGAAGCTGAGCAGTCTGACCTGCGTGAGTTCCGGGGGGAAATGCGTTTACAGACTACCTTGTCGGCACTGGTCGCATTGATCGAAGATAATAAATCCGGCCCAGAGTGGATTCACCACTGCCGTGCCCTTGAAGTCATTGAGCAGATTTCTGAGCATGAACGCTTGTTTTACATGGTTACTGAAGCTCCGTGGCCAGTAAAAGACCGTGATAGCGTTGTTTACAGTGTCCTTAGTCAGGATGAAGTGAGCGGAACGGTACATATTGATATGCAGGTGCGTAACGACGTATTTCCTGCCAGTGATGATCTGGTACGCATCAAGGATATGAAAGGATTCTGGGAGTTCCGCCCTGAGGACGATGGCTGGGTGACCGTGATCTATCAGGTTCACGCCGATCCTGCGGGCGGAATTCCTGCCTGGCTGGCGAACAGTATGGTGGTGGATTCACCATACTACACCTTGAAAAATATGCGCAAAATGGTGGCTAAAGAGCCTTATCTCAGCTCCCGGCCGTCCCATATTCACGATATTGCTACCGGGCAGTAACCGTTTTTGTTGGATGTTGCTGGTGGCTGTTCTGCAACTCCTGCTATTTGTCATCGCATTGTCATAAAAGCGTCATACAATCGCGCCCAAATTTAAACTCAGAAGTAACTCCTATGAATTTCTGGCGCAATTTCTCTCTTTCAGTACTGACTTTTATTTTTGCTGCAGCGGTTAATGCCGGGCAGGTTGCTCCTTTTACAGGGTTACCTGTTGATGGTGAAATTAACCTTTTCTCTGTACAGGGGTCGAACACCATCGGTGCCGAACTTGCCCCTAATCTGGTAAAAGCCTGGTTGCAGGAAAAGGGCGCTGAAAATATTGAGGTGCAAAACTCAGGCATTGAAAATGAGGTCGACGTCAGCGGTTTTTACCCGGCGACCCGTACCCGTGTAACGGTAAAAATTGCAGCACACGGCTCCGGTACCGGTTTTAAAGGCCTGGCAGCAGGCCGTGCCGATATTGCTGCGGCATCCCGCCCGATTAAAGATAAAGAATTCAACCTGCTGCAGCCGCTGGCGAATATGCGCAGCCCGGGCAGCGAGCATATTATTGGTATTGACGGCCTGGCAATTATTGTTCATCCCGATAATCCGGTCAGCGATCTGAGCGTTGAAGAAATTGCGGAAATATTTTCCGGCGGTTACAGCGACTGGTCAGAGGTCGGTGGTAAACCCGGCCCGATTCATGTGTATGCCCGTGATGACAAGTCCGGCACCTGGGACAGCTTCAGCGGCATGGTATTAGGCGACCGTACGTTACTCGCCGGTGCCGAACGCTTTGAATCCAACGCAGAATTATCCGATCGGGTTGCAGCAGATGCCGCCGGTATTGGTTTTGTCGGGCTGTCTTCCGTGCGCTCAGCACGCCTTTTGTCGGTATCCGATGGCAGCGCTAAGTCGTTACTGCCGAATAAACTGACGGTAGCAACTGAAGACTATGCTCTGGCACGTCGTCTCTTTATGTACACCGACGACGAACCTGCTAATGAGTATGTAAAAGAATTTATTGATTTCGCGTTACAGGATGCAGGCCAGAAAATCGTTGCCGATACCGGCTTTATTTCACAGGAATTAAAAGCCGTTATTCCGGAGTTTTACGATGAATTGCCTGAAGATTTCCGTCAGCTGACTTCCGATGCCAAGCGTCTGACCATTAACTTCCGCTTTCAGGAAGGCAGTGCCAAGCTGGATAACAAAGCCCTGAAGGATCTGGAGCGTCTGGCTGATTTTCTGCACGCTAACGGTTCGGCTGAAGTTGTGCTGATTGGTTTTGGTGATAAAAAGAAAACCGAAAAACGGTCGCAATTATTGTCCAAATTGCGCGCAATGGCCGTACGTCGTGAGCTGGTACGTTACGGTATTTATCCGAAAAATTCCGTTGGTTACGGTGAAAACCTGCCGGTTGCTTCCGTTAATGGTATGGAAGGACGTAATAAAAACCGCCGGGTGGAAGTCTGGGTGCGTAAAGCCGGTGCCTGATGCCCTGGTTATTCAGACACATAAAAAAAGCCCGGTTAAATCCGGGCTTTTTTATACCTGCTCTTGAGCGCCGGATTAATTCTCGGCGTGCAGCAGCAGATACAGCTCAACAACGGCCGCAGGAATATTGCTGCACATCTGATTCGACAGGTCGATGTCGTCGTCGATGTCTTCCATTTCCGGCTCGTCCATAAACAGACCCGAGGCATACATGATCGGGAACAGGTGCTGGGCAACGGTTTCTTCATCGCGCGCGTACCACTGTTCTTCCTGCAGCAGGACACCGGTCATAAAGCCCATGGCCCAGCTTTCCAGTGGTGGCTCTTCTTCTTCGTCAACCAGTGTCAGGTCGGCCGGAACCGGGAAATCCTGGCCGGAGTCGAGCCATGCCTGAATCTCTTTAGCGAGCTTCAGGAACAGGGCATTTACCTGTTCTTTCTCCGCTTTGCTGAAACCCAGCTGTTCATCAAAGGCGCAGTCCCACACCTGTTGAACACTGAACTCTACCGGGCCTGCGATTAACGCGGTAATCAGGCCGTGTACGGCGAAAAAATCGAAACTGTCCTGGCGTTCGGCTTCGTCTTCGAGCAGTACGCCCAGGGTTTCCAGTTCGTCTTCATTAAGGGATGGGATACTATTGAGGTCGGACATACGCTACTCCTGAATTTGGCGCTAATCCTAACAGGCTTGAGACCGTGCGGAAATCTTACAAACAACAATTCTGGCTGACTGTTGGCGGCGAGCAGGTCGCTGTACATCTCTCAGCGATGCGGCGTAAGAGCATGCGTATGCTGGTGAATGCCGAGGGTGAGGTAGATCTGCGCATCCCGCTGGGTTATCCGAAGGCGGAGGTGCTGGCGTTTGTGAATGCCAATCATGACTGGCTGCTGAAGCGTCGCAGCGAGGTGCTGGCACGACAGCAGGAAGCCCGGCAAAGTGTCCTGATCCGCGGGCGCGAATTACCGTTTAAAAGCAGTGCGCTGGATGAGTTTATGGTCGCCGAACAGGCGGTCTGGGTACCCGAGGGCTGGACGCCGGCGCAGACGCAGCAGGCACTGGATAACTGGCTGCGCGGGCAGGCACGGCATGAATATCCGCAGATGATCGAACGCTGGTGGCCGTTCTTCAGCCAGTTTGATGTGCGCCGCCCGCAGCTGCGCATTAAAAAGATGCGTACCCGCTGGGGCAGTCTGTCGCAGCGCGGTTATATCAATCTGAGTCTGGCGTTAATGCAGCTGCCAACGGAGCTGATGGAGTTGGTGGTGGTGCATGAGTTGTGTCATCTGCGCCACTTTGATCATGGCGCGGGCTTTAAAGCGCTGATGACTCAGTGTCTGCCGGACTGGAAGCAACGCGAGCAACTGTTAAATCAGTTGTCGCGCCGTTTGCTCTAGGGCCTGTCAGCGCGATTTCACTGCGCTGTTAATCCATAACTGCGAATACCAGTAATACCAGCCCGGATGACGTACGCTGGGGGCGGTACAGTTGTAACGGCTGCGGCCACCGCGGATCGCTTTTTCTGCACGGGCAACCAGATTGACCATGCCATTGGTTGCTTCGGTTTGTGTGCTGATTGCGCCTTCACCGCTGGCAAAACACTGGATCTGGCGCGGACGCAAATCCACTTCTGGGAAATGAATGGCCAGGGTTGGCGGATTCTCTGCGGCCAGCACGGGTTCGATCAGCTGGGTTGGCGGCACCGGCAGGGCAAGGGTATACAGCTTGGTTTTCAGAGTTTTGACGTTGGCATAAATACCGGAGGCCGGGAAGCGCGGCAGAGCCTGCGGATGAGACATGGGGCCTACCGGTCCGGATTGCTGACCAAAAGCAAGGTAACCGTTCGCTGCCAGCCAATCGATAATCTCCAGATCAAATTCGCCATAAGGGTAGGCCAGCAGTTTATGACTGGTGCCCAGCTCTTTTTGCAGACGCGCTTCCGGCTTGGCCACTTCCTGTGTCAGCCAGGCATCCAGTGTCATGCCATCCGGGCGCTCAATCAGATAAGGATGATCCGCACTGTGGTTGGCAATCAGAGCGCCGTTATCCTGCAGTTCTTTCAGCTGCTGCCAGTCCATCACTACGCCATGCTGTTCATCTACGGCATTGGTATTTACAAATACGGTAAACGGCCACTGACGCTGTTTCAGCAATGGATAAGCGTTTTCATACACCGAGCGGTAGGCATCATCGAAAGTAATGGCGACGGATTTTTCCGGTAAGGACTCACCTGCGCGAATCTTGGCCAGCGCCTGGCCAAGATCAATCACATGCATATTTTCCTGCTCCAGCAACTGCAGATGGCTGGCAAAACCTTCCGGACTGATACTGGTCGACGCGGGAGTGTCGGTCGACACATGGTGATATTGCAGTATCACCAGCTGAGCGCGTACCGAGGCAGAGAAAAGCAGCGTGAAGAGAATGAGCGGAAAAGAAAATTTAATCATGAATACCGGTGCTTGAGTCGTTGAAAGGCAGCCTGAATGGTGCGGAAGCGGTTTTCATCACCGCCGCGGTCGGGATGGTGTTGCATCGCCAGGCGACGATATTGTAATCGAATCTCTGCCCCTGTCACGGGCTTACTGAGTTCCAGTTCAGCAATGTCCTGATCCTCCTGTTCCGGCTGCAGCATCTTCTGCCAGAAGCTGCGCAGCAGATCATCCACCTCTTCCTGAGCGGTATTCAGCTGGCTGAGGTCGAGGTAATACTGTGCCAGCGGACTATGTTCTGTCAGTCCACGGTTGTGGGCGTTATCTGGCCAGGGTGAGCGGCAAATTCTGAGTGCGCTGATGTCCAGCAGGGCAGTTTGTTCAGCAGCCCATTGCTGCTGCAGGCGGTAGAGGCAATGCATCAGAATAAAATGGCTGCGAAACATGGTGAGTGAATCGCGCAGGGCATCGGCGCGGAAGACTCCCTGTTCGGGCGCCTGCAGCCAGCACAGCACATCGTATTCAGTGTGGCTCTGGCCGTCGGCCAGATACAGGTTCAGCAGTTCGAGCAGAGGAGCGAAGTCATCGGTGGCGCTGTCACTGGCCGCCAGAGGAGAGAGGGCATCTGAGTTCATGCTCTTATGCTAGCACAGAGGGCTTTATTGGGGGCTTTATAGTGGGCTGCTCAGGGCTGGTCAGGATCGGTATCTTCAATCAGCTGGCGGGCGAATGCAGGCAGGCGGTGTTTGATGCTGTTCAGTTTGTGCGAAAACACGCGGTAGCGCCGGCGCAGAAACTGCAGAAATGTGCGCACCCTGGGGATCGTCGATACCAGCATAGACAGACCAAGGATGATCAGGATAATGCCAAGGGGAATCGGCATTGGCGTAATAATAATGCCCAGCAGCAACAGCAGAACACCGGTCACCATTTTAACGCTGCGTCTGATCATGCTGTGCCATCACCCGGTTTTTTATGCCGGAATTAACCGGTTCGTCAGGCAGCTGTCTCTGTGCTGCCGCAGCGCCGTTATTGCAGCCTGCCACGACTCTGTTGCGGATATATGAAATTTTTATACGGGCCAAGGTATGAGTGAACAGGAAAAAAAGCCGCTGCCGAAACGCAGCCATCTGATAACCCCTGAGGGGGAGCAGGCCTTACGCCGGGAATACGATTACCTGTGGCGCACTGAGCGTCCGAAAGTGACGCAGGAGGTCTCTGATGCTGCCAAGCTCGGTGACCGCTCTGAAAATGCCGAATACATCTACGGTAAACGCCGATTACGCCAGATCGACAGTCGCGTCCGTTTCCTGCTGAAGCGTCTGGAGATTCTGACGGTGGTTGACCGGCTGCCGGCCGATCCGCAGAAAGTTTTTTTCGGTGCCTGGCTGGAGCTTGAAGACGATGACGGTGAAATCCATCGCTACCGTCTGGTGGGCGAGGATGAAATTGACCTCAAGCGCGGCTATATCAGCGTTGATGCGCCGCTGGCACGAGGCTTACTGGGTAAGCGGGTCGATGATGAAGTGACCGTGCGCCTGCCGAAAGGAGAGGAAACCTTTTACATCCTTAGCGTGTGTTATCAGCGTCCTGCATGGGATGCCGGCGGCAGTAATCAGGCGGTATTTTCGGCCTGACAGGCAAATGACCACAACAAGCGCTGGCGCAGACCTCTGCTAGGCTTAATGGCAGGAGGATCATTATGAGATCAGCACGCATGATGACGGCTTTGCTGTCGGTTTGTCTGACGTATACAGCTCTGGCCGCCGACGCAGAGATCAATAACCAGCCAGACGCCGAAGGTGAAACCTGGCCCTTTGCCGGCGTTTATAAAATGCCGGTCTGGATTGATCAGGTGCAGCGGGTCTGCCCATGGAAATCGGAAGCCGGTGAGGGTTATATCCGCGTTGTCCGTACTAATTTCAAAGGCCCGCACGGTATTTATCTGCAATGGATCCGCAAAGGCATTGCCGGCAGTGAAACCCAGGCCATTTCAACGGTACGGGTAAAAGAGCTGGAAGAGCAGTATCAGGTCCGTCTGCAAATGCCGCAGCCGGAACTCAGCAGTGCGGCCTGTCACCTGACAGCGCTGGCGGAGTCCATCATTACCGACCGGCGTTATAAGATGGAGTTTATTGTGAAAGGGCCGGGGGATTATCAGCTGCTGGTCACCAGCATGTTGCAAGGCGGTTTATGACCGCCTTTTCTTTTGCCAGCCAAAAAGAGCAGTCAGATCAGTCGATCTGAACCACATCCAGACGGGTAAACAGATGACCTTTGTCCTGCTTATCCTGCAGGGTGACAAAATCAAACAACTGCGTATCACCCAATTGTGACGGCGCCACATTACAGATAGCGGCAAAGATATTCTCACTGCGTCCCGGCTGTTCTCTGTCCCACTGCTCCAGCATCATCTTGATGTTCTGACGCTGCAGGTTTTCCTGTGAGCCACAGAGGTTGCACGGAATGATCGGGAAGCCCCGTGCCTGGGAAAATTTCTCGATGTCTTTTTCTTTGCAATAAGCCAGCGGGCGGATCAGCACGTGTTTCTTATCATCGCTCAGCAGTTTCGGTGGCATAGCCTTGAGTTTGCCGCCATGGAACATATTGAGGAACAGGGTTTCGATAATGTCGTCGCGGTGATGACCAAGGGCAATTTTGTTCGCACCGATGCTTTCGGCAAAGCCGTACAGGGTGCCGCGACGCAGGCGTGAGCACAGACTGCAGGTGGTTTTACCTTCCGGAATGATCTCTTTCACCACGCTGTAGGTATCTTTCTCAACGATGTGATACTCAATGCCCAGTTTGCTCAGGTATTCCGGCAACACATGTTCAGGAAATCCGGGCTGCTTCTGATCCATATTCACCGCCACGATATCAAAGTGAATCGGTGCGCTTTTCTGCAGGCTTAACAGAATGTCGAGCATGGTGTACGAATCTTTACCGCCGGACAGGCAAACCATGACCTTATCGCCGTCTTCGATCATGCGGTAGTCTTCGATGGCCTTGCCGACATTACGGCGCAGGCGCTTCTGCAGTTTGTTGAACTCGAGTTGCTCTTTGCGCTCGGCAGCGGATTCGATCATAAAAACACCCTGAATAATTGCGCCCGCTTTATAGCAGAATGCACCGGGTGAAGGAACCGCCTGCACAGGTCAGGCAGTTAAAAAGGAGAGGTATTCAGGCGTTTTCAGGACCGTGAGCCTGCTCAGGCTGCACGGTCGAGCAGGGCGGTGGCGGCGCCGAAACTGGCGCAGAACTCTTCAATGCTGACGCCGCTGCGCGGATGGTAAAAACGCTTCCATAAACGTGCGAGCTGCTCTGGGGTGGCATCCGCAGGAAGAACAAAATCCTCATTGCGGGCGTAGATAAACCAGGCAATAGCGGTGGCATAAGACAGATTAGTGGTCAGCTCAGCGTGAGGATGACTGAGAAAATCATGCTGGCTGGCCAGGCCGCGCACGGTGCTGGCCAGTTCCGGCTGTTGCGCCAGATAAGCGTCCCATACATGTCGGTGGGTCAGACTGTGAATGCGGTAAATGCCCAGCGCCCGTTGACCGGCGGCTTTGAGGTGCGAGCCAAGAGCCGATTCCTGAGCCGCAGTTGCCAGCAGCAGGGCAGAAGCCATCGGATTGGTTACGCCGATGCGTTGCAGGGTTGGCTGGATGACCCAGCGGGTCAGTTCGTTTGCGCAGATGCCCATAGTCACCTCCATATACGTCATATCGGCTGAATGACGTTGTTTCTGCAATCTTAGATCAGATTATTTTATCTGCTGCGGTTTTATACCAATTGCCAATAGAGCGTTTGGAAACCGGCGCCAGAAAAACCACAACGGTTCAGCCTTTATTCTGGTGAAAGCATTTCCCGTACCAGAGGGCGTCGGGTCAGCAGGCGGGCATAAAAAAACCGGCCAGAGGCCGGTTTTTTAGCTTTTTTGCTGTGCCTGCTCCGGCACTTACTCTTGCGGGTGAGCAGCACACTCTTTTTCGGTATTCAGGCCCGCCAGTTCATACAGCATATCGGCGTCCTGCAGGATCACTTCTTTGCCCTGGGTTTCGATCAGCCCGTTTTTCTGGAAGCGGGTAAACACGCGGCTGATGGTTTCAACCGCCAGGCCCAGATAGTTACTGATATCGACCCGCGACATCGGCAGACGGAAATGACTGGCCGAGAAACCACGACGTGAATAGCGCTGGGAAATATCAATCAGGAAGGAAGCTACGCGCTCTTCGGCGTTCTTCTTGCTGAGCAGCAGCATCATGTTCTGATCATGACGGATTTCGGTGCCCATCGTGCGCATCAGCTGCTTACGCAGATCCGGCAGATCATCGGCCAGACTGTCGAGTTGCTGCAGCGGAATTTCACAGACGGTGGTGGTTTCCAGTGCTTTGGCGGTTAACGGGTAGTTGCCGTTATCGTAGCCGGCCAGGCCGACCAGCTCAGAGGCCAGGTGGAAACCGGTAATCTGTTCTTCGCCATTACTGGCCAGAGTGTAGGTTTTCAGCGCGCCGGTACGCACGGCAAATACAGACTGGAAAGGCTCGCCCTGCTGGAATAACAGCTGGCCTTTCTGAATCGGACGGCCGCGACGGATGATATCGTCGAGGCGCTCCATATCGGAATCGTTCAGAGACAATGGCAGACAAAGCGCATTCAGTGAGCAGGTCTGACAGTGTGGTTGAGTGCCCCGCAGTGGAGCAGGCGCAGCATGTGTCGTTTTCATGACTGATTCCTGAGTGAAACTCCATATACGGAGTATGTAACAAGTGCAGCAGTTGCGGCTATGTTCGGCATTAGCGTGCGATCTGTCAAGAAAGCAACCAGACCGATAGTGCAGTCCACAGTCCGAAGACGATCAGCAGTGTACCGGCAAGCTGACGCACGTGCTGGTTGCTTAATAAAGGGGTCAGTACGCTGGCCGCCAGTGTGCTGGCAAACAACGCCGGCAGGGTACCCAGACCAAAGGCGAACATCGCGGCGGCCCCCAGTAACGGCTGGCCATTGGCTGCCACCCAGCTTAACGTGCTGTAAATCAGGCCGCAGGGCAACCACCCCCAGAGCATGCCCAGCCAGAAACGGTCGAGCGCACGCGGGGATTGCATAAAGCGGCGGGTCAGAGGTTGCAGGTATTTCCAGATGCCCTGTCCCAGCTGTTCAATACGGGTCAGCAGCAGTGACCAGCGGGCGATATACAGACCCATCAGAATCAGCATCAGCGCGGCCAGGCTGCGCAGCGCCAGCATCAGCCACTGATGCTGGCTCTGTAACCACAGGCCCGCGCTGGCAACAAGCAGACCGGCAATGCTGTAACTCAGAATCCGGCCGCCGTTAAACAGCAGGGTGACACGGACACGCTGCGTCCCGGCCTGGCTACCCATAGCGGCGGCGATACCGCCGCACATCACCAGGCAGTGGCTGGAGCCAAACAGGCCCAGCAGGAAGGCGGTCAGCAGCGACAGCGGTTCAATCATGGCTTGTCAGACGGAGTCTGATCGCTGTCGTCATGGTGGCGACTGAGCGGCTCATCGTCATCAAACAGAATACGGTGGGCGGGGGATTCCATATCTTCAAACTGGCCGCTCTTCACCGCCCAGAAAAAGATCAGCACGGCAATGCCGATCAGCAGCAGCGACAGTGGCACCAGCACGTAAATGATATCCATCGATCACACCTCAGAAGATTGGGGAGCTGGCAGGCGGTTCAGGCGCAGGGCATTGGTGACGACCAGCAGCGAACTGAAAGACATACCAATGGCCGCGGCCCAGGGCGGAACAAAGCCTGCGGCTGCCACCGGCAGAGCGATGAGATTGTACAGCAAAGACCAGCTGATGTTCTGCGCAATAATACGGCGGGTTTTCACCGCGCCGTCCAACGCCGTCAGCAGGGTTTCCAGGCGGCCATTGGTGAGCATGGCGTCGGCGTTGGTCTTGGCCAGATCGGTGGCTTCATTAACCGCCAGAGCAATATCAGCACCGGCCAGCACCGGCACATCGTTAATACCGTCACCCACCATCATGACCCGCTCACCGGCCTGCTGCCAGGCGCGCACTGCGGCCAGTTTCTGTTCCGGTGAGACGCCGGTCTGCAGATCTGTGATGCCGAGCGCATTGGCAACGGTCTGGCCTGATGCGCCGGGGTCGCCGGTCAGCAGGGAAACGGCAATGCCACGCTGCTGCAGACCGCTGATGATGGCCGCGGCGTTACGGCGCAGACTGTCGTTCAGGCGTACCCAGGCCAGCGGTTGCTGATCGCTGGCGAGCAACAGCCACTGACCGGCTGCAGCCGGGTCGGGAAGCGCTAAGTCTGCTGCGGGCCAGGCGTAGTCCGCGCGGCCAAAACGCAGGGTCAGACCGTTCCACTGGCCGCAGATTCCCTGACCGGCGGTTTGTTCGGTGTTCTCTACGGCAGCTGCTTTTATGGCACGGAAAGCGCGGGCAATAGGGTGGGTCGAGTGTTTCTCCAGACCGGCGATCAGCGCCAGCACCTGGGTTTCATCCAGATCAGCCAGGGTTTCAACCTGTTCCAGCGTCAGTTTGCCCTGGGTCAGGGTGCCGGTTTTATCGAACACCACGCGGTTAACCTGTGGCAACACCTCAAGCACATGGCCTTTGCTGATCAGCAGGCCGCGTTCGCGCAGGGCTGCCGTGGCGGCCGTCAGTGCGGTCGGCGTAGCCAGTGACAGCGCACAGGGGCAGGTGACAACCAGTACGCTGAGGGCAATAAAGAAGGCGTGCTCATCGCCCTGCAGCCACCAGAACGTAAATACCGAGCTGGAGACAATCAGCACCGCGGCCACGAAATGGCTGGCAATTTTGTCGGCCAGCAGCGCCGCGCGTGGCTTCTCCTGCTGGGCGCGGTCCATCAGGCGCATGATGGTCGATAACTGCGCTTCAGCGCCGGTCGCGGTAACCTTCATCAGCAGCGGACTTTCAACGTTAAAGGTGCCGCCGATCAGCCGGTCACCGGCTTTTTTGCTGATCGGCAGGTATTCGCCGGTCAGTGCCGCTTCGTCAACCGAGCTGCGGCCTTCAATGACAACACCATCGGCGGGAATGGCATGGCCGGGTTTCAGGCGCAGCACATCACCGATACGGATATCTTCACTGGCTATAATCTGCTCAACACCGTCGTCACCGACCCGCAAAGCAATGTTGGGCAGCAACGTCAGCAGGTTATTACCGGCTTTGCCCATGCGGTGGCGGGCGCGCATCTCCAGAAAGCGGCCAAGCAGCAGGAAGAAGGTGAACATACAGACTGAGTCGAAATAGACCTCAATGCCCTGATTGAAGGTGCTCCAGATACTTGAGCAGAAGGCGAGGATAATCGCCAGCGAGACCGGCACGTCCATCGTCAGATGGCGGGTTTTCAGGTCGCGCAGGGCGGCGGTAAAGAACGGCCGCGCACTGAACAGCACCACCGGCAGGGTCATGACCATGGATGCCAGGCGCATAAAGAATTCGTATTGCTCAGCCATGCCCACATACAGGGGCACCGCGAGCATCATCACCTGCATGGTGCCGATACCGGCAACCGCCAGACGACGGATCGCCACTTTGCCTTCGCGGTGGCGCTGCTCTTCCTGTTCGGTGGCCGAGAATGGAGAGGCTTTATAGCCCAGACGGTAAATCGCTTCGGCAATGCTGGATACGGCAATCTGGTCGTACTGCCAGCGCACCACCAAACGGTGGTTGGACAGGTTCAGTACGGCGTTTTTTACCCCCGGCAGCTGGCCGATGCGGTGCTCGATCAGCCAGGCACAGGCGGCGCAACTGATGCCGTCGATAATAAAGGTGGCTTCCGCTTCCCCTTGCTGGGCTCCGCTCAGGCGGGCCACGAAACGCCGTTGCAGGGCTTCGCTGTCGTACAGAGTGAGGGATTCGCGCGCCGACAGATCGCTGTCTTCCAGCTCAGCCGGTGACAGCTCCGGTAATTCGGTGCGGTGGCGGTAATAATCTTTCAGGCCACTGGCGACAATGGTTTCGGCAATGGCTTTGCAGCCCGGGCAGCACATCGGCTGCCGTTGGCCATCAATAAGGGTTGACCAGCGCTCACCTTCGGTGGTCGTTTCACCGCAGTGAAAGCAGCGCTCCTGGGCTGAAGTGGCGTTCATTTGGCGTGTAAGTTAATAACCTTGTCAGCTTCAATCAGTTCGGTACCGCGGATGCGCCACTGTTGCTCATGGCTGAGTAACCAGATATGACGGCGTTCAGGCAGTACCAGTTCGTTAACACCGGCGTAGTGACCATCGCCCAGGCGCTGCAGCAGTACGGTCAGATCACGATCCTGCAGGGTCGGGTGAATCAGCTGCAGTTGCAGGGTGGCAGGCTCTTCATCCAGATAGCCTTTCAGGGTCAGGTGGATTTCATTTTCGCTGAACGTCAGATCGGCTTTGATCTGCAGGCGGGCAGCGTGGGCATCGGCTTCAACGTTTTCGGTGTAGCTCACGCCATCTTTGTAATAGCTGTCACTGACCAGGGAATCTTTCGATTCCAGTGCCAGGGTCAGCATCACAAAACCCCAGCAGACAGCTAACAGCGGAATACCCGCAACCAGCCACACCATAGGTTCTTTGTACCAGGGAGCGTGTTCTTTGGATTCGGTGTTCATAGACTTCTCAATCGACTGCGGGGCGGGATAAAAAAACCGCCCAAGTGTAACCACTTGGACGGTCAGTCTCCAGCCTGGTTTTGTCAAATTCGCTGACACTGATCATGGAACCGGCCGGCGCGTTTTATTTTTCTGCAGATACCGGCAGCAACTGCTGATGACAGGGCTGCCGCCGGGATTAATCAGCTGCGTGGAGCAATAAAACGGCTTTCTTCGCGTGCGACTTCCTCGCCGGTTTCGCTGTCGGTAATCACGAATTCGATATCCACCTTACTGGCCGGCATATGCACTTCTTCCGGATCAATTTCGATGGTCAGAATCACTTCCTTCAGCTCGTTAACACGCAGGTACTGTGTGGTCGGAGCATCCATTTTCATACCTTCCAGGCCATTCAGACTCAGAGTGTAGGTCTTCGGTGTCTGCGACATGTTAATCAGCTTCAGCGTGTAAGCGTTGGTGACGGTGTCGTTGGCAGTCATCTGGTACAGCGCGCTGCGGTCGCGTTCGATATCCAGTTTAAACGGCGTACGGGTGCCGATGGCGTACACGAAAGCGCCCATCATAATCAGCAGTACTGCGGCATAACCGACCAGACGCGGACGGAAGAAATGAGTTTTCTTACCTTCCAGCTCATTTTCGGTGGTGTAGCGGATCAGACCTTTCGGCTTATCCAGTTTTTCCATAATGGAGTCACAGGCGTCGATACACAGAGCACAGCCAATACACTGGTATTGCAGGCCATCGCGGATGTCGATGCCGGTCGGACACACCTGTACGCACAGTGAGCAGTCAACACAATCACCAAGCTGAGTGGTATCGCTTTCTTCTTTGGCTTTTTTGCTGCGTTTGCCGCGCGGCTCGCCGCGGTTCACGTCGTAGGAAACGGCCAGCGTATCCGGATCGTACATAACCGACTGAAAACGCGCGTAAGGGCACATGTAGATACAAACCTGTTCACGCATCCAGCCGGCATTGATGTAAGTGGCCGCGGTAAAGAATGCAATCCAGAACAGCCCCCAGCCACCGACATTCAGTGTTAAGAAATCAGGCACCAGTTCGCGGATCGGGGTGAAATAACCGACGAAGGTAATGCCGGTCCAGATAGCGATGATCATCCACAATGTATGCTTCAGTGCTTTTTTGCGGAATTTGCTCGCGCTCATCGGTTCTTTATCGAGTTTTATGCGGGCGTTGCGGGTACCTTCGGTACGTTCTTCAATCCACATAAAAATAAATGACCAGGCCGACTGCGGGCAGGTGTAACCACACCAGATACGACCGGCAAGGTTAGTAATGGTGAACAGACCGAAGGCGCAGATAATTAACAGCCACGACAACAGCATAAAATCCTGTGGCCAGAAGGTAATGCCAAAAATATGAAACTGGCGCGCCGGCAGATCAAACAGAATGGCCTGTCGGCCTTCCCAGTTAAGCCAGGCACTGCCGAAATAGCCGAGCATTAACGCCCACAGCGACCATGTACGTAATTTCTGGAAAAAACCCTCAATTTCACGAACGTAAATTTTCTTACGTTTTTCATACATGCTTTGGGTTTTTGGTGTGACATCTTTGACCGGAATATTACTCATAACGGCAAATCACCTTGGTTGGATGTGCATGATGGCGCCTGATAAAACCAGAGACGGAGCAGGGCTTCACAGCGCTCTATATAACGCGGCAATTATATAGCCTGTTGCCTGTCGCTATAACGAAAAAAGCGGCTTTAAGCCGCTTTTTTCTGTTTTTATTGCCTTAGCTCAACCCCGGATGCAGTTGCCTGTCCGGGGTCTTGCTGCGCTTACTGCTGGTGAGACAGCGAGTAAACGTAAGTGGTCAGCAGGTGGATCTTGGCTTCAGCGTTGCTACCCAGAATTTCCAGGTGAGCAGGCATTTTACCGTTACGACCATGCTTCAGAGTGAACTCAATCTGCTTGGAAGAACCACCGTAGAGCCAGATGTCGTCGGTCAGGTTCGGAGCACCAACCAGCTGGCTGCCTTTACCGTCTGCACCGTGACAAGCCATACACAGCTGCTGGTACTTAGGTGCAGCGCGTTCAGCCGCTTCAGCATCGTGCTTCAGGCCAGACAGGCTGCGAACATAGCTAACCATGTCAGCGGTGCCTTCTTCACCCAGAACACCACCCCAGGCTGGCATCGCGCCCTGACGACCGTAAGTCAGGGTGTGCTTGATGTTCTCAGGAGCGCCACCATACAGCCAATCGTTATCGGTCAGGTTAGGGAAGCCCTGAGCGCCTTTGGCGGTAGAGCCGTGGCATACAGAACAGTTGCTCTTGAACAGGCGCTGGCCGGTTTGCAGAGCGTCTGCATCCTTAACCAGTTCCTCAACAGGAGTGGCGGTGTACTTGGCATACAGTGGCGCGATGTCAGCATCGAACTTCTGTACTTCGGCTTTCCACTGGTTGGCAGACGTCCAGGTAACCTGTTCGCCGTCCACTTCAACCGTCAGTAGGCCGTCGAAGTTACCCAGACCATATACGCCGAGGTAGCCAAAACCAAACACGATGGTTGCCCAGAACATAAATACCCACCAGCGTGGCAGCGGGTTGTCCAGTTCCTGAATACCGTCGTAATCATGACCAGTTGTCTGGTCAGTCTCTTCTTTACGCTGGCCGCGGCTGGTGTACATGATCAGTACGCCGCAACCAATCATGGATCCCAGTACGATGACTGCAATCCACACTTGCCAGAAAGTGCTTAACATATTTATTTACTCCGATCTTTATCGTCGTGCGATGGCATTTCTTCGTTATCAAGAAATGGTATCTGGGCATCATCGTCAAAACGCTTCCTGCGGCTGGAGCCATAGGCCCACCAGAAAATACCGGCAAAAGCTATCAGGGCGAATATGGTGCCCAAACCACGCACGTCGTTAATATCCATGGGATTTACCGTTTAGTGACTACAGTGCCCAGGTGCTGCAGATAAGCAACCAGAGCTTCGATTTCACGTTTGCCGTCAACGGCCTCTTTAGCACCTTCAATGTCAGCATCGGTGTACGGTACGCCGACCATACGCAGGGCTTCCATTTTCTTCGGAGTCAGGCGGCCATCGATCTTGTCTTCAAACAACCATGGATAAGATGGCATGATCGACTCAGGCACAACATCACGTGGGTTGTACATGTGTGCGCGGTGCCACTCATCAGAGTAACGGCCACCTACACGCGCCAGGTCAGGACCGGTACGCTTGGAGCCCCACAGGAACGGATGCTCGTACACGGATTCACCAGCGGTGGAGTACGGACCGTAACGCTCAGTTTCGGCGCGGAACGGACGAACCATCTGGGTGTGACACACGTGACAGCCTTCGCGGATGTAGATATCACGGCCTTCCAGCTGCATTGCGGTGTAAGGCTTCAGGCCTTCTACCGGCTGGTTGGTGTCGTTGTGCCAGAACAGTGGAACGATCTCCACCATACCGCCCCAGCTCAGGGCGATGACGATCATCACCACCATCAGCGGCAGGCTTTTCTCAATATTGTCGTGCTTAATCATGTTTCAGTACTCCTTAAGCCTGTGCTGCAACTGCGTTGCCAGCTTCTTTCTTGGCCGCGCGTACAGTCATGAACACGTTGTAAGCCATGATCAGCATACCGGTCAGGAACAGCGCACCACCCAGTACACGAACCACATAGCCGCCATGAGAGGCTTCTACAGATTCAACAAAGCTGTAAGTCAGGGTGCCGTCAGCGTTAACTGCACGCCACATCAGACCCTGCATGATGCCGTTTACCCACATCGCAGCGATGTACAGTACGGTACCAATAGTGGACAGCCAGAAGTGAACGTTAATCAGTTTGATGGAGTGCATATCACCGGCTTTGCGGCCGAACATGATAGGAATCAGGTGATACAGGGCACCGATAGATACCATGGCAACCCAGCCCAGAGCACCGGAGTGAACGTGACCAATGGTCCAGTCAGTGTTGTGAGACAGCGCGTTTACGGTCTTGATCGACATCATCGGGCCTTCGAAGGTAGACATACCGTAGAAAGACAGAGATACAACCAGGAAGCGCAGAATAGGGTCGTTACGCAGTTTGTGCCATGCACCGGACAGCGTCATCATACCGTTGATCATACCGCCCCAGCTTGGTGCCAGCAGGATCAGAGACATAACCATACCGGCAGTCTGGGCCCAGTCAGGCAGAGCGGAGTAGTGCAGGTGGTGACCACCGGCCCAAACGTAGATAGAAATCAGCGCCCAGAAGTGCACGATGGACAGACGGTAAGAGTAAACCGGACGGCCAGCCTGCTTAGGCACGAAGTAGTACATAATCCCCAGGAAGCCCGCAGTCAGGAAGAAACCTACCGCATTGTGGCCCCACCACCACTGGATCATGGCATCAATAGTACCGGCCCAGATGGAGTAAGATTTGGTCAGGGATACCGGTACGGCCAGGTTGTTACCCACGTACAGGATCGCAATCATGATCATGAAGGCTGCGAAGAACCAGTTGGCAACATAGATATGGCTTTCTTTACGGATAGCCAGTGTGCCGAGGAAGTTCACAACATAAGCAACCCATACCAGAGTAACCAGAATGTCGATTGGCCATTCCAGCTCAGCGTATTCTTTGGTAGAGGTCAGACCCATTGGCAGAGTAATAGCCGCTGCAACGATCACGGCATTCCAGCCCCAGAACGTGAAGCTTGCCAGCGTGTCTGAAAACAGACGGGTGCGACAGGTGCGCTGCACAATGTAGTAAGACGTTGCAAACAGTGCAGAACCACCGAAAGCAAAAATAACCGCGTTGGTGTGCAGCGGACGTAAACGACCGAAAGACAGCCAAGGCGTATCAAAGTTCAGTGCAGGCCAAGCCAGCTGGGCAGCGATAAGTACACCGACCGCCATGCCAACAATGCCCCAAACTACGGTCATGATGGCAAATTGTCTTACCACCTTGTAGTTGTACTCGGGATGGTCAAATGCTGTGCTCATGATCAGATTCCATTTAACAGCGAGGATTGAGGGTTAAAAAAATCGGCGCAATTATGGTGTTTGAGGCCACTATTTGCAATCAAACACCGGAAAAACACCAGATTTTACAGCAGGTTATCCTGCTTTTATGGAGCTTATGAACGGCTAACCGGGAACCTGTATCACAATCATGGTTATGATCAGCACCAGCAAACAGCCCACACTCTCTGCCGTTACAGAATAGCTGTACGTTATTCTGATGACGGTTGAGCAAATCATAAGGAAGTGGCAACCGTGAATCTTGATATAGCGCAAGAAGCACTGGGGACAGGAAACACAATTGCAAGTCATGCGACAATTTTCCCTGAAGGCCAACTCTGAACAGGATTTAAATGAACAAAAAATACACAGAAAACGGTGATCCGCTCGATCCGTTATTTATTTTCGCTCACGGCGCGGGTGCCGGCAGTGACAGTGAATTTATGCAAGCGATGGCAGAGTTGATTGCTGCGCAGGGAATCTTTGTTGTGCGCTTTGATTTTCCGTATATGGAACAGCGCGCCATTGATGGTAAGCGCCGCCCGCCACAGCGTATGCCGGCGCTGCTGGACGATTACCGCGCATTAATCCGCCAGCTGGGGCGTCCCTGTGTCATTGGCGGTAAATCCATGGGCGGGAGGGTTGCTTCTTTATTAATGCAGGAAGCCGGTGAGCAGGACGAGGTTGCCAGCCTGATCCGCGGCTGTGCCTGTCTGGGGTATCCGTTTCATCCGCCCGGTAAACCTGAGTCGCTGCGCACAGATCATCTGCAGCAATTGCAGCACCCCTTGCTGATTGTGCAGGGCACGCGTGACGCATTGGGCAATAAAGACGAAGTGGATGGCTATACCCTGGATGACTCACTGCAGTGGGTATGGCTGGAAGACGGCGACCATGACTTAAAACCGCGTAAAAAATCCGGCTATAGCCATGAGCAGCATATGCAGCAGGCGGCGGCAGCGGTGGCTGCGTTTGTTCGTTCTGTGATGGGGTAGTTTGCGCGACAACACAAATGAGATTTAATTCCCTATCTAAATAAAAACTATTCGCAAATGTGTTTTGTTCTTGTTAGGATGCGGGTCGTTTTTGATGGCTTTGTCAAATAAGCCGGATTTATGACCAGCATGTGTTTAACAGGGGACAGCACAATGATCAGACCAACTCACTGGCGCCAGGCCGTTTTGCCAGCCGCGATTGCCTTAGCTACGTTTTCTGCGCAAGCGGAACAGGCAGAAAAAAATCCGGTAGACCTCGGTAAAATGGTGGTATCGGCTGCCGGTTTTGAGCAGAAAGTTGTTGAGGCGCCGGCCAGTATTTCTGTGATTACTCAGGAAGATCTGCGCTCCCGTCCGTACATGACACTGTTGGATGCCGTACGTGAGCTGGAAGGTGTGGATATCGGTGAAACCCGCGATAAAACCGGCCAGGGTTCGGTCAGTATCCGTGGCATGGGAGCGGATTACACCCTGCTGCTGATCGATGGCCGCCGCCAGAACAACCATGGCGATATTTACCCGAATAATTTCGGTGGTAATCAGTTCAACCATGTTCCGCCACTGGATGCGATTGAACGTATCGAAGTTATCCGAGGCCCGGCTTCAACCCTATACGGTGCCGATGCGCTGGGTGGTGTGATTAACATCATTACCAAAAAAGTCACCGATGAATGGGCGGGTTCTGTCACTCTCGGCCGTTCATTCCAGGAGCAGGACGAATACGGTAATGACACCACCGCCGATTTCAGCCTGATGGGGCCGGTGATCAAAGATGTACTGGGTGTTGAGCTGCGCGGCAGTTTTTATCAGCGCGATGCGTCAGAGCCTGAATATGAAGATGCAACCGACCCGGCTGGTGTCAGCCACACCCGCACTCTGGGCTTTGGTTCCGGTGGTAAAACCACCGATAACACCAACACCAATCTGGGTTTTGGCGTGAACTGGAAACCGGCCGCCAATCAGACCCTGACGCTGGATATTGATCAGTCAAAACAGACCTACGACAACAAACCACTGGCGGATGGCAGCTTCCCGCTGGGCACCGTCGACAGCATCGACACCATCTGGCGTGTGCGCGGTGGTCAGGTGCAGCCGCGGGTCGGTTATGCCAAAGATCAGGAATTCACCCGTGACCAGTGGGCCATTGCCCATGAGGGCGAATGGTCCTTCGGCAGCAGTTGGGTGTCGCTGCAGCATATTTCTACCGCCAATAAAGGCCGTACTGTGCCTTTCTCGGTGGCTGAGCGTGAACTGCTGCAACAGATGTACGACGGCACCGGTGCTTATGCCGGTCTGAGCGAAGACGAGCGCAAAACCATCGCGCAAAACACCTTCCTGCCGCGTCCGAAACGCACCATGGAAAGCAGCCAGTACACCCTGGATGCCAAAGTCGATATGCCGGTTAATGATTTTTATGGTCACCACCAGGTAGTGGTTGGCGGTCAGGTGATTGTTGCTGAGCTGGAAGACGGAGTCTTTGGTCTGGAAGGCGGTGACGCCGGCAGCGAAACCTCCGACTTCACCATGTACTCGCTGTTCGCAGAAGATAACTGGTCGATGCTGGATGATTTCACCCTGACCACCGGCTTGCGTTACGACAATCACGATGTGTTCGGCAGCAATGTCAGCCCGCGTCTGTACGGTGTTTACAACCTCGACCTGAGCTGGACAGTCAAAGGTGGCGTGTCGACCGGTTATAAAACCCCGAAAACCACTGACCTGTTCAACGGCATCACCGGTTTTGGTGGGCAGGGTACCAGTCCGTTTGCCGGTAACCCGGATCTGGAGCCGGAGAAAAGCGTCAACAGCGAACTGGCACTCTACTGGGAAGCTATGGAAGGGGGTCATAATTTCAACATCACCGCTTTCCATAACAAGTTCAAAGACAAAATCGCCAGCGGCGACCGGGTACCAACCTGTGCCAGCACCAACGGCGCCAAGCCGTGTGTGAATCTGGGTGAGTACGAAACGCTGAACTACACCACCTACAGTCAGAAAATCAACATCGACGAAGCGCTGGTGCGCGGGGCCGAAGTTGCAGCCCGCTGGCAGATGAGCGAAGCGCTGTCACTGCGTGCCAACTACACCTACACCGACAGCAAACAGCTGTCCGGTAATGAAAAAGGCCAGCCGCTGACCAACAGTGCCAAGCACATGTCGAACCTGACGCTGGGCTGGGATATTAACGACAAAGCCAACGTCTACCTGACCAGCGAAACCCGCTCGTCACGCTTCCGCGATGTGGATGAAGATGGCAACGCGCTGTACTTCAAAAACTACAACGTGTTGCACCTCGGCGCGTCGTACGAAATCAGCGCCAATCTGAGCGTTAACGGCCGTATCAACAACCTGCTGGACGAAGACTTCACCAGCTACCAGACCCGTTTTCAGGATGGGGTTGAGGGCGATGCCGCCGACGGTGATTACGATGACGACGGTGAAATCACCTACATCGACGATTACAACAACAAAGACAAACGCCGCAACCTGTGGCTGGGCGTGAACTACCGCTTCTGATGCTGCGACCGCCTGCGTCAGCATACGGCTCCGTTCGGGGCCGCGTGCTGGCATCAGGAAGTTTCACTAACAGAAGACCCCTTTGCAGAACAACCCTGAGTGCAGCCTTCCTCCGGATGCTGCCGTTTTAACGCTGTTTCAGCCCTGAGTGATGTATCCGGATGATCCGATCTTTATCTGCCCGCCTGTCTGTATCGGGCATCGTTTTTGGCAGTCTGCGCCAGTGGCACTGGATCAGCTCGGCTCTGTGTCTGGTGGGCATGATTCTGTTTGCCTTTACCGGCATTACGTTAAATCACGCGGCGGACATCAAGGCAGAACCGGTGACGGTAACGCTGGAAACCGAGCTGTCCGCCACCTTGTTAAAAACCCTGTCCGGGCGCAGCGCCGGGCCGTTACCGCTGGCGCTGCGCCAATGGTTGCTGCACGAACATAACATCAGCGTGCCATCGACTGACGCCGAATGGCAGAGCAATGAAGTGTATCTGGGCATGCCCAGACCCGGCGGTGATGCCTGGCTGAGCATTGAAACCGACAGCGGTGTGCTGCTTTACGAACGCACCGAACGCGGCTGGATTTCGTACCTGAACGACCTGCATAAAGGCCGCAATACCGGCCCGCTGTGGTCATGGTTTATCGATATTTTTTCGCTGCTGTGTCTGGTTTTTTCCCTCAGCGGTTTATGGCTGCTGATGCGTTACGCCCGCCAGCGCCCATCCACCTGGCCGTTGGTGGCACTGGGCGTGGTTATCCCGCTGCTGATCATTATTTTGAGCGTGCATTAAAGGAATGAATATGAAGAACCCGATACCGCGTTCGTTGCTGCCGGCATTATTGCTCGCCGCAACACAATGCGTGAGTGTGCAGTCGGCAAGCGCCGCTGAGCTGACTCTCGCGGTCGAAATTCCGCGCCAGAACGTCGCTGAATATCACAAGCCTTATGTTGCCATCTGGATTGAGAACAACAGCACCAGAGCCGTTACCAATCTGGCCGTTTGGTACGACGCAGAAATGCGCAACAACGAAGGCGAAAAATGGCTGAAAGATATGCGCCAGTGGTGGCGTCGCAGCGGCCGCACACTGCAGATGCCGGTCGATGGCGTTACCGGCGCGACCAAAGGGTCGGGTCAGCATCATCTGCAATTCCACTTCGGCAGCGCGCCTCTGCATGAACTGGCCGGAGGTGATTACACCCTGCGGATAGAAGCCGCGCGCGAAGTGGGCGGGCGCGAAGTGGTCGATATTCCGTTCAGCTGGCCGCAGACCCAACCCGCTACTTTCACCGCCAGCGGCAGCACCGAACTGGGTGCTGTGGCTGTAAGCATTAAACCCTGAACAGGACACCGACATGTTGAATAAAACCCCATTCAAACCATTCTTAGTCGCCGCGTTGGTGCTGGGCAGTGTGGCCGTACAGGCACACCGCGCCTGGATCGTACCGCAGGAAACCGTACTGTCTGGCGAAAACCGCTGGGTCAGCTTTGATGCCGCGGTTTCCAACGATATTTTTCTCGCCAACTACAACCCCGGCCGTTTCAGCGACGTACAGGTGCTCAACCCTGACGGCAGCGCCGGTCAGGTTGAAAATCTGCACACCGGCAAATACCGCAGCGTGTTTGATCTGGCATTAAAGCAGGAAGGCACCTATCGCCTGTTTATCGCCTCATCCGGTCTGCGCGCCCTGTGGGAAGAAGACGGACAGCGCCGTATGTATCCGGGCCGTGGTGAGCAATACAGCGCCGAAGGTTTTGCCAAAGCCGTACCGGAAAACGCCGAAAAATTAGTGGTATCGCAGGCGTCCCGCCGTATGGAAACCTTTGTCACCCTGGGAGCGCCATCCCGCAACGCACTGGCAGCCAGCGGGCAGGGACTGGAGCTGGTGGCCGTCACGCATCCGAACGATCTGTTTGCCGGTGAAGAAGCCAGCTTCCGTTTTCTGATCGACGGTGAAGCCGCACAGGGTGCCGATGTTACCCTGATCCGCGAAGGCACCCGCTACCGCAATGCGCAGGAAGCCATCACCCTGAAAACCAACAGCAAAGGTGAAATCACCGTGCGCTGGAACGGCGCCGGACGTTACTTTCTGGAAGCCGAATACAAAGACAATAAAGCGCAAAAACCGGCCACCGAACGCAGCGGCAGCTATGTGGCCGTGCTTGAGGTTTTGCCGGACTGATCATGATCTCTCTGCAACCCTGGGGGCAGGCCAGCCTGCTGATACTTGGCTGGTGCCTGCTCACGCTCTGGTGTTTTCGCGCTTCCCTGCGGCAGTTCTGGCATAACCGCCGCGCTGCTCATCCTGATTTGCCTGAAATTCTTGTTGCCTACGCCAGCGAAGGCGGCACGGCAGCCGCACTGGCCGGGGATTTAGCCCAGCAGTTAGAGCAGGGCGGCGAGGCGGTGGCCCTGCTGTCCCTCAACCAATTGAGCCCGCAGCAACTGGCCGTCAGCCGTCGCTTACTGATCATTGCCAGCACCTATGGCGATGGTGAAGCGCCGGCCAACGGCCAGCAATTTCTCCGTCGTCTGCAGCACAGTCAGCAGCAGGGGCAGCATGTTGTGCAGGACGTACGCTACGCCATTCTGGCGCTGGGCGACGATGACTACCCGCAGTTCTGCGCATTTGGTCTGCAGCTGCACAAACAGCTGCAACAGGCCGGTGCGCAACCCATGTTTGACCCGCTCTGCGTGAATCGCCAGGAACGCCAGACGTTGCAGCTGTGGCAACAGCAGCTGGCGGCGCAGGGATTTACCCTGACGGACGCTGTAGCAGACGTTCATACCGCAACAGAAGCACTGACGCTGGAACAACGGCGTTGGTTAAACCCCGGCAGTCCGGGGGCCGCTTTGTATGAACTGCATCTGAGCAAGCCGCATCACAGCCACTGGCAGGCCGGAGATATTGCCCGCTTATGGCTGGCCGGCCGCTACCGCGATTACAGCATTGCCAGCCTGCCGGAAGAGAATCATCTGCGTCTGCTGGTGCGTGAACAGCACCACGATAACGGCGAACCCGGACTGGGCTCCGGCTGGTTGTGCCAGCAATGGCAGCCCGGCAGCACAAGCCGGTTCAGCGTGCGCAGTAACCCTGCTTTTCATGCGCCGCCAACGGCTGTGCCACTGATTCTGATCGGCAATGGCACCGGCCTGGCCGGACTGCGTGCCCACCTTAAACAGCGCAGCCTGCAAAACTCACAAGCCTCTTGCTGGTTGCTGTTTGGTGAACGTAGTCCGGAACATGACCGCATCTGGCAGCAGGAGCTCGACCACTGGTATCAGAGTGGCGTACTTACTGAGCTCGACCGCTGTTACTCGCGCGCATCCGGCGCTGCAGAACTGCCTGCGCTATGTGGACGAAGCCACCGCGGCTATGTGCAACATGCGTTGCAAGGTGAACAAAAACGCCTGCTGCAATGGCTGAAACAAGGCGCGGCGATTTATATCTGCGGCAGTCGTGATGGCATGGCCAGCGATATCGATCAGCTGCTGCAGCAATGGCTCGGCAAACGCGCAACCGAGCGCCTGCAACAGCAGGGGCGTTACCGTAAAGACGTCTATTGAACCTGGTTAAAACCCTATTGTTTGCGGGAACGGCATTTTGCCGTGATAACTAACATCATGACTGAAAGTCGTTCCCACAGGTGTTATGCCACAAAGGTCATTCGCCGCGTTATCTCACACGCTTCATTCCTCAAAAATTCTCGCTTTCGCAGAGTGCGGCTTTTAAAACAACAATGCCTAAAACAGCAATGCCCGCCCTGAAAACAGGGCGGGCATTGCTGGTTGCTCTCTGTGTCACTGCTGGCTGTCAGGCCGGGCATGTCAGAACAAAAACAGATCGTTCATCACACCGTCAGCAGGGTAATTTTCTCTTCATCCACCAGAATCGGTTTAATCGCCGCCAGCAGTGCCGCGCGCTGCTCGGTATGCTTCCACATATCCCACGCCTGTTCGCTCTGCCAGGTGGTGATAATCACCCGGTGGGCACTGTTTTTCATATCGATATAGTTAACACCGGAGGTATAGCCCGGTGCTTCAACCATCGTGCGCAGCATGGTTTTCATAATCTGCTCATAGGTAGATTCCATACCCTCGGCAATATTGCGCTCGATAATCACCTTAATCATGCGGATGTTCCTTACTCTGTGTGTCTGTTTCCAATAAGGTAGAGTCGCTGCCGGTTGAATGCAATGCGGCAGCCCGCTTTAAACTGCAAAAAGAAATAAAAAAGGACATAACATGCGCACATTGTGGATTGCCGGTAGCGGCAGCGAAATTGCCAAAGCCTTAATTGAGCACTGCCAGAGCCAGAATCAGGGTCAGGGTCAGGGTCAGGGTCAGGGTCAGGGTCAGGAGCAAGGACAGGCCACCCAGGCCGTGCGCGTAATCAGCAGTGGCCGCGGGCCAGACTCCGCCGCCAGCGCCCACTGCAAGACCGACACCCGCGAACCGCACAGCGTGGCCGAGCTGCAGGCCTTTATCCGCCGTGAAGGCACACCCGATGCTGTCATCGTCTGCAACGGCATACTCCATAACCAGCAAAGCGGCCCGGAAAAATCCCTGCAAGAACTTAGCGCCGACTGGCTGCAGCACAGCCTGCAAAGCAACGTGATAAGCCATATTCACACCGCTCAGGCACTGGCTCCCTTTATTAAACGTGACAGCCAGCTGCGCTGGTTATCGTTATCGGCCATGGTCGGCAGCATCAGCGACAACCAGCTGGGCGGCTGGTACAGCTACCGCATGAGCAAAGCCGCGCTCAATATGTTTATAAAAAACTAAGGGCACCTCTGAATAATTCTGCACAGCTTCGCGTGAGTGCTGCAGAGTGCTTTTGACAAGGCGTCGATTGCAGTGAATGGCGAGTCCTTTATAAAATCGACAACACCGTCAAAACGCTTTGCAGCCCACGCCCTTCGGGGCTTGCTGAAAAAGTCCAGCTCGGTGTTGCCACGTTTTGACGTAACCCGCTATGCCTTCAACGTGGCGCCTTGATCTGAATTTTTTCAGTAAGCCGAAGCGGGCACTGAATTATTCAGAGGTGCCCTAGTCTTGAATGGCAGCGCAAAGCGCCGCACTGCCTGGTTGCCGCCGTACACCCCGGCACCACCAACACCAGCCTGTCGGCACCGTTTCAGCAGAATATCGCCCCCGGCAAACTCTACACCCCGCAACAAACCGCGCAGCGCATCAGAGACGTATTGCTCAATTTACAACCTGAGCAACACGGCCACCTGCTGCACTGGGATGGCAGTGTGTTGCCGTATTAACTCGCCCAAAATCAGGGATAGGCATTGACGAAACACTCAGTATAATCACAGCCCAAAAGCAGTAACGCCTGTAAGGACACGGAATGCCGATCCCGAACTACCAAGCCTTTATGCAGCCATTAGTCTCCCAGATTGCCGATGGCCGGGTGCACTCATTGGCTGAGTTAAAAACCCCGCTCTGCAATGCATTACAGATATCGGAAGAACAACGGGCAGAAACCATTGCCAGTTCCGGCAATCGCACCGTGGTCTCTAACCGTCTGGGCTGGGCCAGAACGTATCTGCATAAAGCCGGTTTGCTCAGCATTCCCAAGCCTGGGTTTGTGCAGATAACCGACCGTGGTCAGCAGGCACTGCAGTCTGGTCAGACTATCAATAATGGCTATCTGAAGCAGTTTCCGGAGTTTCTGGAATTTATCCGCCCGGTAAAAGATGCAACCGATGCGTCAGCGGATGAAGCCAAAACAACGCATGAAGATGACACCACGCCGGATGAACAGATCAAATCCGCCTGGCAAACCCTTAACAGCGCTCTGGCTGAAGACCTGATCGAACTGGTCAAAAAACAAACCCCGCAATTCTTTGAAGTGCTGGTCGTGCAGATGATGCAGGCCATGGGCTATGGCGGCTGGAGTAAGGACTCCGGCAGTGCAACCCAGTATACTGGCGACGGCGGTATCGACGGCATTATCAACGAAGATCCGCTCGGGCTGGAAACCATCTACCTGCAGGCCAAACGCTACACCGATGCTGCGGTAGGCCGCCCGGATATACAGGCTTTTGTTGGCGCACTGGAAATGAAACGCGCGCGTAAAGGCGTGTTTATTACCACCAGTCGTTTCAGCCGCGATGCGCTGGATTATGTATCGCTGATAGAGAAAAAGGTGGTACTGATTGACGGCAAGCAACTGGCCGAACTCATGATCAAACACAACCTGGGCGTCAGCGTAAAAGAAACGTATCAGGTGAAAGCGATAGACTCGGATTACTTTGCCGAGGATTGAGCGCAGAAGACTGAGCGCTGGAAATTAATCAGCCATCCTGACGCAACCAAATATAAAACATATGGGCATTAGCCAGTGTTACTGAAACAGCCGTTTAAGCAACCGCTGTTTTCGCAGTGCCCCTGCAATCACTAAGGAATCACTCATGGCACGCACGCCAGCGGACCAGAACGACGTCAAACAGAAAGCCAGCCGCAAACCAGCAGCAAAAAAAGACGCCAAAAAACAAAGCTTCGAGCAAACCCTGTGGGCCACCGCCGACAAACTGCGCGGCTCGGTAGAATCGTCCGAATACAAGCACGTGGTGCTGTCGCTGATCTTCCTCAAATTTATCAGCGATAAATTCGAGCAGCGCAAACAGCAGATGATCGATGAAGGGCAGGGCGATTACGTTGATATGGTCGAGTTTTACACTATGACCAACACCTTCTACCTGCCGGAAGACGCCCGCTGGGACTTTATCGCCAAAAACGCCAAGCAGGACGACATCGCCGTTAAAATCGACACCGCCCTGCACACCGTCGAGAAAAACAACAAAGCCCTGCGCGGCGCACTGCCAGATAACTACTTCTCACGTTTAGGGCTGGATGCCAGCAAACTCGCAGCCCTGATCGACGCCATCAACAACATCGACACTATCGTTGGTGAAGAAGGCTCCGCCAGCGAGACCGACATCGTCGGTCGAGTGTACGAATACTTCCTCGGCAACTTTGCCGCCACCGAAGGCAAAGGCGGTGGCGAGTTCTACACGCCCAAGTGCGTGGTTAACCTGCTGGCCGAAATGATCGAACCTTATCACGGCAAAATCTACGACCCGTGTTGTGGCTCCGGCGGTATGTTCGTGCAGTCGGTCAAATTTGTTGAAAACCATCAGGGCAACAAAAAAGACATCTCCATCTACGGCCAGGAACAGACCAGCACCACCTACAAGCTGGCCAAGATGAACCTGGCGATCCGGGGCATCAGCGCCAATCTCGGAGACGTACCCGCCGACACCTTCTTTAAAGACCAGCACCCGGACTTAAAAGCCGACTTCATCATCGCCAACCCGCCGTTTAACTTAAAAGAATGGCGTGGCCCGGATGAACTCACCGACGACCCACGCTGGGCCGGTTACGAAACCCCGCCTACCGGCAACGCCAACTACGGCTGGATACTGCACATGATCAGCAAGCTCAGCGACAACGGCGTCGCGGGCTTTGTACTGGCCAACGGCTCCATGAGCACCAACACCAAAGGCGAAGGTGAGATACGCAAACAGATCATCGAAAACGACCTCGTCGACTGCATGATCGCCCTGCCGGGCCAGCTGTTTTACACCACCCAGATACCTGTGTGCTTGTGGTTCTTAACCAAAAATAAAAAGGCACAGACCTTCAGCGACGGGCGCAAACAACATCGTAACCGCCAAGGCGAAACCCTGTTTATCGACGCCCGCAATATGGGCAGCATGATCAGCCGCATCCATAAAGAACTGACCGCCGATGATATTGCCGAAATCGCGCGGACGTATCATCTGTGGAGGGGGGAGCCAGTTGCTGATTCGTCGGACGTCGGACGTCTGACGTCTGACTCATACACCGACATCCCCGGCTTTTGCCGCAGTGCTTCATTGGACGACATCAAAGCCAACGACTACGTACTAACACCGGGCCGCTACGTCGGCGCCGCCGAAATCGAAGACGACGGCGAACTGTTCGAAGAAAAAATGCAGCAACTCACCCAAACCCTGTTCCAGCAGATGGCGGAAGCGCAGGAGCTGGATACCGTAATTAAACAGAACCTAAAGGGGCTGGGTTATGGGGAGTGAGTGGCGGAAGGTAAAACTAGAAGAAGTAGCCTCTGAAATCACGGTTGGCTATGTTGGCTCTATGACATCCGAGTATATAGAGTCAGGAGTACCTTTTCTCAGATCAAAAAATGTCGATCCTTTTACTGTTAATCTGGATGACATCAAATACATTTCTCCAGAGTTTAACGAGAGGTTAAAAAAATCTGCTCTTGCTCCCGGAGATGTCGTCATTGTTCGCACAGGGAAGCCGGGAACATGTGCGGTTATTCCGCAATGGTTGGAAAATGCTAACTGTTCCGACCTCGTGATTGTTCGATGTGGGCCAGAAATTAATAATCGTTTTCTTGCTTATTACGTTAATACCGTCGCTAGCAGCCACGTGAACGCTCATCTTGTAGGCGCTGTGCAGCAGCACTTCAATGTAGGCTCTGCAAAGTTAATGGAGTTGTCTTTACCTCCATTGGAAATACAGGACAAAATTGTTTCTATCCTCGCGGCCCTCGACAACAAAATCGCCCTTAACCGCCAGATTAACACCACCCTCGAATCCATGGCGCGGGCGCTGTTTAAAAGCTGGTTTGTGGATTTTGACCCGGTGATCGACAACGCTCTGGCCGCCGGTCACGAAATTCCCGACGCCTTGCAAACAAGAGCGCAGGCCCGCGCAGCCAAACGCGAAGCGCTGCGCCAGCAGACCAACAAAACCGCCAACGAAACCACAGGGGCCACCGACGCCGCCAGCTCAGAACAGGCCTTGCCTGAAACTGATTTATCAGACCAGCGCCTGCCGTCTGAGATACAACAACGCTTCCCCGACCGCTTTGTTTTTACCGAAGAAATGGGCTGGGTGCCAGAGGGGTGGGAGGTGAAAACCATTGGTGATGTAATCGAGACTACCGGTGGTGGAACTCCGAGTACCAAAAATCCTGACTTCTGGGAGGGTGGAGTTCACCCATTCTGCACCCCAAAGGACATGTCGCAACTGACGTCATGGGTGCTTATGGATACCGAACGACATCTCACAGATGACGGTGTAAATAAAATTTCTTCAGGGCAGTTGCCCAAAGGAACGGTACTGATGTCTTCGCGTGCACCTATTGGTTATCTGGCGATAAGTGATGTGCCTGTGTCGGTCAATCAGGGAGTGATTGCGTTGTTGCCCAACACAGTTTTTGGCCCACTGTATTTGCTGAATTGGCTGCACGCTAACTTAGGCGCAATTATGGACCGGGCAAATGGGAGTACCTTTCTTGAGATCAGCAAGAAGAACTTTCGTCCGATACCATTTTTGATTCCATCAGATGACGTGGCGAAGGCGTTTAATGAGCAGGCAAAAGCTATTCAACAAAAATTACTTTTACTTGCTGAAGAAACAGTTTCGCTAACCAACCTACGCGACTCCCTTCTCCCCAAACTCCTGTCCGGCCAGGTCACTATCCCGGACGCTGAGCAACAGCTGGCTGAGGTGTTGTAAGCCATGATGATTCTCAGGGACGAGATGTTCGTATGACCGAACCTTCTCAACGTTTATTGATTGCCGTCGTTGGCTCTGCCAGCAATTCACTGCCGGAAAGCCAGAAACAGCTGGCGCTTGAGGTTGGCCAGCAGGTGGTTGATTCCGGCTGCCGTTTGATATGCGGTGGTATGGGCGGGGTAATGATGTACGCCGCTCAGGGCGCGCATCAGTCGGCTCATTATTGCCCCGGCGATGTAATTGGTGTGTTGCCGTCGTATCAAAAAACCGAGGCGAACCCTTTTATTGATATTGCTCTGCCCACCGGGCTGGGTGTCGCCCGTAATGCGGTGCTGATGGCGGCCTGTGATGCGGTGGTCGCACTGGATGGTGGCTCTGGCACCTTGTCTGAGATTGCCCTGGCCTGGCAGATGCAGAAGCCGATTGCCTGCATCGGTGATCAGGGCTGGCATCAGCGGCTTAATTCGCTGACGCTGGATCAGCGCCGGGACGATACCATCTGTGTGCTCGATTCATTGGCTGAGTTACAGCAATTTCTGTCGCAGTTGCACGACCGTGAGCATCGCGCCTATTCGGGCATACAGCTCAGTGGTGTTGGGCGTAAGCCATCTGAATCGTTGCGTACGCTGGAGCACTATCTTGAGCAGAGTTTTTCAGAGCAGTGTCATGATTATACGTTTGAGCTGCTGGGGCAGGGCTCTGAGGGGGTGGTGTTTACTTGCGGCCCGACGATTTTCAAAGTCTTTTATCGCAGCGATTTCACCATGTTGCTGTTTACGCATCTGAGCCAGATTTCTCAGCGTCTTAAGGCTGCAGCCTCCCATGATTATTCACCCGTGCCGCGCTTTGATGTGCATAAAGGTGAGTATCTGGTTGTGAGTTATCCGCGTTTTGAGTCTGTGCCTTATCGCGGTGGTGAGCAGCCGTGCATGGTTAATTTTTTGCGCGCTATGCATCGGGCCGGTGTCTGCCTGAGTAATGTGAAGGCCGAGAACTTCCGCACTGATGCCAACGGCAACCTGGTGTTTATTGATATTGGCCGCGATCTGATGCCGTTCAGTGATGTGATGTTTCTGAGTATGTGTAAGCGGGCTTTTCTGACCGTGTATTTCAGTCAGCATCCTGCGTTTAAAACCATGTGCAGTTACACCAATGATCACGAGGGTTTTATGCCAGTGACTGATCATGATGGCAATGATCTGAGCGCAGAACAGGTTATGAATTTATTCGGCGGGTTTTATCAGGAGGTGCGCCGTGGTTGTGAATGAGTCTGGCATTAGTCATGGCATTGGTCCGTTGGATTTCAGCGCTTACCTGCAGGACCTTGCCGCTTTGATTGCTATGGAGTCGGTCAGCGGTCACGCGCAAGGCAATGCTGACGTGGTGGCATTCTTGCAGCAGCGATTGGCGGCCATCGGGTTTGAGGTAGAGGTACATGGCGCAGCACAGACAGACCAGCCGCTGATGATCGCCAGAAGAGTGAAAGACTCTGGCCCTGTGCTGGTGATGTATAACCACTACGATGTTGAAGCCATTGCTGAGTCTGAGCAGTGGTTGTCAGCGCCTTTTACCCTGACCGCGCGTGATGAGCGTTTATGGGCGCGTGGCATTGCCGATAATAAGGCGGTGCTGCTGGCGCGGTTAGCGGTGCTTGAGGCGCGTATTCAGCAGGGCGAGCCGCTGCCGGATCTGGTGTGGCTGATTCAGGGTGAAGAAGAAGTCGGTTCGCCTGTCGCTCATGAATTAATGCCAGATATTCTGGGATCGCTGAATGCGTTTATCTGTCTCGAAGAAACGGGCTATGTGCGCGACGGCGTGCCGCTGATTTTTTATCGCGAACCAACGACCGAGGCCGAATCTGGCCTGGCCGCTGATGAGTTGCTCTCGTCGTTAAATTCCGCACTGTATGCCGGCGCCGGACGCTGTGAAAACCGCACCCTGAGCAAATTCGGACCATGCCCTATGGTCAGCAATCTGCCAGCGGCGGCGCTTTATCTGGGGTTTGGGCCGAATGATTATCAGGCCCGCATTCACCGTGATAACGAGTCAATGAGCCAGGCGTTATTGCAGCAGTACTTTTCTGTGTTCGACGTTTTTCTGGACTGGACGATCAACACCATTGCTCTCACCGGAATCTGCTCCGGCACTGGCAACGAATGTGTGGCGTAATTCTGCTGGCTGGGCCAGCCGCTGCTGAGCGTTTGCCTGAGTGCCTGCAGCGCCTTAGGCATCGCGGGCCGGATGCATGTGATACATGGCTTAACGGTGAGCTGGCTATGGGCTTTGCCCGGTTAGCGATTAATGATCCATCCCCGGCGGGTGGGCAGCCGTTTATTTATGGCGATTTTGTCAGCGCCGTGAATGGCGAAATATTTAACTCGGTGCCGTTGCACAGCCGCTACACACTGGAATTGTCTTCGGACAATGATTGCCATGTGATTCCGGCGTTGTTGCTGCAACAGGGTCTTAATGCCGTTACTGAATTGGATGGTTTTTTTGCCGGTGTTATTTATGACCAGAAAAACCAACAAGTGTATTGCCTGCGTGACCCGCTGGGGAAAAAGCCCTTGTTTGTCGGGCGCTCGGGCAGTGAACTATTTATCAGCAGTGAGCTGAAAGCGCTGGATCGGGTTGATGAGTTTCAGCAAGTGCCCTCTGGCGTTTGCCAATTTAACCTGTTCACAGGGGAGTTAACCCCTGTGGTGACGAATTCGCTGACTGCTCAGGCTGGAATAACAATGCCGCCAGCAGAGAAGTTGAGTCACTTGCGCCACTTGTTAACGAATGCGGTGAATAAGCGCTTGCCTGTGGCGCAGGAGCCGTTTGGTGTGTTTCTCAGTGGCGGGCTGGACAGTTCGATTGTGGCGGCGCTGGTGCACGCGCAGCGCCGGGATGTGGTGTATTACACCCTTTCATCAGGCGGCGCAGCGGATGAATATTACGTTCGCTTATTGGCTGGCAAGCTGGGCTTACCTGCGTTGCGCGTTGTTCCTCTGCCGACAGCGGATGAGTTGGATGCGCTTATCCGCTCTCTCGTTTACACCACGGAAAGCTTTAACCCATCGGTAATCAGTAACGGGTTGTGTACTTATCTGCTGGCTCAGGCTGCGAGAAGGGATGGCCTTAAGGTCGTACTTTCCGGTGAGGGGGCTGACGAATTGTTTGGTGGGTATCACTATTTTTCAGCGGACGCGCTCTGGCAAGAAACCCGTAAGCAGCTGCTCACTGATTTACGCAATACAGAACTGCGCCGTGTCGATTTAACCTGCATGGCCCATGGCATAGAAACCCGTTGCCCATTTATGGATCGTGATCTGGTGGCCTGGGCGATGAGGCTTACACATAGCGATCTGTATCGACGCTCAGCGACTGAAAAACAGAATAAGCTGATCCTGCGCGCAGCGATGGAAGCCTATCTGCCCGACGAAATTATCTGGCGCAAAAAAGTCTCGTGCGATGTGGGCAGTGGTATGCGTCAGCGGGTAGTCGGGCACCTGCGTAAACAGCACGACTCAGAGCGGGAGGCATTGAAGGCAATCTGGCAGGAGCAGTTTGCTGGCCGCTACCCATCGCAGGAGGTGCATCCGTATTTTTCGGCTTACCCGGTATTTGATGATCTGATTGACCAGCGGGGGGCTGTACACCGATGAGTGGCTATTCGTCTCTGGTGGATAGGGTTCATCAACTTATGCTGGATGAGTGCAGAATGGTGCCTTTCCATAATCTGTTTTATCTTGGCTTGTGCCATGCCGGTGGGGCTGATTCCCCAACAGGTGGCACCTGTTCCGATAAGGTACTGGCTTTCCGTGATCGTTTGACTGCGCAGGGAATTAAGGCCCGGCTACACAGTGCGTTTATCAATGGGCAGAACTGCCACCGGGTGCTGGTGTTGGATATTGACGGTGAGCGCTATTTTGCCGACGTCGGTAATGGCTGGCCGAGCGTGCGTTTATTTCCTGCTGATAGCGACTCGTCTTATTTGGCGTATGGCATTGAGTTTTCTTCTTATCGTAACGGCGACTGGCTGGATATTTATCAGCAAAAAGAAGGGCGTTGCAGTTTGTCTGTGCGTATTCCGCTGGCGCTGATGGATGAAGAACAGGTTGAGCAGATGATTCAGAATCGCTTTGATGGTTCGACAGAATATCCCTTTGACGATGGTATCCGTTGTGCGCAGGTGCTTGGCGATGCGTTTGTTTTTCTTAAACGAGACCGGCTCAGGATTTTTCAATCGGACAAGGATGTGGTGACGGTCTCTTTACCTGAATGGCAAGATCAGATTGCTGCCCTTGAGACCCGTTTTGGTCTGACGTTATCTGCAGTGAATGTCGCTGAACCAACCTTGTGTATTGGTGCTTTACAAGGACGTCAGTTATGAATATTCCGGTGGTTGTCATTATTGCGACTTCGAAGCGCCGCACGCGTCTGCTTCTGGAACGTGCGCTGCCGTCAGTGTTCGGACAGCAGGCGGTAAATCCTGAATGTATTTACATCGTTGATGACGATAACTGCGAGCGTGAATATGAAGCGATCGTACGCGGTGCTGAGAAGGTACGTGAGGTTTATTTCGCGGAAATGTTTCCGCAGGGGATTCCGGATGATTGGTTTCGTGTTCGGGTGATCCGTAATCACCGTACACAGGGGCACTCCGGCTCGGGTGCCTGGAATACAGGGGCTGAGGCGGCGTTCCGGGCGCATAATGGATCTTCTGCGAAGTATCTGGCGATTCTGGATGACGATGATGAGTGGTATCCATCGTACCTGTCGGCCTGTTATCGGCTGAGCCAGCAGAGTAAAGAGCCAGCTGCGGCTGTCGTGACCAGCTTTCACCGTAAAACGGTTGATAAGGCTGAGCTGACCCGTGTGAGCGCAGATGATTTAACGATCGATAGCTTTCTTATTGGTAATCCGGGTTGGCAGGGAAGCAATACCTTTATTGATATGACGGTGTTCTGGCAGGCGGGTGGGTTTGATGAGTCCATGCGCAGTACTCTGGACAGAGATCTGGCCATACGGGTATTGGAGTGCTGTGAGTTACGCGATCTGGCGGTTGTGGTTAATCCGCAGCCTCTCTGGTGCCATCATACGGATGGTCGTGATCGCGTTACCTTATGTTCTGCGAGCAAACGGCAGGGGTTAGACCGGTTTTACAGTAAGTATTCAGCGCGTATGAGCGCTCAGGTATTCGAACAGTCGCTGAAGCGGGCGTCGCGGTTGTTTGGCTATCTATACGAGCCGGAAAGCAGAGAGCCTTGTATGGATATTCAGTGGCGCTCTTTTCGTAATGAGGCTCCGGTCCGGCTGCTGATCGGTGTGACATCATCCTGTGCGCGTAACGTTCGGGAGCAGATGTTATCTCTGACGGCGCAGATTAATGCTGAGCCTCAGTTTTCTGGTTATTGTCATTATGTGGTGCTTACTAATGGCGTTAATGAGGACGAAATCCAGCAGGCTGTGAGTGAGCTTACTTGTGATTTGTTTTGTACTCGCGTTATTACCTTGCAGGAGCAGAGGCAGAGTCGTTTCCGTTTTCCTTACCGGGATATCTATGCCAGTGAAGAACTACATAAAAAGTCGATAGCGCACTCCAGAACACTGCTGCAGTTTTTCTGCTGGGAAATGACTCAGCGTGAAGATGGCCCCGAATACGTTTTAATTCTGGATGATGACCTTCTGTTTGAGACGCTGGCCTTGCAGGATGGTCAGCTGATTACCCAAAAACTGGATTTTCTTGGCAAGATTGCGAAGTTAGGCCGCGAATCAACGGCTGACATGCTGGTGTCTGCTTACTCTGATGCACCTGCATTGCCTTTTTATAGCTCAATACGTACGCAGCTACTCGACACCTATTATTCATTGCATGAGTTTCTCGGTTGCAATGCTGCTGGCTCGACGGGAAATAGTCATTGTTATCAGCTTTCTGTGCTGAGCACCCGTGATGATTATTACTACGACCTGTCTTCCTCCCGCAGTGATCATCTTGAATCTCCGGTGCTCTGGCAAAACGCCAATACACCTGGGCATGCTGTTTCCCTTGGTGATCTTCTGGCAGATATTGCGCACCTGAACAACGAAGCCAATATCACGCGACCGCTGCTGGCAACTCATCAGCAGTGGGCAGAGCTAAATGGTCAACCATCGTTCCGCAGAGGCGGCATCGCTCTGTACCGGAATCTTGGTCTGTTGGTCGATGTGCCGAATCTTGCGCCACTTATGTCGATAACGGGCAGTGGAGGTCACTCCCGGCGCAGTGATTTTATATCTGCGATTTATATGACAGAAATAGCAGGCAAGTCTGTTGAGCTGGTATCGCTGCCTTTGCGTCATCACCGGCGTCAGCAGAACAAGCCTTGTGACATGAGTGCAATGAAGCTGGCAAACGATATTATCGGTTTGTGCTTCTACCGGGTGTTCAGGGAGTTCTGCCGTAACCCTGACATTGCTGAGGATGGTTTGAGAGCCAGTTTCTCTGGGCTTGTGGAACAATATCTCGTGTCGATGCGTGTGAATAATTTGCGGGCTGAGCAGTTGGTTATGCTGATTGAAGATTTGCTTGTTTGCTCACATTTATCGCATGAGGGTTCAGATCCGGTGGTTGCTGGCCAGATCAGGCGCGCTCGGTTGGATATGGCACAATTCAGAAGCGAACATCTGACCGAGAAATTCTCCAGTCAGGTAGGCGAGATCAGGAAGTTCATCGAATCATTTGACGTTTTTGAGCAAGTTGTCAGAATCTATGGGATTTTCAACCATCAGTCACCACAGGTGTGGCGCCTGTGTAACCAGGCTGGGGCTTTGTCGCAGCTGTGCGTAAACGATGACTTGATGAGATTGCAGGATAAAAGCTTTACAGGGACTGGAACTTGAGCAACTTCAACGAAGCCGCATTAGAACAAGCCATCATCGAGTTATTAGGGCAGCAGGGGTATGCGCACGTTGCTGGAAATACCCTCGACCGCGCCCCGCATGAGGTGCTGATCAAAGAGGATCTGCGTGCCTACCTGAACAAACGCTATCAGGCCGACGGCATTACCGAGGCCGAAATCGTTTCTGTGATTAGCCGCCTTGATCGCCTGCCCGCAGCTGACCTGTACGACTCGAACCGCAGCATTCATAAGCTGGTGGCGGATGGCTTTTTACTGAAGCGCGAAGACCGCAGCAAGAAAGACCTCTATGTGCAGTTGATTGACCCTCCACCTACCGGCTGCGCGTCGGCGGCGGAAGGCGCCACCGGCTTACCGGAGCAGCGCTTCTTGCAGACAGGCGAACGTGATTGTGAACTGGCAGCGGTTGCAGATTCTGCTGCCGGTTATGGTGACGGCAATATCTACAAGGTGGTAAATCAGCTTGAGATTGAAGGTAAAGAAAAGCGCATTCCCGATGCAATTCTGTATATCAACGGTCTGCCGCTGGTTGTTTTCGAATTTAAAAGTGCTATTCGCCAGCAAGCCACCATTCATGATGCATACCTGCAGTTAACCACCCGTTATGCCCGTGATATTCCCGAACTGATGAAGTACAACGCTCTGTGTGTGATCAGCGATGGCGTGAACACGCGTATGGGTTCACTGTTTGCCCCGTATGAGTTTTTCTACACCTGGCGCAAGGTCAATGGTAACGAAACCATTGGCCAGGACGGCATTAACGCCCTGCATACCATGATAGAGGGACTGTTTGATCACACCCGCCTGCGCGAGGTAATCCGCCACTTTATTTACTTCCCGGACACTTCAAAACGGCAGGAAAAAATCGTCTGCCGTTATCCGCAGTTTTATGCGGCCAATAAGCTGTACCAGAATATTCTGCGCCACCGTAAACCCGAGGGTGACGGTAAAGGCGGCACCTACTTTGGGGCTACCGGTTGCGGTAAAAGCTACACCATGATGTTTTTAACCCGGCTGCTGATGAAAAGCGTCGAGTTTGAAAGCCCGACCATTGTGCTGATTACTGACCGTACCGACCTGGATGATCAGCTCTCGGGCCAGTTTACCGGTGCTAAGGGTTATATCGGCGATCAGCATGTCATCAGTGTCGAAAGCCGTACGCACTTGCGCGAGCTGTTAAAAGGCCGCAACAGTGGCGGGGTGTTCCTGACCACGATTCATAAGTTCACCGAAGATACCGAGTTGCTGACCGACCGCAGCAACGTGATCTGTATTTCTGATGAAGCGCATCGAAGCCAGGTTAATCTGGAGCAAAAGGTTGTTGTTGACCAGAAGAAAGGCACTGTCAGAAAAACGTTTGGCTTTGCTAAATATCTGCACGACTCGTTGCCTAACGCCACCTTTGTGGGCTTTACCGGCACGCCGATCGACGCCACGCTGGACGTGTTTGGTGAAGTCGTCGATAGCTACACCATGACCGAGTCGGTCAAAGATGAAATCACGGTGCGTATCGTCTATGAAGGTCGTGCAGCCAAGGTGGTGCTGGATAACGACAAGCTGCAGGAGATAGAAAACTACTACAGCGAATGCGCCGAGCAGGGCAGCAGCGACTACCAGATTGAAGAGAGTAAAAAAGCCACGGCCAATATGAACACGATACTGGGTGACCCGGACCGCATTAAAGCTCTGGCGAAGGATTTTGTAGAGCATTATGAAAAACGTATCGAAGAAGCGGCAACTCTGAAGGGCAAAGCCATGTTTGTGTGCAGCAGTCGCGAGATTGCTTACCGCTTCTGGCAGGAAGTAATCGCGCTGCGCCCGCAGTGGAATGAGGTTCTGATTGCTGAAGAAGGCAGCGAACTGAGTGAGCAGGAACGCAAAGAGATCAAGCCGATGGAACGGATCAAGATGATCATGACCCGCGGTAAAGATGACCCAAAAGAGCTCTATGAGATGCTCGGCACCAAAGAATACCGTAAAGAACTGGACCGTCAGTTTAAGAATGCCAAATCCAACTTTAAAATCGCCATTGTGGTGGATATGTGGCTCACCGGCTTTGATGTACCCTTCCTCGATACCATTTATGTCGATAAACCGATTCAGCGCCATAACCTGATCCAGACCATCTCGAGGGTAAACCGCAAGTTTGAAGGCAAAGAAAAAGGTCTGGTAGTGGATTACATCGGCATCAAAAAACAGATGAATATGGCGCTGGCACACTACAACAAAGCCGACCAGCAGAATTTTGAAGAAATTGCTCAGTCGGTGATTGTGGTGAAAGATCACCTCGATTTACTGGGTAAAATCTTCCACAAATTCGATACCAAACCCTACTTTAACGGAACTCCGCTGGAGCAGCTTAACTGCCTGAATATGGCGGCGGAGTTTGTGCAAATTACCGACAAGATCGAAAAGCGTTTTATGGCGCTGGTAAAACGTTTAAAAGCCGCTTTCGATATCTGCAGTGGCTCCGAATCCATTACTCAGGATGAACGCGATCGGATTCACTTCTATCTGGCTGTGCGTTCCATCGTATTTAAACTCACCAAAGGTCATGCGCCGGATACTGCCCAGATGAATGCCCGGGTGCGCGAGATGATCGCAGAAGCACTGAAAGCCGACGGCGTAGAAGAGATATTCAAGCTGGGCGAGGATCAGGGAAAGGAAGTCGATATTTTCGATGATGACTATCTTGCCAAGATCGAAAAAATCAAACTGCCCAATACCCGCATCAAACTGCTGCAGCAGTTGCTCGCCCGTGCCATTGAAGACTTTAAAAAGGTCAACAAAACTCAGGGTATGAACTTCAGCGAGAAATTCCGCAAACTGGTGGAAAACTACAACGAGCGAAACGAAGACAGCATATTGGTCAGCGATGTACTGGAAGATTTCTCTGAAGAGCTGGTCGACCTGCTGCAGGCGCTGAAGAAAGAGAAAGAATCTTTCGCTGATCTTGGCATCGACCTGGAAGAAAAAGCTTTCTATGACATCTTGCTCAAGCTTGCCCGAAAATATGACTTTACCTACCCCGAAGACAAGCTGCTGACCCTCGCCAAAGCAGTAAAAGAACTGGTAGACGACAAAGCTCAGTTTACCGACTGGGACCAGCGCGAAGACATTAAAGCAGAACTGAAAGTCGGGCTGATCCTGCTGTTAGCCAAACACGGCTACCCGCCGGTGGATAAAGACGAAGTGTATAAAGAGATTTTTGAACAGGCAGAGAATTTTAAGAAGTTCAGGGCATAAGCTTTGTTACTCCGATGCCCGAACTGATGTGACCAGACAAGACAGTGAAGGGGTGAAGTTTGAGTTTTCAACAATATTTACTCCCACTGAACGATTTCATGTTTATGGAGTGGTAACCCCGTATGAAGCCTCATTTGCCGAGTTTTCAGGCTGCAGCGTTGGTGCCTGGCTGTCGGATACGCCGCGTAATATCAAAGGCAAGGGCATGATCTGGCCGGATAGGGCGATGCTGGAGCTGTTGGAACGTCTGAATTAAGACAGGTTGTTACCGCTTGCCGGCATCCCTACAATGGGCGTCAAATTGATTAAGGAAGGTAACATGTCCAAAAACTTCGAAGCTCAGGGAATCATCCATTCCATCGACGAAACCCGTTCTTACGGTGCCAATGGTTTTACCAAACGTGAGTTTGTGATCAAGCTGACCGGCGATGGCGAGAAGCCGGAGTACCCTAATTACGTCGCGCTGGAGCTTCTGAAAGATAAGTGTGCGCTGATGGATGCTTACCGCGTTGGCGAAGAGGTGGTGGTGCATTTTAATCTGTCCGGTCGTCTGTGGGCCAAGCCGGGTAACCCGGAAAAATGCTTTACCAGCCTGCAGGCCTGGCGTATTGAGCGTGCCGGTGCTGAAGGTTCTGCTCCGTCGGCTGGCGGCGATTATGATCAGTTCGCGCAGACCATGCCAAACTACGATGATGATGTGCCGTTCTGAGTATCGGCCTTCCGCTGAATAAACGAATCTGAAAAAGCGCAGCCATTTGGCTGCGCTTTTTTTTAACCTCTTGTTGTTGGCAGTGTATTGCCTGTCAGCCTTCAGTTTTTTGCTAACTACGCCACCGACAGGGGTTTTCCGGCCTTTATTCTCTCTGCTTTGAACCTTACTCCGGCGGTTGTGCGTACGCACAATAGGCGCTTTTCTGCCGGAGTGGTTGTATGGCAAACAGGGCACTGACGTTATTCACCATTAATATGTCGCACTACAGTGAGAAAATCCGCTGGCTGCTTGATTATGAAGAGATTCCCTATCAGGAAATTGCGCTGACGCCGGCGTTGCATACTGTGCTGATGTGGCTTAAAGGTCGGCGCGCGCAGACCACGGTGCCGTTACTGCAAAGCGGTAAAACCTGCGTTCAGGACAGCCCACGCATTGTTAACTGGCTGGTCGGGCATCACAGCCCTCTGGACAGTATGCCCAGCGAAAAACAGCAGGAAATACTGGCCATTCAGCAGCGTTTTGATGCCATTGGTAAGCCCATTGCGCGTTATTTATATCTGCCGGGTTTTGCCCATGATGCCTTAATCCGCACCATCTGGACGCAGTTTGCAAAACCCTGGGAGCGGCGCTTTATTACGCTGGCGTACCCACTGATTAAACCGGCCTTCAGAATTAAATTGCGTATTTATCCGCGTGCGGTGACGCAGGCAGAGCAGTTGATTGATGCTGAAATCCGCTGGCTGGAGCAGCGCTTGCAGCAGCTGGAGCAATGGGAACAGGAAAAAGGGAAGCAAGAAAAAGGGCAGCAGGAAAAGAAATGCCGTTATCTGGTGGGCGATGCATTTTCGTTTGCCGATATTGCCGCAGCTTCTATTCTGGCACCGCTGGCCTGTCCGCCTGAACATCCGATTTACGGCGAAGCAGAATTCCGCGAAAAAATGGCTGGCCCGGCTCAGCAATGGGCTGACAGTGCGGCGCTGCAGTGGGTACGTGATATCTACGCCGAACACCGCGGTAAGGTCTGGGCAAAACTACCGGCTAAGGCCGCTTAAGTTTTGCTGTTTCTGTCACTCTGGATTGGCTGTTTTGTCGGCAGCTGTGTCGGTGGCTTTGTCAGTAGCTTTGTCAGTAGCTGAGGGCAAGCGGCCGTCGGGCGAATATCCCACGGCCAGCTGATCCAGTGTCACCTGGCTGAAGCGCTCCAGTACCAGCGCTTCGGCTTCCTGCAATACATCGGTAATCGCGCCGTTTACCGCCTGTTCTATCGGGCAGGCGGTGTGTTCATCGGTCAGACCGATGGTAAATAACGAGCTTTCTTTCAGTGCGCGGTGAATATCCTGCAGCGTAATGTCAGCCAGCGGTGTGGCCAGTTGCCAGCCACCGCCGTGGCCTTTGCCCGAGCTTACATAGCCCGCGGCTTTCAGAATCGCCATGGTGCGCCTTACCACCACCGGGTTGGTGTGCAGCATCTGCGCAATCTGGTCCGATGTCAGCGGAGCGGTCTGGTAATGCATATGAACCAGTACGTGCAGCATGCGTGACAGGCGGCTGTCTTTTCTCATGATGTATCCGTGATGTGAGTGGCGATGGCTGATGGCGCATATTCTACGCGGTTTTATCATGACACATTAAAAGTATCATGAGTTGATTCTCTTGTCTTAAGTAACTTATATTGTTTCGTGAGTGAATGAGACGGAGGAAATGTCATGACGCACGCAACTCACCCACAAAACAGCCATACCTTTAACATTCAGACCCGTACGCCGGACATCTACGACTGCCTGATCATCGGCGGCAGCTTTGCCGGTTTATCGGCGGCGCTGCAACTGGCCCGTGGCCAGCGTCAGGTGCTGATTCTTGATGCCGGGGAAACACGCAACCGCTTTGCCGAAGCATCCCATGGGTTTTTCACCCTCGATGGTGTCTCTCCGGCCGAGGTACGTCAGCGCGCGCTGGAGCCTCTGCTGGCCTACCCAACGGTCAGCCTGCGTCAGACCCGCGTCACGGCGGCCCGCAAGAGCGAAGAGGGCTTTGTACTGCAAAGTGACGATGGCCAGGAGGTAAAAGGGCGAACCTTAATTCTGGCGACGGGTGTGGCCGATCAGCTGCCGGATATTCCCGGCCTGAAAGAGCGCTGGGGTAAAAGCGTAATTCACTGCCCCTACTGCCACGGTTATGAACTGCGGGGGCAGCCGATTGCCGTTCTGGCCGGTTCCGCACATTCGGCAATGCAGGCCGCGATGTTGCCGGACTGGGGGCCGACTACGTATTTCACGCAGGGCGATTTCGAGCCGGACGATGACCTTCTGCCGGTTCTGACACGGCGTGGCGTAACCATTGAGCGCACACCGATTGTGGCCATTGAAGGCGAAGGTGGAGGGGAAGGCGATGCGGTATCGGCGGTGCGTCTGGCCGATGGTCGCCGTATTGCGGTCGGCGCCGTTTATGTGGCGCCGCAAACTCAGATTGCGCAGTCACTGGTTGAGCAATTGGGGCTTGCTACTGAAGAGGCGCCGAGCGGGCAGATGATCACTGCCGATGCCATGCGCCAGACCAGCGTGCCGGGTGTGTTTGCCGCCGGTGATACGGCAATGCCAATGCATAATGCCACGCTGGCGTCGGCATCCGGTGTGATGGCCGGAGTCGCGGCGCATCGCTACTTGATTTTTAACCTGTAACGGCTTGCCGCTGCTTAATGCTTAAAAGTAGTGGCGCACCACTGCTGTCCCACAGCTTGGAGTGACATTGTGTTACTCCAAGCTGCAGCATTCATCGACTACTGTTCTTCAATCTGAAACGCCTTTCCGGGGCAAGCCCCTGGCCCCCTGCAAGGAGAGGTATCTCCTTCCGATCCTCTCTTTTTCGGCGCGTCCGGCTTCATCCAGCCAACTGTAATGATTATGTGGCACGCAAAACAATTCGCCCCGGAACGACGCTTTAAAACGCCCATAATTTGTATTGTTCCGGGGCAGGGTTTTGCTCTGAAGGCCGCAGAATCATCTGGTTGTCTGGCGCCGCACGATCGCCGGTTTAAGCAATCCGCTCAGCCGTATTCCAGAGGAAAACGTGTTTGAGACATGAAATTTCAGATCATCTGTTTGCTCTGAAAAGCCGCTTTGCGGGATAATCAATGCGCCTGCAGGACGCCGAAATGAAGAGCACCGAGCCGGTACGTTTCTGCATGGATGCAGGGCGAGCGGATAGGGCCATGGATGGCCCATTATCCGCGCTACCGTGACCGAGGTGGTCTGAATGGAGGAAAAAGGCCTGCACAGCTCGAAGCTGGGGTCGGCCCGCCGGCAAGGGGATAAGTTCCCCTGCGAGGCAACAGGCCTTGATATTAAAAAAATGTTTTTGCTACTTATGGTGCTGATTAAAAAACTATGGCACTCAGCAGTGAGTGCGCACCATTATTTAAATAAAGTTTATACAGCACGATCAAAAACGAGCAGCCGTCAGAGACTGACGGCCTGCTCCCAGCCTTTAATACGGATTTCGCTGTCAGAAATCTGCAGGTCTTGCGGTTCCAGCACATTTTCACCAAAGCAGTAGCGCGGTTTGATTTTTCCGGCGGTCATATTCTGATCGTAATCCTGCGCCTGTTGCTGAATAAATTCATTGCGTGCCAGATAGTCTTTCCAGCGCTGCGGACCGTATTTATGTGCCAGTAATTTATGAGTTTGCTGCGGGCTGACAAAAAATCCGGAGGCGTTATTGCCGCCAAAACCTTTGGCATTAACAAAGGCCAGCGGCATTTTATCCGCATTAATCGGCTGGTGCTGCAGCAGAATATTCAGCCCCTGCTGGTGCACATCGTCGGCAATTTCGGTGGTCGTGGTAATGCCGGGAATCATATGGTTGGCCCAGCTACCGAGGCTCATCAATAACTGGTCGGCGGAGGCGGCGGCAATGGAGTGGCCGAGGTGTGCTTTAACGGCGGTTACCGGCCAGTTCTGGATATTAAAGGCGCCGGCCAGTTCGCTGAAAATATGCGACTCTGTTGTGCGGTTAGCTGGCGTACTGCTGCCGTGGGCCTGAACAAAAGAGCCATGACGCAGGGCATCTTCACTCAGCCAGCGGCGGGCTTCGGCCATGGCTTTACCCATGGTCAGGTAGTTGCCAACACCGGGGTTGGATATGGATTTTTTATAACCGTCGGCATTTACAAATACATCACCTACCGCGGCATGAATGGTCAGGCCTAATTCCAGTGCTAATTCATCATCACAGAGCACAAAAAATTGTGCAGATTCGGCGATGGTAAAACCACCGTTGTGGCCAAACGGCCGGCTTGCGCGGCGGAAATCCGGCGTCTGCTCTGCACTTAAACCGTCTAAATCGCGCAATTTTTGTTCGGTAATTAACGCCGTCATGGCGCTGTAACCTTCAATGACCTCCGGTACCAGTGGCGCTTCGCTGTTACCGACAATCACCAACCGGCGGCGGCCACTCAGAATATCATCCAGTGCGACTTTTAAATTGTATAAAAAGGTCGCGCAGGCACCGACCATACTGCCGGTGGCGCCAACATTGCCCAGCACGTAAGCATTAATAAAATCGGCGGGCATTTCGCTCAGGCCCAGCGCACATTGTTTGGAACTGGTGCGCTTGCCCAGCAGGGAAGACTGCAGCATGCCGCCGTGGCCATTGCTGTCGAGCTGGCCCATGGCAGAACCGGCATACACAGCGATTTCGTCAGGCTGCAAACGCTGGCGGATAGCATCCCAGTCCATGCCCAGCTGGCCCAGAGCGTCGGAGGCGGCATATACCGCCATCTGCAGTCCGCGGGGATGATGACGCGATGGGTAAAGTAACGCCGGGTCAAAGCCTTTGGGTGTTTGTCCGGCACTCTGTACCGCCAGACGCTTATGGCTTAAACGCCAGCAGGGCGTGCCATCGCTGTCGGTAAATGGCTGGTGAAAAGGTACGGCACTGGCATCCCAGTCCATATTGTCCCAGCCGCGTACCAGAGTGCCGTTGATGATCTGTTCACGCCAGGCAGCATCGCCGTTCAGTGGCAGATTCATGCTTTGTGCCAGAGCGTTGAGGGTGGCCTGTTGCTGCTGGCTGCCGAGTTCATCCAGAACCAGACGCTTATAGGCGTGGTGTGCCGAACTGCGGCCCGCAGCGTTAATGCCACCAAAGGCGGTAATAACGGCCAGTTTTCTCATGATTGCTCTCCTGATAACGCAGGCCCGGCGGTGTAAAACGTCTGCCGGGCGGACAAATGGGGAATAAGGCCATTGTAGGAGTGCATTCTGCTTAGCTATTAGGATAGTCTGGACAAATATGATGACAAAAAAGACGTTATTGCAGAGCAAAGGGCACAGCAGTGTTGCAGCCTCTGTTAAGTGAATGTTGCCCTTGCTGTTTAAGGAGCCGTTTAAGGAGCCGTTTAAGGAGCCGTTTAAGGAGCCGTTTAAGGAGCCGTTTAAGGAGCCGTTTAAGGAGCCGGAATGATCCGTCATGTCACCCTGCTGGCCATGGGCCAGATGCTCAGTTCCAGTGTTGCTATTCCGCTGGAAATGCTGGAGGCCACACGGGCGCGATTACGCCTGGCGCGCGATCCGCGTGCGGTGTTTCAGGTAGACGTAGTGGCGCAGCAATTACAGCCGCTGACCATGCTGGGTGGGTTTCAGATCCGCCCGGGCAAAATTCTGGATGAAGTTGAACATACCGATTTAATTGTGGTGCCAGCACTGTGGCGTAACCCAAAACCGCAACTGGCGCAGCAGGCCGATACCATTGCCTGGCTGGCGCGCCAGTATCGCGCCGGTGCCAGTATTATTGCCATTGGTACCGGCGTTTGTTTGCTGGCAGAGGCCGGACTGCTGGATGGCAAGCCGGCCACCACGCACTGGCATTATCTGGATCAGTTCGCGCGCGATTACCCCAAGGTAAAATTACAGCGCCAGCATCTGCTGACACAGGATGGCCGGTTGTATTGTGCAGCCAGTGTGAATTCCGGTGCCGATTTAATGGTGCATTTTATTGGCCTGCAATATGGCCGTGAGCTGGCCTTACAGGTGGAGCAGCAGTTTTCACCGGAGGTTCGTAACCCGTTCGAGAAAAAAGTCTTTTACGCCGATCAGGCGCATCAGCACCCCGATGAAGTCATCGCTTTAGCGCAAACCTGGCTGCAGCAAAATGTGCAGAAACCCTTATTGTTAAGTCAGCTGGCGGCTGATGCCGGATTAAGTGAGCGCCAGTTTGACCGGCGCTTTCGTGCAGTTACCGGCACCACACCGACGCAATATCTTCAGAAATTACGCTGTGACAATGCCCGCGACTTACTGCAGAACTCGAATCTGAGTGTGGCCGATATCGCCGCCGCTGTGGGGTATAACGACGGTGGTTATTTTACCCGGATTTTCCGCCGCCTGGCTGGACAGACCCCAGCGGAATACCGCAAAAAAGTGCGGGCCAAGTTGTTCAGCAGCTGAAACAGGCTGTTTGAAAAACATCTGGCTCCCACGCTCTTATCTGGCTCCCACGCTCTGCGTGGTAGCTTTTGCTGACGCAGTTGCATTCCCACGCGGAGCTTGGGAACGAGAAATGGGAACGAGAAATTATCTGGCTCCCACGCTCTGCGTGGCAGCCCTTGCTGGCGCCGTTGCATTCCCACGCGGAGCATGGGAACGAGAAATAGGAATGAGAAATACTGCATAACTTTACCCATATTTGTTGTAATCTCGGGCCGGTTAAGGCAAATCACTCAATGGATGAAAAATGTACGGAAACTTATTAAAAATACTGCTGCTTGTTCAGCTGGTGTTAATCATTATTCCTGCACAGGCGGGAAGAAATAAAGATTATTCAGATCTGACCTATTTTTCGCTGACCAGCAATAATACCTTTCCGGACGCTGCTTATCAGTCGCTTACCGGGTTGGGTGATGCCGATCTGGTTGTGGCTATCAGTCTTGACGACACTCCTTATCAAAAGGAGATCAGTTTCAGGGTAGAAGCCGTAGCCGGAAAACTCTATGCGCCGGATATTGTTGTGCTGGATGAACATTTTCGCGTTATTCAGTTAACCAGCTCTTATGCGGATATTGATGCCTGCGATGAGGAACTGGATCATCATGTGATACTCAATAGCGAAGCCCGTTATCTGGTCATCAAGGCAGGGTATAAGGGCAACCGGAAAGCAATGGATACCTGTGTCCGCTGGTGGGCGGTTCCGGGATTAATCATTCCGGTATTTTATTCGGCAGAAGTGTTCACAGCTTATGAGCCTGAAGGGAAGCACAGTCTGGAAATAGACAAGGTATGGAGTGAGCGTACACGCTTTTTCTGGTCTTCTGAGCTGGAAAGTAACGGTAAGGATTTTCTGCGCAGCAGCGATAATCCGGACTTTAAAACCCCACCCAGTGTGAACTTTCATCTCGGCGCTGATGTGCCTTTAAATCCTACGTCCTTTCTCCGCGCCACCCTGGGCGCGCGCTTTACCACGGTCAACGATCAGCAGCAAAAAGGTCAGATGCTGTATCTCGGCGCCGGTTACCGGCCAACACAAAACTGGAATATCAGTGCCGGACTGCGGGCGGAGTTCAACCGCAGCCAGATTGCTCCCTGGATTGATTATCAGGGCAATGCAGCGGTGAAGTATGACACCAGCTATGGCCTGCGCCTGGGAGCGGGTTATCACCTCAGCCGTTCCTGGAGTTCCGAGCTGTCGGCAACCTTGCTGGATTTGCAAACTCAGTCAGGCGTGTCGGTATCTGGCAGCAGTTTGTCGCTGGCGCTCGTTTATCACTTCAATTAACCGCTATCAGCGGGACGCCCGGGCAGTGTTACTGCTTGGGCGTCGCTCTCCGTTTTTGCGCCTCCTGAATTCCTCTCTACGACCTTGGTGGTAAAAATTGGTCATTATGTAAAAAAACTACAGGAATCCATTGTCAACGCCGTTTGTTAAGTGCAGACTGGGTTTTGTCAAGGAATTATGGGCTTTTATTCTGTAAAAGTACTACGAAAATACCTTGGTAAAACTACCTAAAGGGTCTTATCTATGATCATTTTTAAAGAAAAGGATAATAGGTAAGACCAATTTAGATGGGGTTGCAGCTCATAAGGCTGTAACGGACTCAGTGCCGGACTTATCGGTTGCGGCACGTACAATCAGGAGACCGGAGTTCAGATGACACACGATGTCGATGTTTACGAAACCCAGGAATGGCTGGATTCACTGCATGCCACCATTCGTCACGCTGGCCCTGAGCGGGCTGCCTTCTTACTGAAAAAACTCTTCGACCATGCCATGGCCAAAGGCGTTGCTTTGCCGCCCGCCATTACCACGCCATACCGCAATACCATTGCCCCGGAAAAAGAAAAGCGTATGCCCGGCGATTTATTTATGGAACGCCGTATCCGCTCGTTAATCCGCTGGAACGCGCTGGCGATGGTGATGCGCGCCAACGATAACGACGAAGGCCTGGGTGGCCATATTGCTTCTTTCTCGTCGGCCGCGACCTTATATGACGTTGCTTTTAATTATTTTTTCCGTGGCAACGATGATGGTCATCTGGGTGATCTGATTTATTTTCAGGGCCATTCGGCACCGGGTATTTATGCGCGCTCTTATCTGGAAGGGCGCTTTGACGAACAACAGCTCGACAGTTTCCGCCGCGAAGTGGATGGCAATGGTTTGTCGTCTTATCCGCACCCATGGCTGATGCCCGATTACTGGCAGTTCCCGACGGTATCCATGGGGCTGGGGCCCATTCAGGCGATTTATCAGGCGCACGTGATGCGTTATTTATCCGCCCGTGATCTGGTTGCCCGTGGCGACCGTAAAGTCTGGGCCTTTCTGGGTGACGGTGAATGTGACGAGCCGGAAACTCTCGGCGCTATTTCTCTGGCCGGGCGCGAGCAGCTGGAAAACCTGATTTTTGTCGTTAACTGCAACCTGCAGCGTCTGGATGGACCTGTTCGTGGTAACGGCAAAATCATGCAGGAACTCGAAGGCGTATTCCGTGGCGCCGGCTGGAATGTGATTAAAGTGGTGTGGGGACGGCACTGGGATATTCTGCTGGAAAAAGATAAATCCGGCATGTTGCAGAAACGCATGGACGAAGTCTGTGACGGTGATCTGCAGAACTACAAAGCCAATGGTCCTGCCTATACCCGCGAGCATTTCTTTGGCGCTTATCCGGAATTAAAGGAGCTGGCTGACGAACTGACCGATGACGATATCCGCAAACTGAACCGCGGTGGTCACGATCCGTTTAAAGTCTATGCCGCTTATGCCGAAGCCGTTGCCCATAAAGGCCAGCCAACCGTGGTACTGGCGCAAACCGTAAAAGGTTATGGTCTGGGTGATGCCGGTGAATCGGCCAACATTACCCACTCGGTGAAAAAACTCGATAAAGAAGCGCTGAAGCAATTCCGTGACCGCTTTGCCATTCCGCTGACCGATGACCAGCTGGATGACGTGCCGTATTACCGTCCGGCGCCGGACAGCCCGGAAATGAAATACATGCGCGAACGCCGCGAGCAGCTGCACGGTTTTGTACCGTCACGCCGTCCGGATTTTGAGCCTTTAACTGTTCCGGCACTGGAGGCCTTCCAGAACCAGCTCAGTGGTAGTGGTGAGCGCGAATTATCTTCAACCATGAGTTTTGTGCGGGTGTTGTCGCAACTGGTTAAAGACAAAAATATTGGTCAGCGGATCGTGCCTATTGTGCCGGATGAGGCCCGCACTTTTGGTATGGAAGGTATGTTCCGCCAGCTGGGTATTTATTCTTCTGCCGGGCAGAAATATACCCCGCATGATTCCAATCAGATCATGTATTACAAGGAAGATAAAAAAGGCCAGATTCTGGAAGAGGGCATCAACGAAGCCGGTGCCATGTCGGCCTGGATTGCGGCAGCGACGGCGTACAGCAATAGTCATTGCCCGATGATTCCGTTCTATGTGTTTTATTCGATGTTCGGTTTCCAGCGTATCGGCGATCTGGCCTGGGCCGCTGGCGATATTCAGGCGCGCGGCTTTTTAATCGGCGCGACCTCTGGCCGTACCACCTTAAACGGTGAGGGCCTGCAGCATCAGGATGGTCACAGTCATTTAATGGCTCACACTATTCCTAACTGTAAATCCTACGACCCGACCTATGGTTTTGAGCTGGCGGTCATTATTCAGGATGGTTTAAAGCGCATGTATGAGCAGCAGGAGAACTGCTTCTACTACATCACCACCATGAATGAAAACTACGCACACCCGGATATGCCACAAGGTGCTGAAGAGGGCATTATCAAAGGTATTTATCTGCTGAAAGGCGGTAAGAAAACCAAGGCGGCCGAACCCCGGGTACAGCTGATGGGTGCTGGTTCTATTTTGCGTGAAGTGGAAGCCGCGGCGGATATTCTGCGTAACGATTACGGCGTTGAGTCGGATATCTGGAGTGTAACCTCGGTGAACGAACTGGCACGTGATGGTCAGCGCTGTCAGCGTGAAAATCTGCTTAAACCGGATGCTGAAGCCACTGTGCCGTATCTCACTCAGGTACTGGCCGATAAAAAAGGCCCGGCGGTATTGGCAACGGATTATATCAAGTCGTATGGCGAGCAGTTGCGTGCCTTTATTCCGCAAAACTGTGGTGGTGCCGCAGGCTTTAAGGTGCTGGGAACCGATGGTTTTGGCCGCAGTGATACACGTAAAAAACTGCGTCATTTCTTTGAAGTCAGTCGTGAATTTATCGTACTGGCCGCCCTCAGCAGCCTGGCCGAAGAAGGTAAGCACTTCACTAAAGATGATCTGTTGAAAGCGCGCAAAGCTTTAGGCATTGCGGCTGACAAAAACGACCCGACCCTGTGCTGAGAAGGAGGCCATCATGAGTAAACTGACTGTGACTGTGCCCGATATCGGTGGTGCAGAGAATGTGGAAATTATTGAAATTAATGTCGCGGTGGGCGACAGCGTAAACGCCGATCAGGATTTACTGGTACTGGAAACCGATAAAGCAACGATGGAAATTCCGTGCCCGCAGGCCGGTAAAATTCTGGCGTTGCTGGTTAAGGTTGGCGATAAAGTCTCTGAAGGCTCGGCCATTCTGGAGCTGGAATCTTCAGATTCCACAGAGTCTGAGGATGCTGAGCAAAAAAGCGCAGAACCATTGGCTGCTGCGCAAGCGCCTGCTCAGGCGGCTCCGGTGGCAGAAATAAACGCCGGTTCAGCAACAGATAGTGTGGAAAGCCTGATCGATCTGGTGGTGCCTGATCTGGGCGGTGCCAGTGAAGTCACCGTGATTGAACTCTGTGCGCAGCCCGGCGATACCCTCAGTGCTGATGATTCGCTGATCGTGCTGGAAAGCGATAAAGCCAGCATGGATATTCCTGCACCACAGGGCGGCACCTTAAAAGAGTTGCTGATTAATATTGGCGACAAAGTAAAAGAAGGGCAGGTGTATGGCAGGCTGCTGACACAGGCGCAACCGGACTCTGCAGCGACAGCTCAGCAGGCATCGGCTCAGCCAGCGTTAAATAAAGCGGTGGAAAATGCACCAGCGCCAACAGCGGCTGCTGTTTCTGCGGTGCCTGTCGCTGCTACGCCTGTAGCTGCCGTGTCTGAAACGACAAGCAGTGCAGAAAAAACCGATATTCATAACGTCTACGCCGGCCCGTCTTCCCGTCGCCTGGCACGACAACTGGGTGTCGATTTAACCAAAGTGAAAGGCACGGGCGACCGCAGCCGTATTACCAAAGACGATATCCGCGACTACGTTAAAGCGCTGGTAAAACAGGCTGAAAGTGGCGTTGCTGCGGTGACTTCTGGCAGTGGTATTCCTGCGGTTCCGGCGGTTGATTTTGCACAGTTCGGTGAGATTGAACTGCAACCGATGAGCAAAATTAAAAAGGTCACGGCGGCGAATATGAGCCGTAACTGGCTGAATGTGCCGCACGTTACGCAGTTTGATGAAGCCGATATTACCGACCTGGATGCTTTCCGCGCCTCGATGAAAGCGGAAGCAGAAAAGCAGGGCGTTAAACTGACTCCGCTGCCGTTTTTAATTAAGGCAGCGGCCAGTGCCCTGACGCTGGAGCCCAGCTTTAATGTGTCGCTGCATCACGATGGCGAACATATGGTGCAGAAACACTATGTGCATATCGGAATTGCCTGCGATACACCGAACGGCCTGATGGTACCAGTGTTGCGTGATGCCGATAAAAAAGGCATTTACCAGATCGCCCGCGAAGCCAGCGAGCTGATTGAAAAGGCCCGTAACGGTAAGCTCAAACCTAACGAAATGCAGGGCGGCTGCTTTACCATTTCCAGTCTGGGGGCGATGGGCGGTACCGGTTTTACGCCGATTGTGAATGCACCGGAAGTGGCGATTATGGGCGTGTCTAAGGCGCAGATAAAACCACAGTGGAACGGCAAAGAATTTGTGCCGCGTAATATGCTGCCGCTGGCGGTCTCTTACGATCACCGGGCGATTAACGGTGCCGACTGTGGCCGCTTCTTCACCACGCTGGTGGCGTTGTTGTCGGATGTGCGTCGGCTGGTTTTATAACCAAGCGTGTTATCGCGGGCATGGCCCGTTCCTGCCCAAATCTGCTTCTTTTAAAAGACGCCGATTTTTCACAGGAGCGGGCCATGCCCGCGAATACCTGTAGCCTTAAAGATATATTCCTCTCAGCGCAGCCACTGCTCAGGCAGGCCTTTGGTCTGAATCATCGCGGCAAAATCCATGGCCAGTGCAATTGCCACATGCACGGCAACACCACCCCAGATTGAGCGTGACTTTAACGCCAGAATGCCAAGAAAAAAGCCGAATAAAATCGCGCCGGTCGACTCCAGCCACAGCTTTGGGAAATGCAGCATCAGATAGGGCAGGCACATCACCGCGACCGACAAACTGCCAAACTGTGGCCGCAGACCATTCACAATAAATCCGCGGAAGAAAAACTCCACGGCAATAAACTGGGTGATGTAAATACACTCCCAGAGCAACAGGTCAAGCCAGCTTTTATGGGCCAGATTATAAAAGGGGTAGTGGTTGGCGAAGTCGTCGCGGAAGCTGGCCATAATGGCAAAGAACACAATCGGTGTAGCCAGCAGGCAATAACCTAACCAGTGCTTATGCACCTCGCCCCATTGCCAGCCGTAATCCCGTACAGATTGCTTCAGCACGTATCGGATGGTGAGCATCGGGATAATAATAAAGGTCAGCAAATGCCAGAGACCCCACCAGACATAACCCAGTAATTCGCGGTACTGGCTGCGCTGATAGCTGATCAGCCACTGGTGGTTATCAATGGCAAACAGGTTTTCCAGTAGCGGGATTGCAGTACGCAGGTTGCTCGAGTATTTCAGGTAATGCAGCATCAGCAAGCAAACGCAGGCAACGGCAATCACAATCCAGGCGCGGTTTTTTAAGGTTGCCGGGCTGACATTCTGCCGCTCTTTTTCGGCCTGCTCATCAATAGCGCTGACGTGGGACCAGATCTGTTTCGGGTGCAGCCAGTACAACGGGTTATGCAGGGTTCTGGATTGAGACGACATAAACATCCTGTTTGTTAATTCAGAGCGCCCGGCGGCGCCTGGTCAATGCAGGTGTCGCCGGCACTTGGTTAATGCAGGTGCCGCTGGCACTTGGTTAATGCAGGAGTCGGCAGCATTTTATAAATGCCTATGCTGCCAGCGCCATGTTAAAGCAAAAAGTAGGTCTTGATGCCGGACAGAATATTATTCACCGCCACCGATGCCAGAATCAGCCCCATCACCCGGCTGATAATACTGGCGCCACCATCACCGATAAGCCGGTGAACCCGGCTGGCCAGCAGTAGCAGGACAAAAACCACCCCCAGAACCGACAGCATCACCAGCGTGGTCTGCGACTGTTCGAGCAGGCTGTAACGGTTGTTTTCGGTCATCAGTACCGCACCAAGCATGGCGCCGGGGCTGGCAATGGACGGCACTGCCAGCGGAAAAATAGCGGTTTCTTTACCGTCGCGGGCGATGCGTTTTTCTTCAGCCGGTTTGCCTTCGCCAAAGATCATGGTCAGGGCAAACAGAAACAGCACGATACCGCCGGCAATCTGAAACGCCGACAGCGGAATATTGATGGCGGTCAGAATGATTTCGCCGGCCACCACAAAAAACAGCAGGATCGCGCCGGAGAATAACGTCGCCTGCAGGGCAATTTTGCGCCGTGTCGCTTCGTTATGCAGAGCGGTGACCGCAATAAACACCGGAATGGTGCCGATAGGGTCGATCACAGCAAAAAAGAAGATAAAAGTGGCGATCAGTTCACTCATAAGGCTCCGGAACTGTATGGGCCTGGCTGCCGGAACGGTTCCGGTCGGAAGAGGCAGGCCGGTTGCTGATGTGGCGTCGTGGCCACAGAAAGTAGCAGGATAATGGAGTTTGCCGCTGAATGCAGCGCTCCGTGCTAATATGCACGGCTATCTGTTGTTATTTCTGTGATGATTCCTGTGACCAAACCTGTTGATTCTGCTGCATCTGACTCTGCGCCGAAAAAAGTATCCGGCGCTTCTCTTTATGGTTCTGGGTCTGCTAGCGGCAAAGCCCGCCCGGATGCATCCTCCGCTGATGGAACGGGCAAAGCCCGCCCGGATGCATCCTCCGCTGATGGAACGGGGAAAGCCCGTCCGGATACATCCTCTGCGCCCAGTCGTGAGCAGAGAAAAGCGCCTTATAAAGACCGTAATGCTGAATCCGGCGCGTCCGCTTCTGACAGATCCGGCAGTCGTAAGCCTTCTTCCGGCAAACCATCTTCCGGCAAGCCTTCCTCAGGAAAAGACGCCGCAGCTAAGGCGCCCTATGGTCAGAAGAGCAAAAAACCGCCCGCCCGCCGCGATGATGAAAAAACAACCTCAGCGCTCTATGGCGAAGTAAAGCCCGAGGGGCTGCATCCGCGTAATGTGCATCAGGGCCGTTACGATATGGCAGCGCTGGTGGTGGCAGTGCCGGAGCTTGAATATTTTCTGCAGGCGAATCCGCGCGGTGAACAGACCATCGACTTCAGCGATAACAATGCCGTTGTCTGTCTGAATAAAGCCTTGCTTAAACACCATTATGGCGTGCAGCAGTGGAGTATTCTGGCCGGGTTTTTATGCCCGCCGATTCCGGGGCGCGCCGATTATGTGCACTATCTGGCGGATCTGTTGACGGAGTCGGCTAAACCTTCCGTTAATGCAACACCACGGGTGCTGGATATCGGCACCGGTGCGAATCTGATCTATCCGATTATTGGCAGCAGCGTCTATGGCTGGCAATTCACCGCGACCGATGTGGATGCCACGGCGATCCGCAATGCCCATGCGATTATTTCCGCTAATCCGGCGCTGCAGAGTATTAATATTCTGATGCAGCGAAACAGTGAGAAATTATTTGGCGGTATGATCCGCCCAGATGATTATTTTGATTTAACCCTGTGCAATCCGCCGTTTTTTGCCTCGCAAAAAGAAGCCGAAGCGCAGGCACGACGCAAGTGGCGTAATTTAAAAGGTGATAAAGCCTCGGTAAAACGCAACTTTGGCGGACAGGGGAATGAACTCTGGTGCGAAGGTGGTGAGCTGGCGTTTATTAAGCGCATGATCCACGAAAGTGTGGAGTTTTCAGCTCAGGTTGGCTGGTTCAGCAGTCTGGTGTCAGCCCATGACCATCTTCCGGCACTGAAACAGCTGCTGCGTAAACTGGGCGCGACCGATATTAAAACCGTGCCGATGGCGCAGGGACAGAAGGTCAGCCGCTTTATTGCCTGGACGTTTCAGGCATAAATTCTGTGCTGCAACAGCGGCTGGTAAATAATCATTTACCAGCCGCTGCGTTTACTGTTGAGACTGTGCTTTTCTGATCTCCGTTACCTGATCAAAACCGATCCCCCAGTTATCCGTCGGGACTTCATCAATCACCACAAAGGTGACATGTGGTGGCTTATTCAGCACATCGGCCATCAGTTGTGTGGCACCGCGTATCAGTGCCTGTTTCTGTTCGTTGCTGACGTTCTCGTCGGTAATCCGGATATTAATGTAAGGCATAGTCATCTCCGTTCAGGCATCGGCGTACATTTTGTTAACGATGCGCCATTGATTGTTTTCTTTTAACAGTCCGAGAAAATCGATATAGGTGCGGCCCAGCAATGGACACAACACTTTGACGATGGCTTGCTCACCGAGCAGGTCAACCGCCAGAAGCCGGTAGCCGAAGGCGTCACCACGCTGTGCCGGCACTTCGCGCTGAGCGACCAGACTCAGCCAGTCTTCCAGATTGCGGCGTAAACCCGGCGCTTTGAGCACCGCATCGGCATGAAAAATATGCCGGAGTTTTTGCGTATCGCCCTGATGCAGGCCGTCGAAATAGTCCTGTACCAAAGCACAGACCTGATCGAAATCCTGAGTGGTTATTGCATCCGTATTCATCGTAGGTCTCCATCTTGCGCTTCTGTTATCCGCTTCTGTTATCCGCTTCTGTTATCCGCTTTTATCAGCGCAGAGCATCGGCTGCTTGTTGTTCGGCTTTTAATGCCTGCTTAAAGCTGTCCATTGCCAGTACGCGGTCGATCATGGCGCTGGTTTTTTCACCAATCTGAATATTGACCGGGAAGGCCGCGCCCCAGCGTGAATAGACGCTGAGCATAATGTCGGCGGCAGAAGGTTGTTCACCGCCCAGAAATGGTTGCTCCTGCAGCTGATTCTCCACCACTTGCCACAAGGCACTGATGGCGTTGGCGGCGTTGGCAAAAAATGCCTGGCGTGCGTCGGTATCGTGGATCGCTGAGCTGGCAAAAAATAAGCGGCTGTAGGCCGGGTGCATGGTGGCGTTGGCGAACATGATGTTGCGGATGGCCTGCAGGCGTGCGTTGGCATCGTTGTGCGGGAACATCGGGTTGGGGTGTTTTTCCAGCAGGTGGATCATGATGGCGGCACCTTCACGCAGAGTCTGGCCGTTATCCGGATCGTGCAGAACAGGGACGGTGCCGACCGGGTTGATGCGGCTGAAATCGCTGACCTGTTGTTTGTGAATCAGGCTCACTTCCTGGCCCAGTTCGCGCAGTACTACCTGGGTGGCGAGTGAGCAGGCGTCAGGCAGAAAATACAGTGTGTACATAGTCTTCTCCGGTGTATTCGGGATGTTGGTTTTGTCGGTCGCTTTGGGGCTGTGAGCTCTGTGCTTTACAGCCTTATGGGCAGATTAGGGGGTTGGCGTTGTTGGATATATAGCTACAATGCGAACCTGTTGTTTTCAAATTGGAAACAGTTTGACGGAGAAGGCATGAACAAACTTCGGGCAATACAGCTGTTTGTCAGGCTGGCAGAGCTTGGCAGCTTTACCCGGGTGGCGGAGCAGCTGAATACATCGAAATCGGTTATCAGTAAGGAAGTCAGCCGCCTGGAAGAGGATCTGGGAGTCCGGCTGTTGCACCGCACTACGCGCAATGTGCAGTTAACTCATGCCGGGGAAGGCTATCTGCAGCGGGCGCGGGAGATTCTGGCGCAGCTGGAGGCAGCCGACAGCTTTGTGCAGGATCTGCAGCAGGCGCCGCGTGGCCGGCTGAAAATCAATGCACCGATGGCGTTGGGGATTACTGAGTTGTCGCGCATGTTTGCCGATTTTATGCGTACCTATCCGGATATTGAGCTGGATATTCATCTGGGTGACGAAGATGTGGATCTGGTGGAACAGGGTTTTGATCTGGGCTTTCGTGCCTCCAGTCAGCCGCTGGATCTGGCCTATGTCGGCCGGCCACTGACACGCTTTGGCTATCACGTCTGTGCTGCGCCGCAGTACCTGCAGCAGCATGAACCGATTGTGTCGGTTGATGATCTGCGCAGCCATAACTGCTTTGAATACAGTTATTTCAAGGGTAAGAATGTCTGGCCGCTGGATGACGGTGTACGCATTGGCGGTACGCTAAGGGTCAACAGTGTGATCTTTATGCTGACGGCGATTAAATCCGGTCTGGGGCTTGGGCTGGTGCCTGAGTTTTTGTGCCGCGAGGCGCTTGCCAGCGGCGAGCTGGTTGAGGTTTTGCCAGCGGCGCGCAAGCCAGAACTGACGCTGTATGCGCTGTACCCGGCCAGACATTTTGTGCCGGCCAGGGTGCTGCAGTGTATCGACTTTCTGGAGCAATGGTTTGCCGGGCGCAGCCCGTACAATCGTCTTTAACCGGCAGCGTTGGCATCAGGGTAAGTATATTCCGCTGGCTGCCTGACCCAATCACAGGGGAATATTGCTCAGCAGGTTAATTAAGGAAACCTGATTGTTGCATCCCGTTTTCTGGTAAATATTGCTCAGCTGTTCGCGGATGGTATAGACCGACTTATTCCGTTGCGCGGCAATTTGTTTCGGCAGCAGACCAGTGGCCAGCAGGCCACAGGTTTCGGCTTCGGCCTGAGTCAGGTTAAACAATAACCGCAGCCGCTCTATTGGCAGGTTGCCATAAAAGTCTTTGTTGATGATGTATACCATAACACCAACAAATACCTGTCTGTTCTGATAGTTCTCGAATAACGAATGGAAGCCAAGCGCTCCGCCATCGGGTAATGGAATGCGCTCTGCCTGCTCCATTTCCATATCAACGCCATTGGCACGTTTGATGGTCTGCAATATGCCAAGGTTAAGTGATTTATCGTTGCTGCTGTCGGTGAGCTTCAGTGTGCGCTGTTCAAGCCGGAATATCTGATTGCTGCTGATGTACTCTGTCATTGCATGATTTTGTGCCCAGACCTCGCCATATTCGGTAAGTACCGCAGCAGGAAATCTGTAGGTATTAACCAGCGCCTTGGCACGTAATTCATGTTTATCCTGCTCTGCTTGCGACGCGGATGTGCGAACCGATTTCTCGATAAAGGGGATCAGGAGGTTCATCCGGCTGATTTCTTCATGCGTGAACGGGTCTTGCTCAGCCGTGCGGTTACAGGCCATATAACAGGTCCAGTCGCCTTCGGTATAGATTCGAGCGACCGCCCCTTCCTTGATTCCCTGAGGGATTGCCCAGTTTTTAAAGTAATCGTTTCCGTATACGTCAACGTCTTCCGGAAGCAGGTTGCTGGCGTAAAACTGTCCGGCCGGACGATCATTGACTGCTGCCATTAACCGGTCCTGATGGATGTAATGTTCTACATAAGCGGCCATGTACTCAGCACTGACGATTTCTCCGGCATCGACATGAAAACGCATGGCCTGTGTGCTGTTGTTAATAAGATACAGATGAAAGCTGCGGGTGTTGTAGTGAGACAGTACGGCTTGCATAAAACGTTGCCAGCCCTCCAGTGAGGTGTTGGCTTCCAGCAGATGGCCAAGAAGGAAGGCATCGCATTGGGCAGGCAGCTGCATAAGGGCTCCAGCATGTTCGGGTGAGGGATTTTTTCAGGAAGGCATCGTCATTTCAATGCTTTTCTACCCCTCATGTTAAGGGTATGTCATCACCTCGGGTGTTCATATTATGCGCTTTTTCCGGAGCGCATGTATGAAGCCAATAAGTGAAAGCACCAGCCTTAATAAAATCGTGATGATCACCGCGTTGAGTATCCTTGGGGGGTGCGCCGGTGACAGCTCTTCCTCATCAGGATCAGGCAAGCATGCTGAGACTGAAACTGAGGCTGCTACTGACAATAGTGATGCTTTTCCGGATTCTTCAGCGGAGCTGGAGATTTTACTGCAACCGGCAGACGGTGTGGATGAGGCAGTAATTTCTGCCAGATATGACTATCGTGGCTTATTGATTCATAAAGTGACCGAGGACGATGAAGATAAAGTTCAGGTCAGTTTTGAATACAACAGTAATAAATCAGTCACTAAAAAATCTGAGGATGTCGGAGCGGATGGCCTTATTGATAAGGTATCTGTTTACACCTATAGCAATGATGGAAATATCCTCAGTGAACTGGCCGACAATATTGCGGGTGGTACTCGCGTCCGTTACTCATACAGTTACGATGCAGCCGGTAACCGTACCCGTTTTATTCGTGATGATAACGATGACGGCAAAACGGATTATCAGGTTGACTACCACTTTAATTCTTCCAATTTACAAACACAGATACAGACTGACAGTAACGGTGATGGGCAGCCAGACCGCATTCAAAATTTTGTCTATAACGACGACCTGCTGAAGGTACGCGAAGAAACGGACAATAATGCCGATGGTATTGCAGACAGCATTGAATATTATCAATTTGATAACAATAAACGTCAGACTTATACCGCTTATGATGGTGATAACGACGGCAGGATGGAACGTGAGATGCATGTCGTATATGACGCCGACAGTGAGGAAACTTCCTTTGATAATAATGGCGATGGCATCATTGATCGTCGTGTGCGTAAAGAATATTTACCGCAAGAGACGATTCACCGTTTTGATAACAATATGGATGCTATCTATGACCAGGTTGATTACCGGACGTTTACATCCTCGGGTAAGCGTACTTATCTTGGCCGTGATACGAATGCGGATGGCATTATCGACAGGAGCAATCGCTGTGAATTTTATGGTCCCGGTGAAGCTGTTACCAAAATTACGGTGGATTTTAATGGTGATGGTGTCAGTGATCGTACCGAAGTGAGAAGTTTTTCGGATGATGCTCGTCTAACGGATATTCAGAAAAATGGTGCTGTTTTTTACCGTATTGATTATCTGGGTGAAAAGGGAGTATTTGGCTTTATCGACTCTCCTGTTACTGCTGAAATTACGAACGACAGCGATTGTCGCGGCTGATCAGCCTTAGATGAATATCCGGGCAGGTACTGATTTATCGGAACCTGCCCGGTCAATGTTCAGCGCATCAGGCCTATTCTGCGCAGGGAGCGCTTGGAGTGGCTTTCAAAGCGGCTGCTTTGCTGCAGGGTTTCTTCAACAAAGGCCAGATGATCATTCACCGCCTGTTGCGCGGCTTTCGGATCACGGCTTAATACTGCGTCTTTAATTGCGCTGTGCTGGCGCAGGATTTCATCGCGCCGGTCTTCTTTGGTGTACAGGTATTCCAGATTAGTGGCGATGGTCATCTTGAATAAGTTGAACAGGGCGCGCATGGAGTGCAGCAGTACCGCGTTATGTGATGCTTCGGCAATGGCAAGGTGAAAACGCCAGTCGAGCTCTGCCTCTTCTTTGTGGCCAATGCGCTGCACATGGCCGTCGAGCCATTCGTTATAGCGCCGTTCAATAATTTCCCGGTCGTTCTCTGTGGCGCGCAGGGCGGCGTAGTGGGCTGCCACTTCTTCCAGCGCATGGCGGAATTCCAGCAGGTCATAATTAAATTCGCTGTGGGTCTGAAATAACTGCATCAGCGGATCAACAAAGGACAGACCGATTTCGGCCGAGACAAAGGTGCCTCCGCCCTGTTTGCGGGTGACCAGACCTTTGGCTTCGAGCTTGTGCAGTGCTTCGCGCAGCGATGGCCGTGACACTTCAAACTGCTGTGCCAGTTCGCGCTCCGGTGGCATTTTCTGGCCGGGAGCAAGGCTGCCTTCCAGAATCATGGCCTCCAGCCGTTTGGCGATGATGTCGGAAATCTTGCTGGCACGGATCGGATCGTCACTCATGGGGTTCCTGCTGCGGCTTTTGTCTTGTTAAAAGGTAAAACCAATTCTATCTGAACGTTGCGTTACTTGTCAGGCCTTAAAATAGCGATTGGTCTGTTTTTTTATGCGACCAATGTCGATATTACAAAGCGCTATATAAGGCATAAAGGGTTTGACCCTGAAGGTAGGCGGCGGTAATTTATTGCAACAAATCAAGAATGGGTAATTGGTAATACCAATTTATAAAATTGATAATGCCCGTCAGCCCACCTCACAGCCGACAGCGGTGATAGCGCAATGACAGAACAGAACACAACAGCGGCCGCCAGCCGCCAGTCGCGGGTTTATCCGCCCAAACCAGAAGCGGTTTATTTGCTGGGCACCTGCCTGGTCGACAGTTTTTATCCTGAAGCCGGAATGGATGCGATCGCGTTGCTGCAGCATGCCGGTATCGAGGTGATATTTCCGCAAAGCCAGAGCTGTTGCGGTCAGCCGGCGTATAACTCCGGCTATGACGAGCAGGCGCGTGCTGTCGCCCGTACTCAGCTGCAGGCCTTTGCCGCCGACATTCCGGTGGTGGTGATGATGGGCTCCTGTGCCGGCATGGTGCACAAAGAATATCCGAAGCTGTTTGCCGGTCAGCCGGAAGAGGCCGCCGCCATTGCGCTGGCGGCACGCAGTTATGAGTTCAGTGAATTTATGGTGAACGTTCTGCAGCTGGAGCAACAGCTGGCGCAGGCAGAAGATCAGTCGCCGCTAACCGTGGCGCTGCATACCTCCTGTTCGGCACGTCGTGGCATGGGTGTGGCGGCGGAACATAAAGCGCTGGTGGAAAACCTGCCCGGTGTACAGGTCGTTGAGCCTGAACGGGTTGCTGAATGCTGCGGCTTCGGCGGCACCTTTGCGGTGAAGCAGGGTGATATTTCAGCGGCGATGGCGGCGGATAAAGCCAGTGCAATTGCCGCCACCGGTTGCCAGCGGCTGGTCAGTGGTGACTGTGGTTGTCTGATGAACATCAGTGGCACTCTTGATAGGCAGGAGAGGGCGTTGCCGGTTCAGCATCTGGCCTCGCTGCTGTATACGCGTCTTAACGGTGGCGATGGCTCGCAGGTCAGCCAACAACGCAGCCAGCAATACAATAAGAAAAGCGGAGAGAAAGCATGAGCCAGAAAATTGCCTCCGACAGCATGCATATCAATATCGAACAGTTGCAGCAGGAGCTGAACGTCGAGCAGCGCGAATTTAACGAGCTGCAGCAACGCCATTTTAAAGTACGCGCCAAAATGGCACTGGAAAACGAAGCCTTACGTAAAAGCTTTCGCGGTGCTTCCGATTTTTTAATGGGCAAACGCAAAGCCGTGTTTCCTGATGAAGGCGCGTTGTCTGCGTTACGTGACCGTGGCGAAGCTATTCGTCAGCACAGTCTGGCCAATTTGCCGGAGTTACTGGAGCGGCTGGAAAAAAATCTGACCGCCAACGGTGTTCAGGTGCACTGGGCCGAAACCGCTGATGAAGCCTGCACTATTATTCACGATATTTTAACGGCGAATAACGCCCGCACCGTGGTGAAAGGTAAATCCATGGTGACGGAAGAAATTGAACTCAATCATTTTCTTGAAGCACGGGGTATTGAGTGTCTGGAAAGTGATATGGGCGAATATCTGGTGCAGCTGGCCGGTGAAACACCATCGCATATTATTATGCCGGCCATCCATAAAAATAAGGCACAGATTGCCAGACTGATGCACGCCCGTGCGCAGACCAGCGATGGCTCGCAGGTGCCTTATACCGAAGACGTTGACGAATTAATCGGCAATGCCCGCGCTATTCTGCGCGATAAATTTATGCGCGCCGATGCCGGTATTTCCGGCGTTAATATGGCCGTGGCCAATACCGGCACGCTGTGTCTGGTGGAAAACGAAGGCAATGGCCGTATGACTACCACCATGCCGAAGCTGCACATTGCCGTCACCGGTATTGAAAAAGTGGTGGAAGATTTTTCCCATGTACCGGAATTACTGACACTGTTAACCCGCTCGGCAACCGGGCAAAAAATCAGTACCTATTTCAATATGATTTCCGGGCCGAAAAAAGCCGGTGAGCTGGATGGCCCTGAGCAGGTGCATCTGGTGCTGGTGGATAATGGCCGCTCGCGTATTTTCAGCCATCCGACGTTAAAACCGACACTGCAGTGTATCCGCTGTGGTGCCTGTATGAATCATTGTCCGGTCTATGCGCGGGTTGGCGGCCATGCTTACGGCTCGACGTATCCGGGGCCGATTGGTCAGGTGGTGACACCGCAGATTGCCGGATTAGAAAAACACGGCGATATGCTCAGCGCCTGCTCATTAAACGGCGCCTGTGGTGAGGCCTGCCCGGTACGTATTCCTTTGCCGGAGTTAATCCGTGAGTTGCGCGCCGAAGCTGTCAGTCCGCAATTTACCGATGCCACTGCGGTTCAGGAAGTGATGGGACGGGGTGCCAAACGCACGCTGGGTGAAAGTTTAATCTGGCGCGGCTGGGCGCTGACCCATCGTTTTGCGCCGCTGTACCGCATCATGACCACAGCGATGACCCGCGGTCGCGGCCTGTTCCGCAGTAAAGCCGCCGCGGCACTGCTATCCCCCTGGACCGACTCGCGCAGCACGCCACAACCGGCGCGCCGCAGCCTGCACGAATTAGCCAAAGCCCGGGGTGTGGCTGGCCAGTATCAGAACAACACTGCCGATAAACGCGGAGATAACGCATGAACAGTCGTGAGCGTATTTTACAGCGGCTGTATACCAGCCAGGCGTCTGCCCAAAACCCTGAGCAGACAAGCCAAACCACCGGCATTCAGTCGGAGCATGCCGCTGGCTGGACACAACTGGCGCAAAGCGAATGGCTGGCCAGCTTTAAACAGAATCTGCTGGATAACCATGCCGAAGTCATTGAAACCACAACGGCCAACTGGGCAGGAGAGCTGGCACAACAACTGACAGCGCGCGGTGTTAAACGCCTGCTCAGCGGTGAGCATGAGCAGGGCAGGGTATTGCTTAATGCGTTGGCACAGTTTGCCGAACAACAGACGGCTGAGCAGCCATCGGCAGCCATCGATGCGCAATTAGTGACAACGGCTTTAAGCAAAGAAGAGTTATTCCTCAGTATTGACGCAGGCTTCAGTGTGGCGTCGGCGGGTCTGGCGGAAACCGGTTCGCTGCTGGTCGAAACCGGCCCCCAGGAACCACGGGCGCTGTCGCTGGTGCCGCCGCTGAATATTATTCTGCTCAATGCCTCAGCCATTACCGCCAGCTTTTTAACCCTGGTGCAGGCACAGAAATTACCGGCGCATATGCCGACTAATGTGTTGCTGATTTCCGGGCCGAGCAAGACCGCCGATATTCAGCAGACCCTGGCCTATGGCGCTCATGGGCCAAAAGAACTGATTGTGCTGCTGTTAACGGATGCCTGATATGACTGACGCTTTTCATCGTTTTGCCCGGGATCTGGCGCCTTTTATTGCCGATGAACGCATTATTTCCGATCCGTTACGCACCCTGGCCTTTGGTACCGACGCCAGCTTTTATCGCCTGATTCCCAAACTGGTGGTCACGGTTATTAATGAGCAGGAAGTACAGAAGGTACTGGAGCTGGCGCACCAGCATAAAGTGCATTTAACCTTTCGCGCGGCGGGCACCAGTCTGTCCGGTCAGGCCGTGACCGATGGTGTGCTGGTGCGTTTGGGTAATGGCTGGAATAAAGCCGCGGTATTAAATAACGGTGCGCAGTTGCAGGTGGAGCCGGGGGTTATTGGTGCCCGTGCCAATCAGTTGCTGGCGCCTTTTGCGCGTAAAATCGGCCCGGACCCGGCGTCGATCAATACCTGCAAAATTGGCGGAATTATCGCCAATAACGCTTCCGGTATGTGTTGTGGTACGGCGCAGAATTCTTATCAGACACTGGCCTCTATGCGTCTGATTCTGGCCGATGGTACGGTGCTGGATACCGCCGACGAGGCCTCGAAAAATGCCTTCCGCCAAAGCCATGCCAGCCTGTTGCAAAAGCTGGCGGATTTACGCATACAGGTGCTGGAAAATCCGGCGCTACATGAACGCATTGTGAAGAAATTCAGAATTAAGAATACCACCGGCTACAGTCTTAACGCTTTGGTGGATTTTTCTGATCCGATCGATATTATGCAGCACCTCCTGGTGGGCTCAGAAGGCACCCTGGGGTTTGTATCGCAGGTGATTTATCACACGGTCGAAGAGCACGCTTATAAAGCGTCTGCCTTACTGCTGTTTGCCAACATCGAACAGACCAGTAAGGCAGTGACCGCTCTTTCCTCGGCACCGGTCGCGGCGGTTGAATTAATAGACCGCGCAGGGCTGCGTTGCGTTGAAGATAAACCCGGCATGCCGGACTATTTACGCACCCTCGATGAACAGGCTGCCGCCTTGCTGGTGGAAGTACGCGCCGGCAGCGAGGCTGAACTGCAACAGCGCCTGAGCGAAACCACCGCCGCTTTGCAGGCTTTTGATACCCTGCAGCCGAAAACCTTTACCACCGATAAAAACACCTGCCAGCTGTACTGGAATATCCGCAAAGGGTTATTTCCGGCGGTCGGCGCGGTACGTGCCAAAGGCACCACCGTCATTATCGAAGATATTGCCTTTCCGGTTGAGAATCTGGCGCCTGCGGTGCTGGAGTTGCAGGCGCTGTTTAAAAAATACCACTACGACGAGGCCATTATTTTTGGCCACGCGCTGGCCGGTAATCTGCATTTTGTCTTTACCCAGAATTTTACCGATCCGGCGGAAGTCCAGCGTTATGCCGATTTTATGGACGAAGTCTGTGTGCTGGTGGTTGGCCGTTACGATGGCTCGCTCAAAGCGGAACACGGCACCGGACGCAATATGGCGCCCTTTGTTGAGATGGAATGGGGCGGTCAGGCTTATGAGCTGATGTGGGCTATCAAACAGGCCTTTGACCCGGCCGGCCTGTTAAATCCGGATGTGATTTTAACCCGCAACCTGCGCACCCATATTGAGAACTTAAAACCCATTCCTGAAGCGGATGATTTAATTGACCGCTGCATCGAATGCGGCTTTTGCGAGCCGGTTTGCCCGTCACGCAACTTAACCCTGACGCCACGTCAGCGCATTGTGATTATGCGCGAATTAAAGCGTCAGGAGCGTGATGGTAAAAATCCGGCCTATAAAACCCTGCTGGATGATTATCAGTATCAGGGCATTGATACCTGCGCCGCCGATGGTCTGTGCAGCATGGCCTGTCCGGTCGGCATTAATACCGGCGATTTGAGCCGCAAACTGCGCCATGAACGCAATCAAAAACACGCGGGTAAGGCGCAGTGGGTGGCGGAGCATTTTGCCGGCGTGAGCAAAACCAGCCGTGGCGCGCTGCAGTTAATGGATATAACCCGCGATCTGGTTGGTGATGGCGTGATCAGCACCGTGGCGAAAGGGGTGAATACCCTGACGCTGGGGGCCACACCGTTGTGGCACGATGCCATGCCGACCGCCGCCGATAAGCTCAATCCGTGCGAATACGGCGTGAATGAGCTGACTCAGGTGGTGTATTTCCCCAGTTGTGCCAGCCGCACCATGGGGCCGGGAGCCAAAGAGGATGACCAGCGCAGCCTGATGCAGGTAACCCTCGATCTGGCGCAGAAAGCCGGGGTGCATCTGGCCATGCTGCCGGATCAGGACCAGCACTGCTGCGGCATGCCGCTGGAAAGCAAAGGCCATTTTGAGCAGGCCGATGCCATGCGCGCGGCGCTTAATGCGGCGCTGCTGCAAGCCTCCGATAATGGCCGCCTGCCGGTGCTGATTGATACCAGCCCCTGCGTATTCCGCCTGCAACAACAGCTGGATGAGCGTATTCAGTTGCTTGATCCGATCCGCTTTGCCAACCGCTTTCTGGTGCCAAATCTGGATATCCGCCCGACCCATGAGCCGGTGGCGGTGCATATTACCTGCTCAACCACCAAGCAGGGTTTGGGCGAAGAGCTGATTGCGCTGGCGCGGCAATGCTCCACTCAGGTGGTGGTGCCGGCGGATATTACCTGCTGCGGCTTTGCCGGTGATAAGGGCTTTATGCTGCCGGAGCTGAATGCCTCGGCGCTGGCACCACTGAAAGCTCAGGTGGAGCACTGTGTGGAGGGAATCTCGACCAGCCGCACCTGTGAAATTGGCCTCAGCCGCCATGGGGAAATCCCTTACCACTCGCTGTTTTACCTGCTGGACCGGCTTAGCTGAAAGCGCGCCGACGGCCAGAGATGGCTGTCGGCGCGATAAAATAAGGATATTGAGGCGTTATTTTGTAGTTAATGCTGTAATCAGGCCTTATTAAACGCACAGTAATTAGCTAAGCTCAGGGAATCAGGCTCATGAGTGGCGGTGTGTATGGATACAACCCCGATGACGTTCGACAGCAGGGACCTGTCTCTGCTGAGTCTCAAGGCAAGCGCTCTGGATTCATTGCTGGGTCATTCTGACCTGGGGCTTGCCATTCTTGATACCGACCTCCGTTACCGCGCGATTAACCCGACTCTGGCCCGTTTTAACGGGCTGAGCGTTGATGAGCATCTGGGCCGCAGTGTAGGGGAGGTTTTTCCCCATCTGGCTTCCGTCGTCGAACCTCTGCTGCTGACGGTGATCCGCGACGGCAAAGAAATCTCCGATATTGAAGTGCAGGCCGAAACCCCCAGTACCCCGGGTCGCCGTGCTGACTGGCTGGCCACTTACCGCCCGATTATGTCTGCCACCGGCCAGGTATTGGGCGTGCTGGTGATTGCCGTAAATCATACGGTCGAGCTGGAGCTGAAACGTACCAAAGAAGAAGCCGCGACACTGGTGCGTAGTGTGATCGACAGTCTGATGTCCTTTGTCGGCATTATGGAACCCGACGGCACTCTGATTGACGCCAATAAAGCACCGCTGGATGCCGCCGGTATTAAGCTCGAAGATGTGTTGGGTAAAAAATTCTGGGACTGTTTCTGGTGGTCTTACGATCTGCAGGTTCAGCAGCAGTTGCGTGATGCTGTGGCGCTCGCGGTAAAGGGCGAAATCGTCCGTTACGATGTGGTCATCCGTACCGCAGATGACAGCCGTATGATCATCGACTTTATGCTGGCTCCGCTGAAAAATGCTCAGGGCGAAATTGTTTACCTGATACCGTCGGCTATTGATATTACCGCCCGGGTAGCCGGCGAGAATATGCTCAAATACAGTGAAGAACGCTTCCGACGGGTGGTAGAAAGCACTCAGGATGGCCTGATTCTGGTGGACGAAGAAGGCCGCATTCAGTTGGTTAACCGCCGCAGCACGGAAATGTTTGGTTACGACAGTGAGCAGCTGTTGCAGTTGACGGTTGAAGATCTGGTGCCGGACAGCATAAAAGCTGCGCACAGTGATCTGCGTCGTGGGTATTTGCAGGCTCCGCAGGCCAGAGCGATGGCGGCGATGCGGGAGCTGTATGCGCGGCGTCGGGATGGCAGTCTGTTTCCGGTGGAAATTGGCCTGACACCGCTGAATTTCCCGGAAGGACACCGCATTCTGGCCACCATCGTTGATATCTCGGTGCAGAAAAGTATTCAGCAGAATCTTATCCGCAGTCTGAATGAAAAAACCGCCTTACTGAACGAAGTCCACCACCGGGTAAAAAATAATCTTCAGGTGGTTTCCAGTCTGCTCAGTCTGCAGGCGCGCAGCGCGCCGGAAGACGTTCGCAGCTATTTTGACGAAAGCCAGGGGCGGATAAAGGCCATGGCATTAATTCACCAGCTGCTGTACGAGCAGAAAAACTTTGATCGTATCGAAGCGGTTTCTTATATGCGCCGGCTGGGGGATTTGCTGAAACGCAGTTATTTTTCGGCGATGCGCAATGTGCAGCTGGTGATTGAATCTGACCACAAAGAAAGTTATCTGGCCCTGGACATTGCTTTGCCCTTTGGTCTGCTGATTAATGAACTGGTCACTAACGCGATTAAACATGCTTTTCCGGATCACGATGGTGGTGAAATTCGTCTGACGCTGAGTGAGGACGGAGCGAAAAAAGTGTTAATTATTGCCGATAATGGCATTGGCCTGCCGCAGGGGGGCAGGCCCGGAACATCCAATTCTCTCGGATTTCAGCTGATTCCGGGACTGGTCGAGCAGATGCATGCAACGCTGGATGTGCTGGATGCAGAGGGCGCTGTATTTCAACTTATTATTCATGACGCGGGATTGTCAGATGAACAGCCATAATACATCGCACAGCTGTCGGATATTGATAGTAGAAGATGAAAAGGTTACTGCGCTGGATCTTAAACTGACACTGGAAGATCTGGGATATGAAGTGGTGGCTTGTGTCAGCAGTGGGGAGGCTGCCATTGCTGCAGCTACTGAGCAGAATGTCGATCTGATTCTGATGGATATTCATCTGGATACAGCGATGCTGGGCACGGAAGCGGCGAAAATCATCATGCAGAAGACCGGAATCCCGGTGCTGTTTTTATCAGCTTACTCCGATGATCAGACTCTGGATGATGCCAGCGACAGTCTGCCTTACGGTTATATGGTAAAACCCTTTGAAAAACGCGAAGTGGATGCCGCTATCCGTATTGCACTGGCACGCTATAGTGCCGACCTGGAACTGAGACGTTCGGAAGAACGTCTGCGGCTGGCTCTGGAAGCCGCCAGAATGAGTATCTGGGAGTGGACGCCTGATAACGATGAGGATATTCGTTTAAACGTATCGCATACACCTCCACAGCTGATTTCCGAAAGTCTGGATGATTTGCTGGTGAATATTCACCCCGATGACCGTGACAAAATTCATAAACAAATAGGCAGTCATCAGCGCCATCAGCAACCGGTACGTTTCCGCAAACACGAAGGTAATGACTACCGCTGGGTAGAATTATTTGCCAGTCTGTTCCGCTGGGAAAATGGCGACCGGCGTGTCATTGGTGTATTACACGATGTGCACGAACGTTACCTGGCGGATGAGCAGCTGCGCCAGGCCAATGCGGTGTTTAATTCGACTTCGGAAGGCATTCTGATTACCGACGCCCAGCGCCGGGTGTTAAATGTTAACCCGGCATTCAGCCAGATAACCGGCTACACGCAGGCTGATGTGCAGGGTAAAAATCCGGATGAATTTCTTCATGCCCGGCGCCACAGTGACCAGTTTTATCCGCGCCTGATCAATGACGCACAGGGCTACTGGAGTGGAGAAATAGCCTGCCAGCGTAAGAATGGTGAATTCTTTCAGGCCTGGGAGCATGTCTGCACGGTATTAAGTGATGACGGGCAGCTGCAGAATTTTGTCATCACCTTTTCGGATATCAGCGAATTACGCCGTGTTGAAAAAAATCTTGCGACTTTAGCTTATATGGATGCGCTGACCGGTGTAGGCAATCGTGTACGGCTGGAGCAGGTGGTGAGTGATGCACTGGCTGACGGAATTGAAGCACCGGGCAGCGTGGGAATTCTGTATCTCGATCTTGATGGTTTTAAGCTGATTAACGATACCCTGGGTCATTCGGAAGGCGATTTATTACTGCGCGTTATGGCCGATCGTTTTAAACAGACAGTGCGTGATGAAGATACCGTGGTGCGTATCGGTGGGGATGAGTTTGTGATCGTCATCACCAATGCTGAGCAGGAGGATGATCTGAAAGTGGTGGCAGAGAAATTACTGCAGGCAGTACAGCAGCCGGTTTCTCTGAGTCGGGAAAAAGTCGAGGTCTCGGCCAGCATTGGCATTGTGCTGTCACGGCCCTCGGTGCAGGAATATGAAGAGTTATTAAAAGCCGCCGATACGGCACTGTTTGAAGCCAAGCGACAGGGGAAAAACCGCTACTGTATTTATGATTTTGCCCTTGCCATGGAATTTAACGAACGACTGCGCATTGAGCGCAGCCTTAAACAGGCTATTCGTAACGATGAACTGGCGCTTGAATTTCAGCCATTGATCGATTTGCAGACCTCCCGGGTTTATGGCGTGGAGGCACTGTGTCGCTGGTATCACAACGAACTGGGAATGATCCCGCCGGACCGTTTTATTCCGATTGCAGAACAGAGTGATGTGATTGTTGATATCGGCTCCTGGGTTTTGCGCGAAAGTTGCCGTGTGTTACGTGGCTGGATGGACAGTGGTTTGCCGGAGCTGAAAGTGTCTGTCAACGTGTCGGCCCGTCAGCTTACGGACAGTCGCTTTGCTGCATTAGTGAGTAGGGTCCTGACCGAATTCAATATAGCGCCTGAACAGCTCGAGCTGGAAATTACCGAAACCGCGCTGCAGGCAAACGAACAGATACTGCGCCAGCTGGAGCATATCCATAAATCAGGTGTCGGGCTGGCGATTGACGATTTTGGCACGGGCTACTCTTCGCTCAGTCGTCTGAAAGAACTGACTTTTGACCGGGTAAAAATTGACCGTTCTTTTGTACGCGACCTGCCTCACAGCAGCAACGATATTGAGATATGCCGTGCTGTTATGGCGCTTTGTCAGGTGCTCAGTCTGCAGGTTACTGCCGAAGGGGTGGAGAATCACGAGCAGCTCGATATGTTAAGGGAGCTTGGCTGCCACTGTATTCAGGGCTATTTATTCAGCCGGCCTTTACGCCCGGAACTGCTGGCAGACTGGATACGCCAGACGGATATTGCGGCTGTTTTACGCTGAGCGGCGCAATCTGCTGCGCTTCAGCGTACGACCAATCGCCTGCTTAAGAGCATTTCTCCCACAGGCGACGCTTTGTTATAGTGATAATTCACTCTGTCATGGATTATCTCAGTGTCATTGTCAGCTCACGCGTTATCTGCCTTGCCACAGGCAGGCCTGCTGGCCGAGCCCGGTCGCAGTGCTCATTATCTGGAAATGAATTTTAATCCCGGTATCAGTGATGCCGGAATTTGCCGTGCCCTCGACCGTGCCAGGCAGGCACTGCCGGATGTGTATATTGCGCTGGCCTTTGGCGCTACGGCCTGGCAACGGCTGCAGCCCGCCTGGCAACCTGCACAATTACAGCCGTTTAAAGAGATGGTTGGTGAAAATGGCTACACCATGCCAGCAACGCAACGCGATGTGTTTTTCTGGATTCATGGCGAAGATCAGGGTGAGGTGATGAATGCGGTACTGCAGGTGCATGATGCCATGCGCGATGTTGCCGTAACCTTGCTTGATCTAAACGGTTTTAAAAACCGTGAAGCCCGCGATCTGACTGGTTTTGTTGATGGAACCGCCAATCCGAAAGGCGATAAACGTCTGGATGCTGCGGTTATTCCCGAAGGTGAAGCCGGTGCTGGTGGTTCCTATGTGCTGTCGCAGAAATGGCGGCATCATCTGCAGGCGTTTAATCAGCTCAGTGTGCACGAGCAGGAACAGGTAATCGGTCGTACCAAGCAGGATAATGTGGAACTGGAAGGTGATGCGATGCCACCGACCTCTCACGTCAGCCGGACCGATGTCAAAATTGATGGCGTTGGCCAGAAAATCTATCGCCGCAGTACCCCTTATGGCGGTGCCGAAGAGCATGGCCTGTATTTCCTCGCCTTTGCCTGCAACCTGCGCCGTATCAGCGTACAGCTTGAACGTATGCTGGGGAACAGTGGCGATGGTTACAGTGATCATCTGATGAAATACTCGACGGCCTTGACCGGTGCTTACTGGTTTATGCCATCACAGTCTGATCTTGATGCAGTACTCGTCCAGGGCTGAGCAGCCTTAACAGGAGGTATCCCATGCTGAATAAAGAAACAACCGGTTTAATGATCGTTGATGTGCAGGGTAAGTTATCTGAACAAATGCATGAGAGCAGTGCATTATTTGCTCAGTTGCGGCTGTTGATTCAGGGGGCCAATTTGCTGGAATTGCCCATTATCTGGATGGAACAGCTACCGGATAAGCTGGGTACAACACGTCCGGAACTGCGCGAAGTGTTGCCGGGAGAGGCGCTGGTTAAATCAACCTTCAGTGGCATGCAGGAACCGACCATCGCCAAAGCGGTAAAAGAGCAGAAAATCAGCCAGTGGCTGGTGGCCGGGCTGGAAGCCCATGTCTGTGTTTATCAGACGGTCGGAGATTTATTAGCGCAGAAGTACGGCGTGCATCTGGTCACCGATGGCGTCAGTTCACGTACGCAGGCCAATAAAGAACTGGCCATCCGTAAAATGCACAGCATGGGAGCGCAGTTAACATCCGTCGAAATGGCGTTGTTTGAATTGCAGAAACAGGCTGAAGGCCCGGTGTTTAAACAGCTGATTCAGCTGATTAAATAACGAATAAACAGCAAAAAATTATCGCGGGCCATGCCCGCGAACCGAAATGCCCTGTTGTAAAATCTTGCTGATTTAACGTTTCTCTGTTTTAACCAAACACAACCTCAAATACATCGGCATATTTTTCAGCAAAGTGCGCGGTCATGCCCTTACGGATATGTTCCGGTAACTCTTCATAATCGCGGCGGTTGGCCTCTGGTAAAATCACTTCCATGATTTTAGAGCGCCGCGCGGCAATCACTTTTTCGCGTATTCCCCCAACCGGTAATACCTGACCGGTGAGGGTTAACTCTCCGGTCATGGCCAGATGGCGTTTTATGCGTTTATTCAGCATTAACGACATTAATGCCGTGGTCATGGTAACCCCGGCGCTGGGGCCGTCTTTCGGTGTTGCACCTTCCGGTACGTGCAGATGCAGGAAGCGGGAATTAAAGAATTCCGGGTCGCCACCAAAGTCAGCCGCATGGCCTGCGGTATAGCTGTAGGCAATTTCGGCGGACTCTTTCATCACATCGCCAAGCTTACCGGTGAGTTTAAAGCCACGGTTCTGCTGGTGCACAACGGCGGCTTCAATGGGCAGTGTTGCGCCTCCCATCGAAGTCCAGGCCAGACCGGTTACGACGCCGACACCGCTTAAAATACGTTCGGCGCGGAAGGCCGGAGCGCCGAGGTAGTCACTCAGGTCTTTATTGGTTACTGAGATCTTAGCCTTGGGGTTTTCCAGTAATTTAACCACGGCTTTACGTGCAATCTGTTGCAGCAGCTTTTCCAGATTACGCACGCCGGATTCACGGGCATACCCTTCAATAATGCTTTTCAGCGTACTGTCACTGATTTTGACCTGAGATTTTTTCAGGCCATGGCGCTCCAGTACCCGTGGCCATAAATGGCTCTTGGCAATGGCGAGTTTTTCTTCGGCGATATAACCCGATAAGCGGATGGTATCCATACGGTCAAGCAGTGGCGCCGGAATGGTGTCCAGCTGGTTGGCGGTACAGATAAACAGCACTTTGGATAAATCCACGCGCAGATCGAGGTAATGGTCGAGGAATTCTTTATTCTGCTCAGGGTCCAGTACTTCCAGCAGGGCAGAGGCCGGGTCACCCTGATACGAGGCGCCGAGTTTGTCGATTTCATCCAGCATAATCACCGGGTTAGCCACTTCGACATCTTTTAAGGCCTGAATTAATTTACCCGGCAAAGCACCGATATAGGTGCGGCGGTGGCCTTTGATTTCGGCTTCATCGCGCATGCCGCCGACGCTGAAGCGATAAAACTTCCGCCCCAGCGCGTCGGCCACCGAACGGCCAATAGAGGTCTTACCCACTCCCGGTGGGCCTGCCAGCAACATAATGGAGCCGGATATTTCCTGCTTAAACGTACCAACCGCCAGAAATTCCATAATGCGCTGTTTAACGTCATCCAGTCCGGCGTGGTGCGCATCCAGCACTTCGCGGGCGTGGCTCAGATCGAACGCATCGGTGGAATATACACCCCAGGGCACCGACGTTGCCCAGTCGAGATAATTACGGGTCACGCTGTATTCCGGCGAGCCGGTCTCCAGCATTTTCAGTTTGTGCAGTTCTTCATCGATGCGTTTGCGTGCTGCGGCCGGAATGTCTTTGCCTTCCAGCCGTTGTACAAACTCATCGATTTCAGCGGTTTTATCATCCTTGGCCAGACCCAGTTCTTTCTGAATGGTTTTCAGCTGCTCTTTCAGGAAAAAATCGCGCTGATGTTTGCTGATGTTGTCGTTTACGGTTTTGTTAATCTCAACCTGTAAGCGTGCAACCTCGACTTCTTTTTTCAGCAGCACCAGGGTTTTTTCCATACGCTTCTGCAGCGGCAGAGTCGCCAGTACATCCTGCAGGGCTTTGCCTTCGGCGGTGGTGATGGCCGCAGCAAAATCGGTCAGCGGGGAAGGGTCATTAGGACTGAAATGATTGAGGTAGTTTTTCAGTTCTTCTGAGTACAGCGGATTAATCGCCACCAGTTCTTTAATGGCGTTAATGATGGCCATGGCGTAGGCCTTGATCTCATCGGTGAAATCCGTGCTGCGCTGCGGATACACTACCCGGGCCTGTAACGGTGGTGTATGGCTCAGCCACTCACGGATCCGGAAGCGGCGGATGCCCTGGGCGATGAACTGAATACGGCCATCTTCGGCGTGAATCCGGTGGATGCGGGCAACGCAGCCTATTTCCGGGATGCGTTCGCTGGCCGGTATCTCATCCATGGCTTTGTCATCGACAAAAGCAAGCCCCAGCAGTTTGTGCTGTGAATCGGCAACCTGCTTCAGGGTTTCTCCCCATATCTTTTCGTCAACAATCACCGGCTGCACCTGAGCCGGAAAAAACGGGCGGCCATTCACCGGCAGAATATGCAGGGTTTCCGGTAATAGATCATCGGCCAGCGCGAGTGCGCCTGCGCCTTCTTCTCTGCTGATAAATTCGTGATTCTCGTCGCTCATATCAAACCTTAACTGTTCGGCTTATGGAGCAAATGTGGGGGAGCAGTGTGGCTTTTCAAGGCTGAGTGATACAACGATTGTGTATGTTGATGCCTTTGTTCGGTAAAACAGGATAGTTAATGCTGAATTATCGGTTTCTCAGAATTGAATTGCTTGCATAAGCTTATGCAAATACGAAATAAGCAAGGCAGGACCGAGAGATGAGAACAGATGACATGCCACTGGCGGCTGCAGCCAGACGTTTTCCGCGCATTGACGGCGTTACCGCAAATATGGGGCACTGGCAGGGAGCGTTGCCCACCCTGGTGCTTATTCTGGTTCTGGCGCTGGTATGTCAGTGGCTGGCAGGGTTGCCGCAACTGAAGCACTGGGGTATAGGCAGTCTGCCACTGAGTATTCTGCTGGGCATACTGATTGCCAGTACGCTGGCGCCGCGCTTTCTGGGCAACGCCACTCAGGAATATGGCAAAGGGGGACTGAGAGTTCGCCGTTTCAGTCAGCAGGTATTGCTGAAAGCAGGTATCGTCCTGTTTGGTTTTCAGCTGACCCTGGACCAGTTGTGGGGTGTGGGCTGGCAGGCGTTGCTGGTGGATGTTGTCACCATTGCTGCGGTACTGAGCCTGGGCATCTGGCTTGGGCAGCGCTGGCTGAAACTGCCGCTGCGCCTGAGCATTCTGATTGCGATTGGCAGTGCGGTCTGTGGTGCGGCGGCCATTATGGCTACGGCTCCGCTGTTAGCTGAACGAAGCGCCGCAGGCCGTGGCGGAAACACAGCGCCTGACGCAGATGCCGCTACAGACAACCAGGCAGACGATCCGGCAGACAACGCCGAGCAGCAGCTGGCGATAGCCGTCGCGCTGGTCGCGTTATTCGGTACCTTAAGTGTGCTGTTGTATCCGTACCTCTGTCAGTGGTTCGGGCTGGACAGCAACAGCGCCGGCCTGTACATCGGCAGTACCGTTCATGAAGTCGCTCAGGCGGTGGCTGCAACCGATGTTCTTGATCCGGCTACACAGCAGAACGCATTGATTGTGAAGCTGTTACGGGTGGCACTGCTGGCACCGACCTTATTACTGCTTGGGCAGTGGTTGTTGCGCCGGCCTGTAGCGGATACGGATAAGAACCTTCAGCCGCAGACTGCTGCCGCGCCAAAACGGCTGCCGGTTCCCGGATTTGTGCTGGGCTTTGTTGCGGTGATTGTGCTTAACAGCGTGCTGCCATTGCCGCTCTGGCTGACGGAGCTGGCCGCAAAAGCTTCTGTCTGGTGTCTGATGCTGGCGATGGTGGCTCTGGGGCTGAATACCCGCTGGCAGGGTATGGTGGCGGCCGGTATGAAACCCGTGTTGCTTGGGCTGATTCTCTGGTTAGTGCTGCTGTTTGGCGGTGGCTGGCTGAATGCGCTGCTGGTGGTTTAGCCGGGTTGATGCCCGGCTGGTGTCAGCAACTGAGGTGAATGGCAGGCTATGAACCGGGTTCTGGCCTGCGTTGCGTCATTGAGACCGGAGCGGTAATCCGCTAGAGTCCGCGTTTTCCTGAGTTTTTTGTCAGGCTGTGGTTTTTCCCGCGCCTGCGCGCCTCTGACAAAAATCTTGTTCATCGCTAACCGGTCGTACTTATCTGATGAGTGCAGGCCCAGAGATATACATCCAGAGACAAGAATAATGAAACAAACCAAAATTCTGTTGCCGGAAACCGAGATTCCGAAGCACTGGTACAACGTGGTCGCCGACCTGAAGAATCCTCCGGCGCCGCCTATGGGCCCGGACGGTATGCCGATGGACCCATCGGCTATGTCAGCCATTTTTGCTGACAACATCATTGAGCAGGAAGTGTCTGCCCAGCGCTGGATCGAAATTCCGGAGCCGGTGCGTGAGATTTACCAGCAATGGCGTCCGACGCCGATGTTCCGCGCTCATCGTCTGGAAGAAGCGCTGGGAACACCGTGCAAGATTTACTACAAGTACGAAGGGGTGAGTGCGGCCGGTTCGCACAAACTGAACTCAGCGATTCCGCAGGCGTACTACAACAAGGTTGCCGGTATTAACCGCCTGACCACCGAAACCGGTGCGGGCCAATGGGGCTCGTCGCTGTCCCTGGCCGGCCAGATGTTCGGCATCGATGTGCGTGTTTATATGGTTAAGGTGAGCTACAACCAGAAGCCATTCCGCCGTTCGATGATGCAGACCTGGGGTGGTGAGGTGCTGGCCAGCCCGACCAATCTGACCGAAACCGGTCGTCGTATTCTGGCCGAAGATCCGGATAACCAGGGTTCACTGGGTATCGCGATTTCTGAAGCGGTCGAAGAAGCGGCAAGCCGCGCTGACACCAAATACTCGCTGGGTTCGGTACTGAACCACGTTCTGCTGCACCAGACTGTGATTGGTCTGGAAGCGAAGAAGCAGTTTGAAATGGTCGGCGATTACCCGGATATGATCTTCGCGCCTTGTGGCGGTGGTTCTAACTTCGGTGGTGTGGCCTTCCCGTTCTACGCCGACGAAGCGGCGGGCGGCAAGAAGGTGCGTCTGGTGGCGGTTGAACCAAGCTCCTGCCCGAGTCTGACCAAGGGGCATTACGCCTACGACTTCGGTGATACCGAAGGTTTAACTCCAATGACATTGCAGTACACTCTGGGCCATGACTTTATGCCGCCGGGCATCCATGCCGGTGGCCTGCGTTACCACGGTGCCTCGGCGCTGGTCTCGCAGATGTACCATGAGAAGCTGATTGAAGCCGTATCTGTACCGCAGATCGCGACCTTTGAGGCTGGTGTGCAGTTTGCCCGCGCTGAAGGCATTATTCCTGCACCGGAATCCAATCACGCCATCCGTGCCTGTATCGATGAAGCCCTGCGCTGCAAAGAATCCGGCGAAGCCAAAACCCTGTTCTTTAACCTGTCAGGTCATGGCCACTTCGATATGGTGTCGTACGACAAGTACTTCACGCAGCAGCTGGAAGACTACGAATACCCGCAGTCGGAAATCGATGCTGCGCTGGAGCGTCTGCCGAAGGTTAAAGCCTGATTTTTTCTGATCGGTTTTAGCAACAACAGATAAAAACGGCAGATAAAAAACGCCGCGTCTGACTATCAGGCGCGGCGTTTTTTTATGAGTACTTAAACGCTGTTACCAGCTTTTAGCCATATCACCTTTGCGGTAATCACACACACCTTCAGGGAATATAGCTTCCAGTTGCGCCCTGTAGGGGCGGGCATCCAGCGGCGCATAAATTCCGGATTCGATGGCTTCCTCCACGCTGACCCGGTGGCAGAACAATACGCTGGCTGTACTGTGATCACCGGCGGCCTGACGGCTGCTCTGAAAAAACGGATATTGCTGCGTACAGACACCTTCGTTTTTGCCGTTCCAGGTTCCGTCCCAGACGCCGTCTCCGCGGGCGATGAGATTGCCGTTATCATCCAGACAGCGGTCGCTGGCAAACTCAGGCATCTCATTTTCCTGTACGTCTCCTGCTGCACGGGCATCCAGCCAGCGCACCATGGCTGCAAAGGCATCCCAGCGTGCATCGTATTGTGCACCGCTGATCCAGATACTCTGGTTAGGGTTTTTACCCTGATTAAACGCCAGAATTCTTGCCCGGCTGGAAAGGGCAGCCCAGCTGTGATGAATATCCAGAACCGGATCTTTATACGGGCGCACATCAATCAGCGGAATATCCAGCTTGCCGAGAAACACATTGCCCGACTGATACGCACCTTTGGCGGCGGCTAAGCTGCCGGGAATGCGCGCTGCCGGTTTTTCTGCCTGACCGTTATGGCTCATATTCTGTTCACCATACGGACTGAATTTGCGCAGGGAATCATCGCCACTGATCAGCCAGTAATGTTCCGGCTGCATATCTTTTTGCGCCTTCCAGCTGCCGACTTTGGCATTCAGATCAAGAAATTGTGCGGCGCTGATATCGCCTTTTTTCCAGGCATTCAAACCGTATTGCACACCGACATTGCTGGCCGGTACTTCGGCGCGGCCAAAGCGGTCGGTACCGTAAAAGTCGCGGTTATCCTGCCAGTGGGTCCAGAAGTTTTCACGGTTTACCTGTTCGCTGTAACGCGGGTAATGGCTGTTAAACCTTGGGTTGTTGACCAGCTGGGCAGAACCGCGCCAGCTGTAGCTGCATTCGGTGGCACCCTGATGAACCGGCGGCTTTTCCAGCCGTAACACGCTTGCGATATCGGCAAGAATATCCAGTCGCGGTTTGAATCCGGTGTTGTAGGCCAGCCCTTCAATCCAGCTGCGGCGTTCGGCCTTCTGCCAGAAAGTACGGTCAGCAGATAAATGGTCAAAATAATATTCCAGCAGCTCGCAATCGAGGCCGTAGGTAATCTGCGTCACCATATCCGGGTAGGGAATAATCGCCACGCCGCCGTCGATAATGCGTTGCTGTTTGCCCTGTTCGTTATCCACCTGCGGGTGATTCTGGCTGATTAAATATTGCTGCAGGCCGCCACCGGAGTCGCCCATGCCAATGGTGTATTGCGGCTCGCCAAAGCGCGCAATAAATTGCTGTTTAACCCGCGCGGCGGTGTCTTCCTGCAGCCAGATATTGTAGTGGTTGTCAGTTTCTGTGCCGGTGGAATAGAGCACCGCATAGCCTTGCTCCAGCGCCGGGCGCATATCTTTTAACAGGCGTTTAAAGCGCGCCTGACCCTGCTGAAAACCAATGCCAATAGCACCTTTGAAATGATAAATGGCCTTGCCGTTCCAGCGTGATACATCCGGCTGGTCGCGCTGGTCGTTATGGCTGGTGGGCATCAGCAGTACATAAATAAAGCGGTTAATGGTGCCGCTTTCGGCCCTGATTAACAGTTCTTCATTATCGGCGGCCGGGGGGAGTTGTTCGTCGCTGCGGAAAAACTGGCCGTCACGGTAGCCAAGATAGTGCAGTCTGGTCGGCATTCCGCAGTCCTGGCTGTAACCGACAACATTGCCGCTTTTATCGCTGACGGCGGTGCCATAGCCGAGCTGATTATCAACCAGTGGCTGGCCCAGCTCAGAATCCAGCGTCTGGCACATAAAAGGGTATTGTTTAGGGCCGGCAAACAAGGCTTCAGCCGGGCCGGTTTGCCCCCAGTTGATGGGAAAAGGAAAGCTTTCTGCCGGGCGGATCAGATCTTTCGGATGAGCACCGTGATAGGCCGGCCAGTTGGCTATTTTGGTTCCCGGAGGTGTGCTCAGTACCGGTGGTTCAGCCGGATTCAGATCCAGCTTGTCGCTGACATAAGCGAGCGCCCAGTACCAGCCGGCGGTTACCAGCAGTGTGATCAGAAGCCCCAGAATCAGCAGGATTTTCAGGAAGCGTGGCAAGGCGAAAGCCTGTTGCTGGCGCCGTTTTGGCGTTGGGGAAACAGTTTGAATCGGGCGGGTAATAAGCGGCGTGCGCATCGTTATATCCTTATCGTGCTTATCCTGATTGCACATTCTGTTGTGTCAGGTTCGGATGCTCAGCCCTGGGCTGTAAGCTGACGCTTCAGAAGAAAGTGCTGCAGCGAGGATAAAGCGCTGCGGCGGGAATGCAAACGGTCATTTCTGCACTGACGGGCTGCGAACATCAGCGGAATCCGTCAGCGTATGCTGCGTGGTGCTCGCCTTCAGGGTATCGAGCAACTGTGTCAGGCCCGGAGGCTGGGCCTGATCCGGCTGGCGGTAGTCACAGACTCCGTTGGGGAAAATGGTTTGTAATTGTTGCAGGTAGGGGGAGGCGTCGATATCGCCGTAAAAACCTTCGACGATTGCCTGCTCAACCGGAATCAACGCACACTGAAAGGTATTGCCGGCAATGGACTCTCCGGCAATCTGACGGCTGCCCTGATGGAAAGGCATCAGTCGCGTGCAGTTGCCGTCGGGTTGCTGGTTCCAGCGCCCATCCCAGACCTGTTCCCCTTCGTAGATAACGTCGCCTTCACTGCTCAGGCAGCGGTCGGTGGCTGCCGGTGGCCTTGCGCTGATCAGGTCACCGTTGCTGAGGGCTGCGCGGGTAAGCCACTGATCCATCACGGCGATGGCATCCCACATCGGGTTGTAGGGTTTTTGTGAAACCCAGATCGGTTGCAGGCGGATATCCGTACCGGCATCCAGCAACCGCTGACGGGTCGATAAGGCCGCCCAGGTATGGTGGATATTCAGCTCATGGTCGAGGTACATACGCACATCCATCACCGGAATACGCAGTTTGCCCATAAATACATTACCCGACTGATAAGCCGCCGTTGCGGCCGCGCTGTTGCCGCTAAAGCGTGGGGCTGCCTGTTCCGGAGATGAGCTGACGACACCGTGGTGGGTCATATTGTGCTCGCCGTAGGGGGTAAAACGATACAGGCGCGAATCGCCGCTGACGTGCCAGTAGCGTTCTTCTGTCATGTCTTCTGCTGGCTGCCAGGAGCCTACGCGGCGGTTCAGCTCCAGAAATTGCGCCATGCTGATGGTGTCGTTTTTCAGCGCCTGCAGACCATATTGCACGCCGTCGTTACTCCAGGGCGAAGGTGCACGGCCGTCTTTATCGGTGCCGTAAATATCACGGTTGTCCTGCCAGTGGGTCCAGTAGGTGCGTTCCCGCACCGCACGGGCAAAACGGTGGTAATCGCTGTGAAAATGCGGGTTGTTCACCAGAGGCACCGAACCGCGCCAGCCGCTGTTACATTCGGATGCCGGTGGCGTTGGGTCTGGCCATTCCAGCCGCAGCAACTGGGCAATATCGGTGAGCCAGCTGAGGCGCGGCTGGCGCCCGTTACTGACGCTTAACCCCAGTATCGCCTGGCGATGTGCCGGGTTGCGCCAGAAATCCCGGTCGCTGGCCAGATGATCGAAATAGTATTCGAGCAATTCGCAGTCGAGGGTGTAGTGAATCTGGGTGACCATATCCGGGTAGGCAATCAGGGCAACACCGCCGTCGATAATGCCGGGCTGATTCTGGGCAAACAGATTCTGCTGCAGGCCACCGCCGGAGCCACCGATGCCGATGGTAAAAGCCGGTTCACCATAACGGGCGACAAACTGACGTTTTACCCGTAGAGCGGTGTCTTCCTGCAGGCGGATGTTGTAGGTGTTGTCGGTTTCGTTAGCGGTAGAAAAAGCCACGGCATAGCCCTGTTCCAGTGCTTTGCGCATATCGCGGGTCAGACGCTGCAGACTGAGTTTGCCCTGCTGGAAACCAATGCTGATGCCGCCGCGGAAGTAATAAATCAGCTTGCCGTTCCAGCGTGACAGGTCGGGTTTGGTGAGCTGGTCGGCGCGGCTGGTGGGCAGCAGCAGAACGTACATAAAACGGTTGATGGTGCCGCTTTCGGCACGGACCAGCAGCTGATGATCGTCGGGCACCGGATCTATGTTGTCATCGACGCGTCTTGGGAAGGTTTCCTGCTGATTGCGGTAATACAGGTAATGCACCCGGGTGGGGAGCGAGCAGTCTTTGCTGTAGCCGATGACATACTGCGAACGCTGACCTTTCAGGGTTTCAGCGTACACCGGGATACCCCAGCCGCGGGTATTGTCGATCAACGGCTGGCCCAGATGGGATTCTTCGGTCTGACATAAAAACGGATACTGATTCGGCCCGGCAAATAACGGTTCGTCGGGACCGGTGGCGCCAAACTCAATAGGAAACGCAAAGGTTTCGGCCGGACGCTCACTCAGGGCCGGATGCGGGCCGTTATAAGGCGGCATATTGGCCAGCCGGCTCCCCGGAGGTAAACCCACAACCTGGGGGAAGTTGGAGTCCAGTCCGGCCTCGTGACGCAGTTGCAGGTAATAGTGATAAGCAATGCCGGCGCTGCCGGTCAGCAACAGAACAATCACCAGCAGCATTATGTTTATTTTGGCGCGGTTCAGTTTGGGCATGGCGTGCTCCTTATACTTCCAGTCTAGAAGCTGGTAGCGGGAGCTGAGTTACATTTTGTAGTTTTGCTTGTCGTTTCCGGGCATCGTTCAGTGCTGGCCGGGCTGCCAGAACCAGAGTCAATCCGGCTGCAGGCAGCGCCCGGCGCGGGCTTCACGCGGTTACAAAAGGGATGCTTAAAGGTATTGTTATGCCTGTTTTGAACCACCGGCGAGCAGGGCAATTTCCTCTTCTGTCAGGTCGCGGAACTCTCCCACCGGCAGGTTCGGGTCGAGCACAAACTCACCCACCTGCTCACGATGCAGGCGCTCCACATGATTACCCATGGCGGCAAACATGCGCCGAACCTGATGGTAACGGCCTTCGTGGATGGTCAGCAGTACTTCACGGTCGCTGATGCGTTGCAGCTGAGCTGGTTTGGTCGGCACCGGGTCGTCGTCGAGCAGAATACCGCGCTCACAGCGTTGCTCGGCGTCGGCGCACAGGTCTTCGGCCAGCCAGGCACGGTACACTTTCGGCTGGTGGTGACGCGGTGAGGTTAAATGGTGCGACCACTGGCCATCGTCGGTGATCAGCAGCAGGCCGGTGGTGTCCAGATCGAGACGGCCAACGGTGTGCATATCCAGCCGGTTGGTAATGCCTTTGAGTAAATCAAACACCAGCGGGTGAGCGCTGCCGCGGTTGGCGCAGACATAACCGGCGGGCTTGTGCAGCAGAATATAGCGGTAGCCTGTCTGCAGAATTAAGCGTTCGCCATCGAGGGTGATTTCATCATTGTCAGCCACTTTGGCGGATGCGCTTTTGGGTTTGACGCCATTGACCAGTACACGGCCGGATTTAACGGCTTTGGTGGCGAGGGAACGGGTCAGGTCGGTGGTATCGGCTAGGAATTTATCGAGGCGCATAAAACTACAGATGGCTTGAAGAAGATGGCGGCGATTCTAACATGCCGGCGGGTTGGCCGTCCGCTTACGGCCGGCCTGCCTTTCTGCGCCGTTACCATGACGGCAGCGCCCGAACTCTGTACAATCCGCGCCAATTCTGTTTCCGGTACGCTGCCTTGCGCCGTTACAACCAACGGCGGAGCGATAAACGAGGGTGGCGGCCTTATTCCGTGAGGTTTGTGTTATGTCCGATGGCAAATTGTCTTCCGGCAAAGTCGGTTTTGTATCTCTTGGCTGCCCCAAAGCGCTGGTGGATTCTGAAAAGATCCTGACCCAGCTGAAAATGGATGGCTACGAAGTCGTCAACAGCTACGACAACGCCGACGTGGTGGTGGTGAATACCTGTGGTTTTATTGATGCCGCCAAGCAGGAGTCGCTGGATGCCATTCGCGAGGCCATGACCGAAAACGGCAAGGTGATCGTGACCGGCTGCATGGGTAAGGGCAAAGATGCCGAGACCATCAAAGAGCTGAACCCCGGCATTCTGGCTGTTACCGGCCCGCAGGCCTATGAAGAAGTGATGACCGCTGTACACGAGTGGGTGCCGCCGGTTTCACAGGAACATAACCCCTTTACCGATCTGGTGCCGCCGCAGGGTGTGAAGCTGACTCCGCGTCATTACTCTTACCTGAAGATTTCCGAAGGCTGTAACCACAGCTGTACCTTCTGCATTATCCCGGATATGCGCGGCAAGCATGTCAGCCGTCCGATCGGTGATGTACTGGACGAAGCCAAGCGTCTGGTGGCGGCGGGTACCCGTGAGCTGCTGGTGATTTCGCAGGACACCTCGGCGTATGGCGTCGATCTGAAATACCGTACCGGTTTCTGGGACGGTAAGCCGGTTAAAACCAAGCTCTACGATCTGTGCAAAGAGCTGGGTGAACTGGGTGCCTGGGTACGTCTGCACTATGTGTACCCATACCCAAGTGTCGATGACATTATGCCTTTGATGGCCGAAGGCAAAATCCTGCCGTATCTGGATATCCCGTTTCAGCACGCCAGTCCGCGTATTCTGAAACTGATGAAGCGTCCGGCCCATGCTGAGAACACGCTGGAGCGTATCCATAAATGGCGCGCCCAGGTGCCGGATCTGGTGATCCGTTCCACCTTTGTGGTCGGCTTCCCCGGTGAAACCGAAGAAGACTTCCAGATGCTGCTTGACTGGCTGGAAGAAGCGGAGCTCGACCGCGTAGGCTGCTTTAAATACAGTCCGGTGGAAGGTGCGAAGGCCAACGATCTGCCGGACCATGTGCCGGAAGAAATCCAGCAGGAGCGTTTCGACCGCTTTATGCAGGCACAGCAGGCCATCAGTGCGCGTAAGCTGCAGCGTAAAATCGGCAGCCGCATGACGGTCATCATTGATGAAGTGGACGAAGAGGGTGCGGTTGCCCGTTCTGCCGCCGATGCGCCGAACATTGACGGTATGGTGTATCTGAACGATTTCTTCGATTGCCAGCCGGGCGATTTTGTTGAGGTTGAAATCGAGCACGCCGACGAATATGACCTGTGGGCATCACCGGTCGCCTGATTTTGGCCTGAGTGTATGGCAATTCTATAGAGTCCCTTTTTAGGGACTTTATTTTGCCTTTTTGCTATTAAAGTCCCTTTTTAGGGTCTTTATGGTGCGTTGACTTTAATGTCCTATAATGGGATCTTAATGTTCATTTTTGGTCTTTAAGTCCCTTTTAGGTAACTTTATGTCGTCTGTATCGTCGTATTCCGATCTGTCTCCTGCCGCCCTCAGTGAGCTGCTGGGTGAACGGCTGAAGCTGGCACGGCTGAATCAGGACCTGACTCAGGCTCAGGTTGCTGAGCAGGCGGGTGTCAGCCGTAAAGTCGTGATCAATGCCGAAAAGGGCAAGGCGTCGCTGGAAGCCTTTGTTGCCGTCCTGCAGGCGCTGAATCAGGTGTCGCAGCTGGATCAGTTTTTGCCGCCGCAGACCTTATCGCCTTTGCAGCTGGCAAAGCTGCAGGGGAAGCGCCGCCAGCGGGCTTCAGGTTTGGGGCTGGGACAACAGGTTACTGATACGGGGCAGGCAGAGGAGGACGGTTCATGGTGATGGAGGCGATCCGGGTGCAATATGCCGAAGGTGCCGTCACCCATTCTGTGGGAGCGGTCAGCTTTGATACCACGACCGGGCAGGGGGCATTCGAATACAGTCCGGAATTTATCCGCAGTGGCATCGAACTGGCACCTCTGACAATGCCTCTGGCGGCGGGTGTTTATCGGTTTCCGCAACTCGGCTTTGCCACCTTTAAAGGCTTACCCGGTTTAATTGCCGACTCGCTGCCGGATGACTTTGGTAATGCGGTATTAAATGCCTGGGTTGCCAGTCGCGGTAAGCGCCCGCAGGGCATCACGCCATTGCAGCGTTTGCAGTACACAGGTAAGCGCGGCATGGGTGCGCTGGAATTTGCACCGGCAACGCGGCTGAAAAGTCTGAATGCCTCGCAGCAGGTAGAAATCCGTGCGCTGGTGGAAATCGCGCAGGATATTCTCGATAAGCGCAGTGATTTTCAGGTGACGCTTGATCAGCACGGTGCGGATGATAAAGAAGCCATGCTGGCGCTGTTGTCGGTGGGCATGAGTGCTGGTGGTGCGCGCCCCAAAGCGGTATTGGCCTTTAACGACGATTTTACTCAGGCGCGCTCCGGGCAGACCGATGTACCGGCAGGGTTCAGTCATTATCTGATGAAGTTTGATGGTGTCAGCGAGCACAATCAGAATACAGAAACCTTTGGTGACCCGCTGGGTTATGGCGCCATGGAGTATGTTTACGCGCAGATGGCGCAGGCCTGCGGTATTCAGATGATGCCCTGTTATTTATTGGCAGAAGGTGATCGCCGCCATTTTCTGACCCGGCGCTTTGACCGCGAAGGTAACGACAAAATTCATATGCAGACGCTTAATGGTCTGGCGCATGTGGATTATAAAAAACCGGGCAGTTTTTCCTACGCCGAATTGTTTGCCGTGGCGCGCCGGTTAAAGCTGAGTGCGCCTGAAGCAGAACAGATTCTGCGCCGTATGGTGTTCAATATTGTTGCCCGTAATCATGATGATCATGCCAAAAATACCGCCTTTCTGTACCGTAACCGGAAATGGTCGCTGGCACCGGCCTATGACCTGGCATACAGCTATAAACCCGGCAGTCCCTGGGTAAACAATCATTGGATGAGTTTAAACGGCAAGCGTGATGGTTTTACCCGTGAGGATATCTTCTCGCTGGAAAAGCTCAGTCCGTTGTTCAGCCGTAAAAAACTGAATACGGTCATTGATGAGGCCATTGAGCAGGTTTCCCGCTGGCCGCAGCTGGCAAAAGAGCAGGGTGTACCTTTGTCATTGGTGAATGAAATTACCGCCAATCTGCGTCTGACGTTATGACTAAAAAAATACTGTTACTGTCTGCCTACCGTTCTGACAGTCATGCCAGCTGGGCGAAATGGCTGACGCAGAATTTAGCCGCCGACTGGCGTGTACTGGAATTACCCGGACGTTATTATCGCTGGCGCATCCGTGGCAATCCGCTGAGCTGGCTGGATGAATTGCCTGAACTTCTGCACGATTGGCAACCTGAGCGTATTCTGGCCACCTCTATGGTGGATATTGCCACGATTAAAGGCTTGTTGCCGCAGCTGGCGGCGGTGCCGGTCAGTTATTATTTTCACGAAAACCAGTTCGCCTATCCGCAGGGGGAGGGGCAGCATAATTCCGTTGACCCGCTAATGGTGCAGCTGTATGGCGCGCTGGCGGCCGATGAATGTTTATTTAATTCGGATTTTAACCGCCAGACGTTTTTAACCGGCGTTGATGCGCTGTTAAAAAAATTACCGGACTGTAAGCCGGCTGGTCTGGCTGCGCGGCTTGGACAAAAATCGGTGCTTTTACCTGTGCCGGTCAATGCCGTTGCTGGCGGTGAAAAAATACCGGGGCTGATTCTCTGGAGTCACCGCTGGGAATACGACAAAAAGCCGGAGCTTTTTTTACAGCTGCTGCAGCTTTTGAAAGCACAGAATGCCGATTTTAAACTGGCGTTGCTGGGCGCACGGGCGCAGAAAATACCGGCGGCATTAACCCATATCCGCAAGGAGTTCTCCGCTCAGATTCTGGTCGACGCTATGGTCAGTCGCGCGGATTATGAATACTGGTTGGGGGCTGCTGAGGTGGTGGTCAGTACGGCTATCCACGAGTTTCAGGGGTTATCGGTGCATGAGGCGGTCAGCGCCGGTGCTGTGCCTGTGGTGCCCGATGATCTGTGTTATCGCGAGCAGTATCCGGCGTCTTTCCGCTATACACCGGGAGATATGAATGCGGCAGCACAGATGATAGGTGGCGTGCTGGCTGAGCAGTTCAGGCCTTTACCTGAGGTGAAAAGTTCTGCGGATACCTGGCAGCAATGGCTGTGTTACTGCTGAGCCAGCAGGTCGTACAAGGCCTCAAGAATTTTGCTCAGATTACCATCCATATCTTTGGTTTTTTCAGCCATATCATCCAGTTTAGCCGTGGTCTGATTGGCCAGTTTCATCAGTTGCTTTTCCTGATCTTCCTCCAGACCAAGGCTGAACAGCATCCCTTCGAGACGGATAACCATATCGCTGACGATCGAAGTAACGCTTTCGGTATAGGCGTTAACTTCATTACTGGTCTGGCGGATGTTGTCTTCAGCCAGAGCAATCAGGTCACGCAAAAATTGTATGCGCTGCTGGCTTATATCGGATTCCGCAGCAATGGCTCGTGCGCGGCCATTAGCAATATCCGCAAGTACCGCCAGGTGGTCTTTGAGGCGGCCATAGCGGGCCTCATCGTCCAGAGGCATATTCTTGATCAGGATAATCACCATGCCGCTGTGAATAACGGTACGAACGCCAAGATGGGTAATGCGCTGGTCGGCATTGCGGAATTTCATCAGTACCCTGGCTTCTATTGAGTCTGCGGAGCAGCCCAGCAGTACCGGTTCCGCTTCGTCAATCAGCACACAGCAGTTCAGGCCGAATTGTGCCGCAACGGTCATAATGGCGACGGCAAGAGAGTTGCCTTTCTGGATGGTCTGAACTTCTTTTACAAAGTGGATGATCTGACCCAGCTCGCTGGAGCTTGTCATCGCTTCCATTGCGACATTCATGGCCTCATGTGATTGCGCAATGGCCAGCTTGCGCGCCAGTACGCGCTCCAGATTAAAGGCTATTTTTTCCAACAGCAGGGTTCCGTTGACCGGCTTGGTCAGGTAATCATCAGCCCCTGCTTCAAACCCCTCCAGACGCTCTTCGATGCTGTCTTTGGCTGAGACAAAAATCACCGGCGTATTTTTACTTTTCGCTTGTTTGCGTATAGCGATACAGGTGTTGTAGCCACTGATGCCGGGCATCCTGACATCCAGCAAAATCAGATCAGGCTCTTCCTGCTCCAGAAGCTTCATGCATTGCTCACCGGAATCGGCTTCCAGCAAACGATATTTATCTTTCAGCAGGCCGTGCAGGAGTAAGCGGTTGTCGGCTGCGTCGTCGACAATAAAAATAAGTGGCTGGGGTGTCATGCTGCTCTCCATTATGGCTGCTGATAGCCGGCAGTCGGCTGCTTCCCTGTTCTGCAGATAACAGAATGCAGCCAGAGCATCTCTGAAGTATTCAGAGGTGCTCTGGCTATGAGTTTAGACCGGTACACCGATGCGGCAATGTTTGTGTTCAGACCCTGGTGATCAGCTGTCTGGCGGTACATGTTGTGAGCAGTAAAGTGGCAGTAAGGAACACAGAGGCGCGTGACCTCTGTGTTTGCGAAGAGAGGTTTAATGGCGGCCGTTCAGCTCGTCCAGCTTGCGCAGCATAATGCCCATGATCTGTTGATACAGCAGGCTGCCGCTGTGCAGATCCTCGACACCCATGTCGATGCTGGGGTTGTCGTTAACTTCAATAATAACGGCACGGTCACCGCTTTCTTTCAGGTCAACACCGTAAAAACCATTACCCATGCATTTTGCGGCTTTCAATGCGGTTTTGATGACCTTCTTCGGTACCTTGTCGACCGACATTGCATCGGCATTGCCGGATTTATGCGAGCGGGCACTGTGGTTGTAAATCTGCCAATGGCTTTTGGCCATAAAATAACGGCAGGCGTAAATCACCTGGTTATCCATAATGCCGATGCGCCAGTCGTAATCGGTCGGCATAAATTCCTGCAGCAGTAAAATCGCCGAGCGCTGACTCAGGCGCTCGATGCATTCGATCAGTTGTTCGCGGTCTTTGGCTTTTTCCACCCCGATAGAAAACGAACCGTCCGGCACCTTAACAATCACCGGCAAGCCCAGCTCGGCAATCAGACCGTCGAGATCATAGGGCTGGTTACCCATAATCAGACGGGTTTTCGGCGTGTCGACTTCAAAGCGCTGCAGGCGTTCGTGCAGATACACTTTATTCGAGCAGCGCATAATGTCGGTCGGGCTGTCGATCACCAGCAGCCCCTGATTTTCTGCATTCTGGGCTATCTGATAGGTGTGATGATCCACACGGGTGGTTTCGCGGATAAACAGCGCGTCGTATTCACCGATGCGGGACGCATCTTTCCAGGTAATAAAATCGACATTCAGGCCGAGGTCTTTACCGGCTTTCTCAAAGGCTTTTAAGGCGCCTTTATTGGATGGCGGCAGAGCTTCTTCCGGGTTGTGCAGAATGGCGAGGTCGTACTTAAAGCGTTTGCCCGAACGGCGGTTGCGCCAGATTTTATGGCTGAAAGCATCCAGTGCTTCGGCAAAACGGGTCTGGCCGGCATCGTCCAGATCATCCAGCGAACAGCAGTGCACGCGGCTGATAGTCCAGACGCCGGGCTGATGGCGGGTCAGGGTGATATCCAGTACCGGAAAACCAAAGGTATCAAAAATACGGCGGGCAACGGCTGCCAGCTCCGGTTGTTCGCTCTGACCAAAATAAATGCGTAATGACAGCTGCTGGCTGTCGGCATCGCGCTTTTTGTAGAGGCTGTCGAGCTGGCGCCCATAGCGCAGTGGCAGCGGCTGGCCGGATTCAAAGCTGTTCAGTTCGCGGATGGCGCGCACCGACGGAAATACCTGACCGCCACGGGCTTCGGCCAGCAGAGAACCATAGTAACCGGTGCTCAGGTAGCTGTAGTCGCGGCACAAGTTGATGACGTAGCCGCGGGTCTCGGCGAAGTCGCGCAGGTATTGCTCAATCGCAATCACCTGATTGGTCGGATAAAACGGACTCCAGTCCGTCAGCTGATCGACAAGCACGAGCAAAGGTTTCATAACATATTCCGCAGAATGAGACCGATAAAATAAGGTGGTTGCTGAGCCCGAAAAGGGGTTTGGTAAGACTCCGGATCAACGCTCTGGTTCGTGCCGGATTACGGCGTAAGAAAAAGGGCAGTCCATCGCCTGACGGTTGCGGGTGTCAGCAGGCAGCGGCACCAGAACAGTGCTGGCTGAAAAATCATAGTATGCAGGGGGCGCGACTTTCGCCAGTAAAAAAATAGCGCCGGCGCTACTTTTTTTCGGCCGGCGCGAAGACTATGCTCAGCGGCATTGTCAGCCCGTGCGCTATGCGACCGGCTGATCTTTTCTGGTTCTGAAAATGACGGATTTTTATGCATCCCCGACTGGCGGAAATTAGCGACGTTGCGGCGTTGAGTGCACTTGAAGCGCAGGTATTCAGCGGTGATTGTCTGAATGCACGGCGCTTCCGTCATTTTATCCGCAGCGAGCACAGTGAGCTCTGGTGTCTGGACTCTCCGCAGGGCGGCATTCAGGCCTATGCGCTGGTGCTGTTTCATCGTGGCACCTCGCTGGCGCGTTTATATTCTCTGGCGGTTGCACCTGAGGCCCGCGGACAGGGTCTGGGGCTGCAATTGCTGCGCTGGGTGGAAGAGCGGGCGCTGGCCCGTCATGTATTGTTTATGCGTCTTGAAGTGCGTAAGGATAACGCTGGCGCTCTGGCATTGTATGAGCGTTATGGCTATCGCCGTTTGCGTACCCTCAAGCAATATTATGAAGATGGTGCCGATGGCTGGCGTATGGAAAAACACCTGCGCGGCGCGATTCCTGTACCGGATAAAATCCCGTTTTATGCCCAGACCACGCCTTTTACCTGCGGCCCGGCCGCCTTGCTGATGGCGATGCGCAGTCTGGATAAAAGTGTGGTGCTGAATCGTCTGCATGAACTGAATCTGTGGCGCGAGGCAACCACTATTTATCTGACCACCGGTCATGGCGGAACCTCACCGCAGGGATTGGCTCTGGCGGCGCACAGTCGTGGTTTTGCGGTGCGGTTGTGGCTGTCGGATATTCGTGTGGCGTTTCTGGATGGTGTGCGCAGTACGCACAAGCGTGAGGTTATTCAGCTGGTCGGTGATGATTTTCAGACGCGCTGTGACAACGCCGGAATTATTACCGAGGTCGGCAATAAAAGTGTGGATGACCTGCGTCAGGCGCTGGCGGCGGGTTACCGCATTCTGTTGTTAATCAGTACCTGGCGTCTTAACCGCAATAAAGCACCGCACTGGGTGTGGCTGGTGTCGGTGGATGATGATTACGGCTATATCAATGACCCGGATGTGGATGCCGATCTTGATCAGGTGGCGACCGATAACCTCTATGTGCCGGTCAGCCTCGACAATCTGGCGCGTATGATTCAGTACGGCAGCGCGCAGTACGGAGCGGCGGTATTGCTCTCGGGGTCGTTACCGCCGGATCAGGATGCGGCGTGCACATAAGGCTCGGTGCGTTGCGGATCGTACAGTTCGTCAAATTCCGGCGCGCGCTCTGAGCGCAGCGCCACCCAGCCGGCGACATCTTCACGCCATTCTTCCATTGGCCGTATCAGCGGTGCGGCCAGCATCTTGGCTTCGGTACCACGGGTTGCAAATACCAGAACCTGTTCCACTTTGTATGCCTGTAATGCCATGTCTGTTGCTCCGCGATTATCTGACTCTGTGCCGGCCGTAAGTACTGCTGCCGGGTCGCACTTTATACCAGAAGAGGATCAGTCAGCCTATGCCGGGTCTGCACGGGAGGGTGTCTCCGGTCATCAAAAACAGCTTCACCAGCCGATAGAATTGGCGCGAAAAAGCGTAACAAAAACAAGGGCTTCTGCTATATGCTGCACGATAGTCCCGGATGGACTGCGCTGAATATTCTCCGCTGACAGCGACGTTTTAACGAACAGCAATAAAAAGTTAACTAACGACGACAAAAAGAGATTCCCTATGCTGAACCTTGTCCGTTTCCGTCCCGTTGCCTCTGTAAGCGCGGCCGCATTACTGCTGGCCAGCTCAGGTGCAATGGCCATGTCGCAACCGCCGCAGTCGCTGAGCAGCGAGATTGTATTTACCAACAGCACGCTTGAGACTCTGCAGGTTAATCTGCAGGGGAATGCCAATGCTGAGCTGGTCAGTGCTGAAGTACCGCCGCTGGCAACCCGTACCCTGGCGCGTCTGACCCGTGACGCCGCAACCGACAGCAGCCTGCTGCTGAGCCTGAGCTCTGATGCCGATCAGTTTGTGTTGCAGCAAAACACTACTGGCCTGAACGTCAGCTTTGCCGCCAGTGGCAATGGCTGGAATCTGGCTGGCCAGAGTGATGACAGTATTCATCGTCAGGCGGCGAACATCGAAGGCCGCGCCGCCACACTGGCAGTGAAAGGCGAAAGCCTGAGTGACGGTGGTGTTATCCGTTATGTGTTGCAGGAGCAGGATAGTAAGCCTGTGACCGCCACGGCCGGAGAGTTCAGCCTGTTTAACTATAACGTCTGGGCAACGACTATTTACGGTTCGAAGAAAGTGTCCACCCGCCTGACTCAGATGCCGCAGGTGATGGCCGGTCACGATGCGCTGGTGTTAACTGAAGTCTTTGATCTGGCCGAGAGTAATGCGTTGCTGGACGATCTGCGTGCTGAGTATCCGTACCAGACCGACGATGTATTTAAAGCGGGTAAGGTCATGGCGTCCGGTACCCGTATTCTGTCGCGCTGGCCGATCGTGCTGGAAGACGCTCACGCTTACAGTGCCTGTGATGGCATTCAGTGTGCTGCAACCCGCGCCGTTATTTATGCCAAACTGAATAAACAGGGTAAAACGTATCACTTGTTTGCCACCCATACTCAGTCTTCAGACGATGACGCCAACCGCAACGCCCGTCTGGCACAGTTGCAGGAAATGGGCGATTACATCCGCAGTCTGAACCTGCCTGCCGATGAACCTGTACTGATGGCTGGTGACTTCAACGTTAATAAAATCGGTCTGCCGCAGGATCGTGATTATCTCGAAGCTGTACTCAATGCCCGTGAACCTCAGAACCTTGGTCATAACCTGAGCTACGATTCCAATACCAATCACTGGGCCGAAGCGCCGTATCTGGAATATCTGGATTACACCCTGGTGAGTAATGCTAACCAGCCAGCACTGGTGGCCAGCCAGGAAATCATTGCGCCGCGTTCGCTGCAGGATAACCTCTGGGGCGAGTGGGATTTATCCGATCATTATGCCGCCCGTGGCCTGTTCCGTTTTGATGACAGCAATGTCGTTCGCAGCGTATTTCCTTATGCCGGTGACGTGGTGCATCTGCAAACTGCGAATGGGCACTTCCTGCGTGCCATGAGTGGCGGTGGCAGCTTTGTCTCGGCGGGTTCATCGCAGGTCGGAACCTGGGAAAGCTTTATTATGGCCAGTCTGGCTGACGGTAAAGTGGCTCTGCAGGCGCGCAATGGCGGCTATGTCGGTCTGGATTCTTACCTGCTGGGCACACTGGCTACCGGGCACAGTAAAGACAGTGCAGCAGCACAGTTTGAACTGGTGAACCTCGGTAATGACCGCGTGGCCCTGAAAGCGGATAACGGCAAATATCTGCGTGCCGATTTTGGTGGTGGTGCCGGTGCGAGTGCTGGTTCTGCCGATATTGGTGCTAATCAGACCTTTGTGCTGATTCGCCCATAAAGCGGAGTTTTAGCAGACATAAAAAACGGAGCAGCAGCTCCGTTTTTTTATTGCAGTTGTTAAGCTATTTCAGCTTTTAAACGGCAGCAGGCTGCGTGCCTGTTGCTCATAAATAATAACCTGAGCTTCTTCTTCCTGCGCAAAGTGCGCAACAGCCTGCTGGAATTCCGGCTGCATCAACTGGTGATAACTGAAGGTGCTGACCGGCGTAAATCCACGGCTGATTTTATGCTCTCCCTGGGTGCCCGGATCAAAGCGCTGCAGGTTGTTTTCTATACAGAATTCAATGCCCTGATAATAACAGGCCTCAAAATGCAGACCGTCGATATCCTGCTGACAACCCCAGTAGCGACCGTAGAGCGTCGTGTCATCAAAAAAATACAGGGCAGAGGCCAGAAGCTGGCCGTCTTTTTCGGCCTGTACCAGCAACATTTGTCGGGATAAATGCTGGCGGCATAACTGAAAAAACGTTTCGTTTAAATAGCCCTGAGAGCGCCGGCGCCAATAGGTTAATTGGTAACACTGATAAAAAAAGTGTATGTCGGCGGCGCTGATATTATCGGCGGTTTTTTGCACAATATTGATGCCCATATCCTGCAGACGCTGGCGTTCTTTACGCACATTTTTGCGCTTGCGGCTGGCAAAGGACTGCAGGTAATGATCAAAACTTATATAGCCCTGATTAAACCAGTGAAACTGGCAGCCGCGCCGGCGTACCGGTGGCATTGCCTGCGTGGTTGCGGACTTACAAAGTGTATCCAGCAGCACTTTGTCGCCGGGAGCGACAAAGTTAAGGTGCCAGCCGGATAACTGTTGCGCTGAGCAAAATGCCTGTACCGCCTGTAATGCATCCTGCCAGACCTGTTGTACTTCTGTTTCTGACGTAGCGTTATGCAGCAGCCGGGGGCCACTTGCCGGAGTAAAAGGCGCGGCCCATAACAGCTTTGGATAATACTCCAGTGCATAGCGCTGATAGGCTTCGGCCCAGCTCCAGTCAAATACGTATTCGCCGTAACTGTGCGTTTTGCGGTAGCAGGGAATGATTATTTCGGCTTCGCCCTGAGTATCAAAGCGCACCAGATACTGTACCTGCCAGCCGCTGTCGTGTTCATTGCCTTCGTTGTTGTTGCCGCTGCTGCCGGAGCCAATACAGCCGCTGTGTTCGAGTGCGGCGAGAAACTGATAGTCGAGAAAAGGATAAAGCCCCGCACTGTTGCGCTGCAGCGTTCGCCACTGAGTTTCAGGGATGGCGCTAATGCTGGTGATCAGGTGGAAATCCTTCATTCAGAGCGATCCGTAGTCTTTGTGGGTTACATATCCGTTCTGCGGCAGAATATTTGTCGGCTTTATCGTGAAAGCAGTGACCTTGCACAGACTCAGGCCTATCATAGTGACTGGAATAACTGCTGCGGAGGGAATTATGTTCCGTCTTGATGAACGACTGCAATCGGATACCACACTGATCGGCCGCCTGCCACTGAGCCAGGTGCTGCTGATGAACGACAGCCGTTACCCCTGGGTAATTCTGGTACCGGCGCGCAATGATGTGTTTGAAATTTATCATCTGTCGGAAGAAGACCGGATGCAGCTGGCGAAAGAATCCAGCTGGGTGCTGGAAAAAATGGCCGATCATTTTTCTGCCAAATCCATGAACGTCGCCGCACTGGGTAATGTGGTTGCTCAGCTGCATGTGCACCATATTGCCCGTTTTGCTGATGATCCTGCCTGGCCAGGTCCTGTCTGGGGACACAGCCCGGCGGTGCCGTACAGTGCGGCAGCTCTGGAGGAGCGCGTGCATGAGCTGAAGAGTTTATTTTCCAGCCATTTTGTTGAAGACCTGCACGCTGAGGATGACGAAGAAAACAACGTCTATTGGTAATGTCTGAGCCGGAGAAACTATATGATTGTGTTACGCCGTTTTATGAATAATCCGCTCAGAAATTTTAATTATCTGATCGCCTGTGAAGAAACCCGTCAGGCCATTGCCCTTGATCCTCTGGATGGCGAAGGCATGGTGCAGTTAGCCGCTGAACAGGGGTTGGATATCCGGCTGATTATCAATACCCACGAGCACCATGATCATATTGAAGGTAATCCGGCGGTGCAGGCTGCAACCGGTGCGCCCATCTGGGCGCATAAAAATGCGCTGGGAAAAATCCCCAATCAGGCGCATGGCCTGACCGCCGGCGATGTGATTGAACTGGGTACATTGCGCTTTAATGTGTTGTTTACGCCGGGGCATACACCGGTACATCTTTGCCTGCTGGCACCGGTGTCGGAGCACGAACCTGTGCCGGTGTTATTTTCCGGCGATACCTTGTTTAATGCCTGTGCCGGTAATTGTTATAACGGCGGTAATGTCGACACTATGTACGATACTTTTGTGTCGCAGCTGCTGCCATTACCGGATGAAACCTTGCTGTATCCCGGGCACGATTATATGAAAAATAATCTGGCCTTTGCCCTCGACCGGGAGCCGGGAAATAGTATGGCGGGCTATTGGGCAGATCAGGTGTCAGCCTTTTCTCCGGACGATATGCCGGTGATGACGCTGGGGCAGGAGCGTGAATACAACCCGTTTTTACGTCTGCACGAGCCGCGGATTCGCGCGAGGTTAAAAGAACAGTTTCCGCAATTAGGCGAGGGCGACCGGGATGTGTTCCGGGCGCTGCGCAGCCTGCGTGATCAGTGGTAAATAGCTGATTTAAGCATTACTCAGAGCAAAGTGCGGATGCTGTCCGCAACCCCTTCACCCCAGCGGGCGTAGCCTTCAGCGTTGGGGTGATAACCATCTTCTGCCATCCATTGTGGCTGCAGTGGCAAGCTGATTGCTGCATGATGCCAGCCCTGCTTGCGGCATAAGTGTCTTATTTGTTTATCCAGCTGCCAGGCGCGCAAACCAAGAAAACGGTTCAGTGGTGCAGGCAGTGCAGGAAAATCCTGCATTGGCGGTACCTGAGTAAAAATCACCTGGGTTTCTGCCGGTAAATAGGTTTTCTCATGCTGAATTAACCGACTGAGCTGGCGGCGCCACTGATGGGCCGGGGTAAGGCCTGTGGTGTCGTTTACGCCCAGAGTAATCAGCAGCAGTGCTTTCTGATGTGGCGCTTGCTCCGCTGCTTTATCTTCTTCTGCAATCAATTCGTTTAACTGTGCTGCGCGGATGCCGCTTTGTGCTATCGCCTGCCATTGTACTGCCAATTGTTCACTGGCCAGCGCCCGGGCGATGCAGGCGGTGAGGCCGTTGCTGATGCTGCTGATACCCACACCGGCGACGGTGCTCTCGCCGATATGACGCAGCAGCAGGCTGTGCGCCGGCTGTTGTAATTTCGGTTCAGTGCCAGAGCGTATGCCGCTGGCTTCAGGCAGGCGCAGGGTATCGCGTTTGACGGTTTTTCCCTGGTAAATAATCCAGGGCAATACCGGCAGCAGTGGCAGATAGAGCAGATAGCTGAGCAGTAACGTCAGTCGTGAGGTCATGGTGTGCTTTCCAGCAGGCGGTGAATTCGTTGTTGCAGGGCAGGGATGGCTTCCTGCTCAAACCAGGGATGTTTTTTCAGCCACAGCTGATTGCGTGGTGAGGGATGTGGCAGGGCAAAAAAATCGTCGGGAAAATCCCGCCAGTGCGCAACGCGTTCGCTCAGGTTGCGATAATCATCCTGTAAATAGTAGTTCTGCGCATATTGCCCGATTAACAGCGTCAGGCGGATATTGGGCATGGCGCCCAGTAACTGCGCATGCCAGTGCGGGGCGCACTCCGGGCGCGGTGGTAAATCGCCGCTTTTACCTTTTCCCGGGTAGCAGAATCCCATCGGCATAATGGCGACTTTGCTGTCGTCATAAAACACATCATTGCTGACGCCCAGCCATTGCCGCAGTCGCTGGCCACTGGCGTCGTCCCAGGGAATTCCGCTGGCGTGAACTTTGGTTCCGGGTGCCTGGCCAATAATCAGCAGACGCGATGTTGCCGCCGCGCGGACAACAGGGCGAGGCCCCAGTGGCAGGTCAGCAATACAGCGGGTGCACTGTTCAATCTCGGTGAGAAGGGGAATCAGCTCAGACATATTCAGCGGCCAATGGCAGGTATCTGTGTATGGTGGCGTGTTCCGGGCTGAAGATCACAAACAGACCGGTAGAGTATCAGGCAAAAAAAAGCGGCCGGTGCAGACACCGGCCGCTTAACGATGTGCCGGCTGCCTGAGGCCGTGCCAGCGGTTGCTGCAAAAGCAGCGATTACATCGCCATGTCTTTCAGTTTTTTCAGCGGCAGAACTTTAACCTTGGTGCTGGCAGGCTTAGCTGCAACATCCATGGTTTCGCCCGGACGGAATGGGTTTGGTACATTCTTACGTGCTTTTTGCGCAGGCTTCTTAACGGTTTTGATTTTCAGCAGGCCTGGCAGAATGAATTCACCAACGGCACGTTTTTTCACGTGACGCTCGATCAGTACGGTCAGCTCTTCCAGTACGGCGTTAACGTCTTTACGCGCCAGACCGGTGGTTTCTGCGATTTCATTCAGCAGCTGGGTTTTGCTGTATTTTTCAGCAATCGCAGTCGTCTTGCGTGCTGCCGGAGCGGCGGCTTTTGCTGCTGGTGCTTTAGCTGCCGCTTTTTTGGCAGGTGCTTTAGCAACGGCTTTCTTGGCTGGTGCTTTGGCTACGGCTTTTTTAGCCGCAGGAGCTTTGGCAACCGCTTTTTTCGCAGGGGCTTTTGCCGCCGGAGATTTTTTTGCAGCCATGATCTGATCCTTTTGGTTTTGTTGTTCCGGGTTCGGGCTTCTCCGTGGCGGGCTGACGTTGAGCTGCTGCACATTACCGGAGACGCCAGAGAATTCTTATGTAAAAAAAAGGGTGAGGCAAGCACCTCGCCCCTGTTTTTTCGGGGTTTTTCGTCACAAAACGTGATTTGCGACCGTCTGATGCGCTTTTTTGCGGAAATTCACCGGTCTTTTATGCCAGTTTTTTCAGCACCCAGCCGAAAATACCGCTGTAGCGTACCGGGAACCAGCGCTGAATGCGGTCCATCAGGCGGGCGTCAGCACCGATCAGAATGCGGCGTTTTTGTTGTTTTACCCCGCTGAGAATCACATCAGCGGCTTGCGCAGGGGTTGTGCGTGCCATCTTTTCGAACTCTGCAATCTGGGTGGCGTGGTCTTTCTCGCCGGCCAGAGAGGTTTTCATGCGGCCATTACGGACGATGTTGGTTTTAATGCCACCGGGGTGCACGGTGGTAACGAATACATTGGTATCGGCCAGCTCCTGGCGCAGGGATTCAGTAAAGCCGCGCACGGCAAATTTGGTGGCGTTGTAAGCAGCCTGGGTTGGCAGGGCAATGATGCCAAAGATGCTGGATATATTAATAATGGCGGCCTCCGGACGGCTTTGCAGGTGCGGCAGAAAGGCCTTGGTGCCGTAGACCACGCCCCAGAAATTAATATTTACAATCCACTCCATGTCCTCGTAGCTCATATTGGCGACGGTTTCTGATAGGGCAACGCCGGCATTATTGATCACGGCATCGACCTGACCATGGTCGGCGACTACCTGAGTGGCATAGGCTTCAAATGCATCGCGGTCGGCAACGTTCAGGGCGCTGAGGGTTACTTTGCCGTGGCCGCTCAGTAATGAGCGGGTTTCTTCCAGCCCTTTCATATTGACGTCGGACAGTGCCAGATGAGCGCCTTCACGGCTCAGTTGCTGGGCCAGTGCCCGGCCAATGCCGGAAGCTGCGCCGGTGATGACGACGACTTTGTTGGAGAATGACTGCATGGGTTTGCTCCGCTGATGTTCTGCTGAAGTGAGGGATGCTCACAGGTTTTTATCATTATTGAGCGGGCAGACTACCGCAGTGGGGAGCGGACTCAAGGTGGATTTGCGACGATCCGCAGGGCTTTCTGCCCTGGCCGGCGGTGCCTTTGCCGCAGGTTGAGCCTGAGGTTGCAGGAATCCGGCTGCTGAGGTATCGGATCGCCGCCAAAATCCGTTATACTGCCCGCCTTTTATTTCCGGCCCGCCTTCTATTTACGGCCTGTCGGCAACTTCATTGACGATTCAGATGCAGGACCAAGCGATGCGCACACATTATTGTGGTGATATCAACGAAACCTTGATCGACCAAACCGTAACCTTCTGTGGCTGGGTGCATCGTCGCCGCGACCACGGGGGCGTGATTTTCCTCGACATCCGTGACCGCGAAGGTCTGGTGCAGGTGGTGTTTGACCCTGACACTGTGGATGCTTTCAATACTGCCGACAGCGTGCGCTCTGAGTTTGTTGTACAGATCAGTGGTCGTGTGCGTGGCCGTCCGGAAGGCACCACCAATGCCAATATGAAAACCGGTCTGATCGAAGTTCTGGGTAAAGAAATCACCATCCTGAACAAGGCGGCAACGCCGCCGTTCCCGCTTGATGGTTACAGCGATGTGGGTGAAGAGATTCGTCTGAAGTATCGCTTTATGGATATGCGTCGTCCGGAAATGCAGGACAAGCTGCGCTTCCGTTCAAAAGTGACTTCCCATGCCCGCCGTTATCTGGAAGAGCAGGGTTTCCTCGATATCGAAACCCCTATCCTGACCCGTGCGACGCCGGAAGGTGCGCGTGACTATCTGGTGCCAAGCCGTACCCATGAAGGTTCTTTCTTCGCACTGCCACAGTCGCCACAGCTGTTCAAACAGCTGCTGATGGTTGCCGGTTTTGACCGTTACTACCAGATTGCCAAGTGTTTCCGTGACGAAGACCTGCGTGCTGACCGTCAGCCGGAATTTACCCAGATCGACGTCGAGGCTTCGTTTATTGACGAAGACGACATCATGGGTATCGCTCAGGGCATGATCAAAGAAATCTTCCAGAAAGAACTGAATGTTGATCTGGGCGACTTCCCACGTATGCCATATTCCGAAGCGATGAACCGTTACGGTTCAGACAAGCCGGATATGCGTATTCCGATGGAAATCGTTGATGTTGCTGAATTCCTGCAGGATATCGAATTCAAAGTCTTTGCTGCTCCGGCGAAAGATCCGAAAGGCCGTGTTGCTGCACTGAAAGTACCGGGCGGCGCTGAGCTTTCCCGTAAACAGATTGACGATTACACCAAATACGTTGGTATTTACGGTGCCAAAGGTCTGGCCTGGATTAAAGTCAACGAAATCGAAAAAGGCGTTGAAGGCCTGCAGTCACCGATTATCAAGTTTATCGGCGACGATAACACCATGAAGATCATGGCCAAGCTGGAAGCGAAGAACGGCGATATCGTTTTCTTCGGTGCTGATAAAGCCAAGATCGTTAACGAAGCGCTGGGCGCCCTGCGTTGCAAGGTTGCCGCTGACCTGAACATGTACACCTCTGAGTGGGCGGCATTGTGGGTTGTTGACTTCCCGATGTTCGAAGAGAACGACGATGGCTCTGTAACTGCATTGCACCATCCGTTCACTGCGCCAAGCTGTTCTCCGGAAGAGCTGGAGAAAGACCCGCTGAACGCGCTGTCCCGTGCTTACGATATGGTACTGAACGGCTGTGAGCTGGGCGGTGGTTCTATCCGTATTCACGATCAGAGCATGCAGCAGAGCGTATTCCGCGCGCTGGGCATTTCTGAAGAAGAACAGCGTGAGAAATTCGGCTTCCTGCTGGATGCACTGAAGTTTGGTGCGCCACCACACGGTGGTCTGGCTTTCGGTCTGGATCGTCTGATCATGCTGATGACTGGTGCAACCTCCATTCGTGAAGTGATTGCCTTCCCGAAAACCCAGTCAGCTGCTTGTGTGATGACTCAGGCCCCGGGTGCAGTTAACAACACCCAGCTGCGTGAGCTGCACATTAAATTGCGTGAAAAGCCAAAGGCTGCGGAATAATTCCGGCAGACTAATGGGTAAAAAAACGGGAGCTGATGCTCCCGTTTTTTATGCTGTAAGGAAATTCATATGGATAAGAAAATAAGTGCCAACCCGGCGTTGCTGTCGTTGTCGGAAGTTGCCAGTGAGGCACATGCGCGGATTCAGCAGGATTTCGCTGAGATTAATCCGGTGATCGGGGTTATGCAGGGGATGCGCAGGATGGGGATTCCGGCCGACGTGATGAGTATTGATTGCTTACAGACGCGTAAACGAATTCTTATTGTGTTGCATGATGACCACCCGGAGCTGATTCAGTATCAATATACCTTTATTGATCAGGACCCGGGAGATGACTATCAGGCAGTAAAACATGCCGATTTTAACGCAGATGTGTTGTATCACTGGATCAGTGAATACTTTATGAAATGAGATTTCTGAACTCACCCTCTGTCGTACAATTAAACGTCAGAGGGTGGTCGTTCAGTACATTTTTGCTTCACCGGCAGGGCGCTTTTTAAAGCGCTTATGCACCCAGAAGTACTGAGCCGGATAGTGGAGAATGGCTTTTTCCAGTTCCCTGTTCCAGGCTTCGCAGTCTTGTTGTGCATCATTACCAAAGCCTTCCAGTTCATCACTGAATTCGTATTCGAAGTTGCCATCGGCAAGACGGTGCATACGCATAAAGACCACCGCGGCACCGCTCTCTTTCGCGATCCAGGTAGGCGTTGACAGGTTCGCGGCCTGTACGCCGAAAAAGGGAGCAAATAAATCAGATTTGCTGAAGTTCTGATCGCAACCGTACCAGGCCATGCCGCCGTCTTTCAGAAACTGAACCATGTCTTTCAGTTCGTATTTGGTAAAACCGTGTACATGATGGCGGTGGCGTCCGTTGACAATCATGCGGTTAATCACCGGATTGTCGTGGGGGCGGTACATATAGCCGAGGGGATAATCCCGGGCAACCCGGTCGGCGAAGATGGCCAGAATAAAATCGACGGCGGCGAAGTGGCCACCCATGATCAGTACGCCATTGCCTTTGGCGCGGGCATTAAGCAGTTTATCCAGACCAATAACCTTTGCTTTGGCCGAATAACCGGACATGTCCCGCCACCAGGGGTGAGATGCCTCAAGTGCGCCTCTGGTCATTTCCACCATGTTTTCTTCAATCAGTGTTTCTATTTCTGCAGGGGATTTATCCGGAAAGCAGGCACTCAGATTGCGGCGGCTAATGCGCGTACGGCTTTTCATTCTTTTGCTCAGCACGCGGCCAAGGCGGGCGCCCATTGCATGTTTGGTGTTAACCGGTAGCCAGGCCAGTGACCACATCAGCAGAACGATAATCCAGGCGCCCCAGTATCTGGGTTTCAGCAGGGTGGGAGTAAGCGGTATAAGAGCAGGTTGTGTCATGTAACGGTTATTTCATGCGTAAAAACGCGGGATTTTAAATCATTCAGAACATGTTGTTCCATATTTATTCTGAATCTGTTTCCGGGTAAAGAGCCATATAAAATACCCGGTTTTTATGCCGATAATATTCTGCTGATTCCCTTAGGGCGGGAGGGAAAAGAGCGGTATCGAACCAGAAGGGTACGGAAACAGAAGGGTACGGAAGAAGCGATAATGCAGTGGGGAATTGTGAAAACAAAAGCCGGCGATTACAGGAATGGCCGGCTCGTTTGAGTCAGGTTCAGGACTGAGACCTGATCTGCTACAAAGGCTCCGCCTTCTGTCCGGCTAAGTCAGAAAGCTGTTCATCTTTTTTCAGCCATATTTCCGTTACCCACTGCTGGATTTCCAGGCGTAAGGCGTCGTCATTCTGATAATCGCCTTTGCAGAAATGCGCAGGAATCGGCAGCTCTTCAATCTGTACCACGGCGTGTTTAAAGCGTCCGCACATCATGTCCCAGAAGCTTGGAATACCTTGCGGGTAATAAATCGTGACATTGGTCAGGGCGCTGAATTTATCGCCCAGCGCCTGAATGGCAAAGGCCAGGCCACCGGCTTTGGGTTTTAACAGGTGCTTAAAAGGTGACTGCTGGTCACGGTGTTTGGCAACGGTAAAGCGTGTGCCTTCGAGAAAGTTCATCACACTGGTGGGGGTCAGTGAAAACTTTTCACAGGCTTTTTGGGTTTCTTTTAAATCATCACCGGCCTTTTCCGGATGTTTGGCCAGAAATTGCTTTGAGTAGCGACGCATAAAAGGAAAGTCGAGAGCCCACCAGGCCTGACCCACAATTGGTACATAAGCCAGTTCTTTTTTAATAAAGAATTTCAGCAGTGGCACTTTGCCGTGGTAAATCTGATACAGCACAAAAATATCCACCCAGCTCTGGTGGTTGGCGCTGAGCAGGTACCAGTCTTTTTTGCCCTGACGCGACAGGCCGCGGATATCCCAGCGTACGCGATGTACGTTGTTCAGCCACCACAGAATGCCGGCCAGCCACAGGCTGGCGATGGCAGTAATCACCGGGTTCGCCAGTTGCTGCGCCTGACGGGCAGGCAGAATAATGCGCAGCAGAATAAAGGCGTAAAGGAATACACCGAGAAACACGGTATGAATCAACAGCGCAAGCGAGCTGATGATACCTGCACAGGTTGTCAGAAAAGAGGGTTTTCCGGCGGAGTGTAATTCAGCTTTGCTCACGTTAGAGTCCGTGTCTGGTGGGCGGTTAAGAGTGATGGCTAATGTTAGATAAAGTGGCGGAGCGCGGCAATCTTATGTTGCGCTGAGGCTGTGTTGCATGCAGGACAATCTGTTGCGCGCGGCCTGTGTTGCTGTGTCAGAAGGAATCCGGGCTTTGGTCGTCGATAACCCGGGCAGGGGATTGCTCGGTAAATATCTGGCTCTGTCCGTTACTGTGTGGAAAATAAGCAAGATTGATGATGACGCGCTCATAAAGCCAGTAGACCGCGTCCGGCTCTTCGGCCCGGTAACGCTGTTGATAGCGGTATTGCAGCCAGCCATCCTGTAATTGCCATTGAAAAAAGTCACCGTTGCTGTGGCGTAAGCAGATGGCACCATCCTGTTGCTGATAAAACAGCACCCGGTCCAGTTGCCAGCCCTGATTGCCGACTTTTTTCAGACGAAAACGACCATCGGGGTAGCGCGAACATGGGCGGTCGTCGCCATGGATATCGAGGCGTAATTGCTGGCCATTACCGAGAGGTATATGCGGGAGTTGCTGTATGGATGCTATGGAGCTGCGTTCAGGCTGACTGTGCCTGAGCGAGGCATAGGGTTCGCCGCGTTGCGATTTTTCCCATTGCTGACAATGAATCTGAACCAGATATGCACCCATAATATTGTCCGTTGGCCTGGCTGGCCTGGTAAGCAGCGAATGACTGGACGCATATTAACAGAAAGTTTGTCCGGGACAGACTGTCCGGCCGGACTGGCAATAACAACTACCGGGATAAACAGAAGCCGGGCCATAAGGCCCGGCTCTGTTTTGTATTATTGGCTGGTTACTGTTGCGGCGGGCTGAAGGTCTTTCAGGGGTTTATAAGCCAGCTTGCCGTGCATGGTGCGGGCATTTTCCAATGGCAGTTCATAGTCAAAGCTGAACAGATCGCAGCTGCTGCAATAGGCATCGCTGTCCAGTCTGGTGCCGCTCATCCCTACGACCGTATCGAAAATAAAGTCGTTAGGGTAATACTGGCCAAGGTTGTGGCGCAGGGCTGCGGTTTTATCGGCATTGTGCTGCTGGTAAGCCTTTGACAGCCAGATCAGCGTCGGCGACTCGACCATATCAAAAGAGAAGTTTGCACTGGAATGACCAACGCCGCGTTCGATATCTTCCGAATGGTCGGCAAAGTAGATCAGGCCGCCAATACCTTCTTCACCCAGAGTGCTCTGCAGGTCGTCGATCAGGGTGCTGACAACATGGTCGTTATAGAGAATGCTGTTGTCATAGCACTCGCGGGAGTGACCGAGGCCGCCCTTGAAAATATGCGAATAGATGGCGTCGAGAGTAGCGACTTCATAACGTTTGTAGTCTTCCGGATAGCGCTCACAGTAGTCGGTGTGATTGCCCATCAGATGCACAAAAATCACCTGATTTTTACCCGCATCACGCTGTGCCAGAACATCTTTATACAGTGGCAGAAGAACGCCGTCCGGCTGATGGTCTTTGTGTGACATGCTGTGGAATTCAATATCGAAGGTCAGCTGTACATCCTGTGCTTCTTTGGCGATCAGGCCGAGGATCATATCGTAGCTGTTGGACAGTGGCTGATTACCCAGCCAGTGAGTTACGAAACCGGCTTCGTTCATTAATTCAACAATGCCCAGTGACTGGGTGTAGTGCTTATTGTTTTTCTGATTAGCTGCAGTCAGGGCGTGGGACAGGGCAGCCATGGTGCCCGGATAATTGGAGAAAGAATTATCGGCAATAAACAGATTGCCTTCATCTTTCAGACGCTGCAGGTTAGGGGTGGTGTCCAGCTCATAACCGTAGACGCCCATGTGGTGTTTGTTCAGGGATTCACCAACAACCACAACATAGACTTCGCCTTCACCCTCTTTGCTGATATGGAAGTCTTTATTGATTTTGCGTTCGCTGAACTGCGCCATCCGTTCTTTGGTGGTGGAAATCTCTTTCTGGTAGCTGACATACACATCGACCGGATAGGTGAAGAGTCCCTTTTCCAGTGGTGCCAGTGCGATCATAACAAACGCCAGCAGGGAGTAGAGTGCTGTGGTTCTGATGGGCAGGGTCTGGCGCGGAGTATCGTTGTTGTGTTTTACCACCCAGATCAGCAGTGCAGCGGCCAGCAATAGCGGGATAACTGACATCACTGAGGTGAAGCTGGCGAGGTACTCACCGGCTTCTGCACTGGTGGTCTGGAAAACAGCAATAAAGCTGTCTTTGTTCATGGCGCCACCCACAACCTGATAATGCAGCAGGTAGGCAAGAGGGCCCAGTAAAGGTAAGGCAATCAGCAGAAAGCCCAGAATACGGCCAACAAAAGTGCGCATGGGCAGGGTCATAAACAGGCTGGTTGCAACCGCAAAGATCAACAGGTCGGTCACTGCACCGTAGGGGTAGATTTTGCCGACGGAAATCACCGACAGAATAATGCTCAGGATCGCGGCACCAAGCATTAAACGGCTGACGCGGGGTTGATTAAGTGCAGTGCCGCGCTTGATCAGTTGCGTCCAGATGTAGACAGTCAGACCAATAAAAAGGAGTTTTACCGGAATTAAAGGAAATATAGCTGACATGGTGCTCCCTTGGATTGGTAAGGTTGTCCGTAACGGGCAGTAGAGCGCGGAATGTAATGAAAATGTCACCGGATTGCAAAGGAATGACTGTTCATCTTCCTGACTTAATATTACGGGCAGGTGGTAACGCCGGTTCAGTCTGGGTTCAGGGAACTGTCGTCGGACAGGAGTGCTGAAGACGGGCATAAAAAAACCCGGCGATTGCCGGGTTTTTGATCTGCACAGAAAACCGATTACTTGTCAGAAGCAATCACAGCAGTCGCTGCTTTTCTGGTGTACTCGTCCATCTTGTCGAAGTTCAGGTACTTGTAGATGTCGGCAGACATGCTGTCGAGTTTGTTGGCGTATTCCATGTATTCTGCGGTGGTTGGCAGTTTACCCAGAATCGCACCTACCGCAGCCAGTTCCGCAGAGGTCAGGTACACGTTGGCACCATCACCCAGACGGTTCGGGAAGTTGCGGGTAGAGGTAGACAGTACGGTGGTGTTCGGAGCTACACGTGCCTGGTTACCCATACACAGAGAACAGCCCGGCATTTCGGTACGTACACCGGAAGTGCCATAGATGTTGAAGTAACCTTCTTCCATCAGCTGAGCTTCGTCCATCTTGGTTGGCGGAGACATCCACATACGGGTGCTCAGACCACCTTTGTGCTGGGACAGCAGCTTACCCGCGGCGCGGAAGTGACCGATGTTGGTCATACAGGAACCGATGAATACTTCATCCACCTTGTCGCCAGCCACTTCGGACAGGAACCTGGCATCGTCCGGGTCGTTCGGGCAGCACACGATAGGCTCTTTAATATCAGCCAGATCGATTTCGATCACGTGGGCGTATTCCGCATCTTTGTCAGCACGCATCAGGTTTGGGTTCGCCAGCCAGGCTTCCATGGCTTTCGCACGACGTTCCAGAGTACGGGCGTCGCCGTAGCCTTCCGCGATCATCCAGCGCAGCATCACGATGTTGGAACGCAGGTATTCAGCCACCGATTCTTCCGACAGGTTGATGGTACAACCGGCGGCAGAACGCTCTGCAGAGGCGTCAGACAGTTCGAACGCCTGCTCAACCGTCAGGTTTTCCAGACCTTCGATCTCCAGAATCCGGCCGGAGAATTCGTTGATCTTACCTTTCTTCTCAACGGTCAGGATGCCTTGTTTGATACCGTACAGCGGAATGGCGTGAACCAGATCGCGCAGGGTGATACCCGGCTGCATCTGGCCTTTGAAGCGCACCAGTACAGATTCCGGCATATCCAGTGGCATAACACCGGTCGCTGCGGCGAAGGCAACCAGACCAGAACCCGCCGGGAAGGAAATACCCATAGGGAAGCGGGTGTGGGAGTCACCACCGGTACCGACCGTGTCAGGCAGCAGCATACGGTTCAGCCACGAGTGGATGATACCGTCACCCGGACGCAGAGCCACGCCGCCACGGGTCTGGATAAAGTCAGGCATGGTGTGCTGCATTTCAACGTCAATCGGCTTCGGATACGCCGCCGTGTGACAGAACGACTGCATCACCAGATCCGCCTGGAAGCCCAGACACGCCAGATCTTTCAGTTCGTCACGGGTCATCGGCCCCGTAGTGTCCTGAGAGCCTACAGTCGTCATTTTAGGTTCGCAGTAAGTGCCCGGACGTACGCCCTGGCCTTCTTCCAGACCACAAGCCTTACCCACCATTTTCTGCGCCAGAGTGAAGCCTTTGGTGCCGGCTTCAGGGTCAACCGGCAGACGGAAAGTGTCGGTTGCGCCCAGATTCAGAGCAGCGCGGGCCTTGGTAGTCAGGCCGCGACCGATGATCAGCGGGATACGGCCGCCAGCCTGAACTTCGTCCAGAATCACATCGGATTTGAATTCGAATTCGGAGATAACGTCACCGGCTTCGTTCAGGATTTTGCCTTCGTACGGACGGATATCGATCACGTCACCCATGTTCATCTTGTCGACAGGAGCTTCGAATACCAGAGCGCCGGCATCTTCCATGGTGTTGAAGAAGATAGGAGCCACTTTAGAACCGATACAGACACCACCGCCGCGTTTGTTCGGCACGCCCGGAATGTCGTCACCGAAGAACCACAGCACCGAGTTGGTGGCCGACTTACGCGAAGAGCCGGTACCGACAACGTCACCCACAAAGGCAACGGGCAGGCCTTTGGCTTTGATCGCTTCGATCTGCTTCATCGGGCCGGTTACGCCGTGCTCTTCCGGAGTCAGACCGTCACGGGTCATTTTATAAGCAGCGCGGGCGTGCAGCGGGATATCAGGGCGGGACCAGGCATCGGGAGCAGGAGACAGGTCATCGGTATTGGTTTCGCCGGTGACTTTAAATACGGTCATCTTGATGGATTCAGCAACCTTGTTGCGCTTGGTGAACCACTCAGCGTTGGCCCAGGATTCCATCACTTCTTTGGCAACGGCGTTGCCGGCGTTCATTTTGTCCTGAACGTCGTTGAAGGCATCAAACATCAGCAGGGTGTGCTTCAGTTCGTTACCGGCCAGCGGAGCCAGTTCGGCGTTGTCCAGCAACTCAACCAGCGTGGCGATGTTGTAGCCACCCTGCATCATACCCAGCAGCTGAATCGCCTTTTCTTTGGATACCAGCGGAGACGTCGCTTCGCCTTTCACGATGGCCGTCAGGAAGGCGGCTTTTACGTAGGCAGCTTCGTCAACACCTGGTGGGATGCGGTTTTCCAGCAGATCAACCAGAACGGTTTCTTCGCCAGCCGGTGGGTTTTTCAGCAGTTCGACCAGAGCAGCAGTCTGCTCAGCATTCAGTGGCTTGGGTGGAATATTCAATTCAGCACGTTCAGCGACGTGTGCGCGATAAGCTTCTAACACAGCGGTATCCTCATCGTTAACAAGTTAGATTCTGCACGGTCCGTTCCTTTTTATCGGGACGAATTATAGCTTCTGCTGCCATTCTAGCAGCGGGGATGACAGAAATATTGACAGACGAACGTCGACAATGTGCAGCCTGCTGAAGGGGCAAAAGGAGGTCTGCCGTTTTTTGAGAGCAGCCGCTAATCACCAGCCACAGGAGCGGCCTTGCCTGCGACAAACTTGTTGGAATTCACAGCTCGTAGGAGCGGGCCATGCCCGCGATATTACAAACCTTTCATAGTAATCTGAATCCAGTACTTTATACCTAGACCGTAAAAATAAGTTTTCTGTTATTAATAACGACGGGCAGTTTGCGTAACAGAGTCAGAGCGACAGGTTAACCAGACGAGAGCTTTACAGGCGCAGAAAAACTGAATTAACCAGCGTGCGCGTTTTTCTGGGGTGTTTTTCTGAGGTGTTTTTAAGGGGCAGGCGACATTTCCGAACTAGATCAACTGGTTGCTGAAGAAGCCTCGAAAAAGTCTACCCGAGTTAATGTGTGCGCACTAATAAAAATGCTACACGTACAGGGAGCATCGAGGTACACATCATGATCAAAACAACACATGTATCAATCCAATGTCGAGAATGTGGCCATGCTGAATTTGAGCAGCCAGATAATGTACAAGATGATGACTTCGTAAAATGTCATGATTGCGGGTTTCAGATCATGCTGGCCGATTTAAAAGAAGTCGGTGTTGAGCAAGTAAAAGAAATTGTGATACCTGAAGTAAAGAAAGAAATTGAAAAAATGCTTAAAAAAGCATTCAGAGGCCGTTTGAAATGAGCGAGTACGAAATCCTAAGCTTATTGATCTCGATTTTAGCTGTCGTTGTTTCGGCTGTTTCTCTTGTCAGAACCAGAAAAATAGCTAAAGAGCAGCTTGAGCTTGAAAAAGTTACAGCTGAATTATCTCGTTTGCAAATTGATTCTCTAAACGAAGAAAAGTCCAATAAAGACAAGCCAAGCTTCAATGTTACGCTGACTAAGCTGGGGAAGTCATATAACTTCTATATTTCAAATACAGGTCAAGGCAGTGCGTATAACGTAAATTTCGAGTTAGTTGATTGCGAAGATAGCCCTCTTTGTAATGACGTTGAAGACAAGTTTCCACTTCCTGAAATGAAGCCAAACTCACGAGTTAAACTCATTGCTGCAATACACATGGGTAGTCCTCTGAAATATCAGGTAAGGCTTTCTTGGCAAAATAAAGAAGGTGAAAACTTCAATGAAAGCCATTGGATTACCATGTAATGTACGTGTGACCAGGCATTCCAGGTGACGCCTACGGCGCACCTGAATGAGATGTTAGTATCAGGAAAGGTAGCTCATTTTGATAGGGAAATATGACCAAAATATAACTTTTATTTCTTCAGTGGTAAAACTATGTGTTAACGCAAATATAGTGATTGGTGCTTTTGTAACCATTATATACTGTGGGATTATTGACTATTACCCTAGCGGATTAACTATTGGGGATTCGCTGTTTTTTATCGCAGCGAGTTTAGCTTTTGCTTTGACTTATACAGTTATGGTGCTGGCCCTGCTATGCGCAGGAATTACGTTTTCACCAGTAATGAGAGTTCTACAATCAATAGTAATGGACTGTATGAATTACATGCTGAAAATTAGAAGGAAGCCCGCCATAATTTTCAAGATAAATTTCCCGGTGATAAGGATGGATAGCTTTGCCTTAGTATTTATTGGGTTATCTATAATTGCTTTAAATGTTATTAGTTATAGTAAAGACTTTGATAAGGCCTTCGATCTTAGTGGTGCTATAGTTGCCATGACATTTTTATATGGTTTGTGGAGTACTAAGCCTCGAAGGAAGGAATACAATGAAAAATCCATTAGAAATTTTAAAATTGGTCTGGCTGCTGCTATCTATTTGATTCCGTTAATAATGTTTCAACTCAAAGGGAATTACCTTAATCAATCAATGAGTATGATCGGTGTTCGAATAGACTCAAGCATCATACAAGTCTCAAAAAAGTATAAAGAGTTTCTAGTTGAAAATGGTGTCAAACCTGATAAAACAACTACCACTGGAGAAGGAGTATATAAAGATGTGATGATAGTTTTTAGGGGTATAGGAACAAATGTTGTTGTGAGTGTTAATGGCTTTAGTCTGGTTATCCCTAATAAAGAAATTATAATCGGTAAAGGAAATAGCGGTTAACAATGGAAATTGAACCATACAAGTTGTTCAAGGTGACGCCTGAGGCGCACCTTACCAAGGCGTTATAAAAACCGAGATTTAGCCTGTGCCCCTCTGAACCAGATTCACTCATCACCAGAGTATTCCGCGGAAGGTTGCATTCAGACCCAAAAAAACCGGCTCCTCTTACGAGTGCCGGTTTTTTTAGCTTTTCAGTCAGAAGGTCTGGTCAAACCAAAATATCTGCCGAACCAAATATCTGATTAAGCCGGTGGTACCTGTTTCAGCTGTTGTTAGCTGTTGGCCGCAATAATATCGCGCAACACCATCGGCAGAATGCCTTTGTGGCGAATCTGCTCAAGCTCGGATGAGGTATCTACCCGCGACAGCAATGTATGCTGCTCAGATGATCCGTCTTTACGCTTAATCGTCAGCGTCACAGAGCCGCGTGGTGTAAGGCTATCAATGCCCGCCAGGTCAAAGGTTTCCGAGCCATCTAAGTTCAGCGAACCCAGTGTCACGCCTTCTGGTAATTGCAGCGGTAATACGCCCATGCCCACGAGGTTGGATTTGTGAATGCGCTCAAAGCTCTCGGCAATAATGGCTTTTACCCCCAGCAGCGCCGGGCCTTTGGCTGCCCAGTCGCGTGATGAGCCGGTGCCATACAGCTTGCCGCCGAATACCACGGTTGGCGTGCCTTCCTGCTGGTAGCGTGATGCTGCATCGTAGATCGACATCTTTCCCGCGTCGCCATTGGCATCGTAGTAATTCGTCACCGCACCTGTGGTGCCTGGCAGCATCAGGTTGCGGGCTTTGACGTTGCCGAAAATACTGCGCAGCATCACGTGGTGGTTACCACGACGGGCGCCCAGTGAGGTCAGGTCGTTGGCGTCCACGCCGATCGACATCAGGTACTCTCCCGGTGCGGAATCCGGGCGGATACGGCTCACCGGCGAGATATGGTCGGTGGTGGTGTTGTCATCACACATCACCAGCATGCGCGCGTTGCTGATGTTGTTCAGGGAATCCTTTGGTGTTTCCAGTGAGAAACCATCAAAGAAGGAGATTTCCTGAATGTAGCTCGACTTCTCGTCCCACTGATACACAGGGCCTGTCGGTGACTCCAGCTTCTGCCAGGTTTCCGGGCCAGCGAGTGAGTTTTCGTAGGTTTCACGGAAGGCTTTCGGGTCCATGCACTCGTGCATGGTTTGGGTGATTTCGGCGTTGCTTGGCCAGATATCTTTCAGGAACACATCATTGCCCTGAGCGTCTTTGCCCAGCGGCTCTTTGGTAACGTCGATATTCACATTGCCCGCGATCGCCATGGCAACGACCAGTGGCGGCGACATCAGGAAGTTGGTGTCGACATCCGGGTGCACACGGCCTTCGAAGTTACGGTTACCGGACAGTACGGATGACACAATAATGTCGTGGTCGCGCAGGGCGGCTTCAATGCTTGGTGCCAGCGGACCAGAGTTACCAACGCACGTCGTACAGCCGTAACCAGCGGTATTAAAGCCCAGTGCGTCGAGGTGTTCCTGCAATCCGGCTTTGGTTAAGAAGTCGGTTGCCACTGGTGATCCGGGTGCCATCGAGGTTTTTACGCCGTCGGGCACTTTCATGCCCAGTTGATTGGCTTTTTTCGCCAGCAGGCCAGCGGCAATCAGCAGGCCGGGGTTAGAGGTGTTGGTACAGGCAGTAATCGCGGCAATTACGATGTCGCCGTCTTTTAAGGTGCGCTCTGGCAGTGATTGGAAAATACCGGCTTCGTCGGCTTTAACAGGTGTAACGGTTACTTCTTCCGGCGTGCGCGCGCCTGCCGTTGCAGCCTGCTGGAATACCTTGCCGATATCGCCCAGCGGCAGTCGGTCTTGTGGGCGTTTTGGCCCCGCAACAGAAGGCTCAACGGTCGATAAATCCAGATGCAGCAGGTCGGTGTAGCGCGGCAGTTTCTGGCCCGCTTTCCACGCCATGTTCTGCGCCTGGTTATAGGCCAGTGGCAGATCGCCATCGCGGCCGGTGGCTTTCATATAGTCGGCGGCGATTTCATCAAACGGGAAGAAGCCCATGGTCGCGCCGTATTCCGGCGACATGTTGGCAATGGTTGCGCGGTCTGGCAGCGACAGGTTAGCGCTGCCTTCACCCACGTATTCCACGAATTTACCCACCACACCGCGCGGGTATTTGCGCAGCATTTCGGTGATGGTTAATACCAGATCAGTGGCGGTAACGCCTTCGCGCAGGGCGCCGGTCAGTTCTACACCAATTACCTCAGGTGCCAGCATTTCCATCGGCTGGCCCAGCATAGAAGCGCCGGCTTCAATACCGCCCACACCCCAGCCAACAATACCCAGCGCGTTGGCCATTGGCGTGTGGCTGTCCATACCGATCAGGGTATCCGGGATCATTAGGTCGTCTTGGGTGAGGTAGCCCTGAGCCAGATACTCCAGGTTCACCTGATGCACGATGCCGGTTTGCGGCGGAATAATGCGGATGGTGTTAAACGCCTGCGCGCCCCATTTAAGGAAGGCATAACGCTCTTTGTTACGGGCAGCCTCCAGCTCGCTGTTAATGCGCAGCGACGCCGGGCTGCCGGTGTTGTCCATGGTGACCGTATGGTCGATCACCAGATCGGCACGCACCAGCGGCTCAATAATGGCCGGGTTCAGACCCATGCGCTGTACTGCCGAGCGCATCGCGGCGAAATCGACGATGGCCGGTGTTCCGCTTAAGTCGTGCATGATCACCCGGCCCGCGGTGAACGGAATTTCGACCGGCTCTTTACCCTGATGCGCAGGCCAGTTGCCCAGCGCCTGCAGCTGCTCAACGGTGATGCCGTTTTTGCCGACATTGCGCGCAATGCCTTCGAGGATGGGGCGCAGAGAAAACGGTAGATCATCCAGGTTGATGCCGAAGTGTTCTGCGGTGTCTGGCAGGCTGTGAAAACGATGAGACGTGCCTGGCAGAGTCTTAATCGAGCTTGAAGGGTCGAAATGGGTAGGTGATGTCATGCTGGATTCCTGGCAGGTTGTTGAGTGCAGGGGTGGCAGAAGCCTGAATTGTCAGCAATTTTAACGGCATGAGGGGCTAAAGCAAGGTTTTTGACTGCCGCTTTAGTCGGATTGTATACAATCTTGTGCTACTCCGGCTTCGGCTTGCTGTGCTGCTGGGATCGGGGCAGGGGTTCGGGGCAGGGGTTCGGGGAGCCGTATTGTGTCTTCTGAGTAGCGCTATGAGCCGCAATCCGGCGTTCGCGGCTCATGGTTGGACGTAGTGTTAACGTGGGTGTCCTGATAGAGTTTGCTAAACAATTCCCCGGTTTAGGTAGTCTCCAGCCGATGTTGATAACGAAACGTCCTTATTTAAAAACCACATTGATACTGATGCTGGTATCAGCCCTGTCAGCCTGTGTAGCGCCCAATACCAACAACGCAGCAGAGAATAGAAAGAATCAATCCATTCAGGAAGCAAAAGCCCTGTTATCAGAGCCAGGGGATATCAATCGAACCTCCCCCTCCGGTATGACTCCCCTGGGAGCAGCTATTTTACTGGCACCTGAACGCGTTCCTGAACTGATTCAGCAAGGCGCTGATGTCAACGCCCCCATTCAATGGATGACTGAAAAGGGTAGCTGGTATGCAAATTACCCGCTCAATTTAGCGGTGGGTCGTCCGAAGTTTCTAGGATACACATCCATCAACGCCTTTGACTTCAGCCAGGATCTCCCAATGATCAAGGCACTACTGGCCGCTGGAGCCGACCCTAACCAAGCGGCACAAGGACAATACACTCCATTAATCACTATTACATTTAATCAATATACTGACTTCTTCTTTCAGGATACTAAACACGCCAATGAGCATTATATAGAAGTGGCCACCTTGCTCTTGAGCTACGGCGCAGATATTAATTGGGCTCCCGATGGGCCCGCGCTGACCGCATTAGTGTGGACTCAGGGCCATTCCCGACTAGAACTATTGAGACATTTCTACATGGAAGTGGCTAGCAGAGAGTCCGTAAACACTGCATTCTTCACTGGCAGCCCTGAAGACCGCGTTGCCGCTTGGAAGAGTAAACAGGCCGAACTCGCTGAAATAAAAGCGACTGAAGAAAAGGCTGCCGTCGAAGCCGAGGCTCTGCGCCAGCAGCAATATCAGCAAAAGCGCCAAGTCATTGCCCAGCTGATTGATGAAGACCCCAACCTGCTGGATGCCATCGACCTGATGCGCGAGAGTTACTCGCCCTACTTAGCCTTCCGATCCGGTATGGGGAAAGTCAACAACACCCCATGTGGGAGTAAGGACGGTTGGTCAAAGTCCTGCGACTCACTCGGTAAAGAGCTCAGGGACGAGCTGATCACCAAGAGTAATCAAGCCTCCAAAATCTACCTGGCCCAACGGAAACGAATCGCCAATCTCTTCGGTCAGCAATACGACATTGCCTATGATGTGCTGGGGGATCATCTAAAGGGTGTCCAAGCCGATCCCGACATCACAGCCTATTACGATGCTCAGACTCGACGTATGGAGAGTCTTCGCCGCAGTGACCGCCGTCAGAGCCAGGCTGAAGAACAGCGCCAGATGTATGATCTGATGAAATACGCCGAGAAGTCTTTTAACGACAAAGCCGTGATGATCGAGCGTAGCTGGGAAAAAACCGCACAAGTCATCACCAACGCTGAGAACAGCCGCAAAATGGCGCAGATGCAAGCCAAGCTCGACAGCATCGATAAACGCCTGGCCCAGCAACAGGCGCAAGCTCAACAGCAGCAAAAAGCCTTGACTCAACGCACACAGGTGAAAACTGTCCCCACCCAAGGTGCCGCAACCACCGGTCAGGAGCTGCGTACATCCAAAGACCCCGAGATCTGCTCCGGCCCTCACACTCTAACCGCTCAGGAAGGTGTTTATAGCTTTGCGGAAGTGAACAGCGGCCGTCCGTCCGATGAGCTGCAATCGCTTAAATGCCCGAAAGACCGCGTGGTCAGGGTGGTTAATGGCCGCCCAGACTTCCTCACCGGTGGCTACGTTGCGCCGGTTAAGAAAACAAAACTGGATGACGGTAACTTCAAATTGTCGACAGAGGCCATGACCTATATGTGTCTGTGCGCCAAAGCGCCAAGCGGGACCAGCGCCGTGTCGCAATAACCTACAACTAAAACGGGGTGCATTATTAGCACCCCGTTTTGGTACTGAAGGCGAGCGCCAGTATTAGCTGACGATCTGGCCGCGGTAGATACGCACCGGCTTGGTGGCGATTAATCACAAGTTATTGAATTTGGATCAAGGATGAATATTAAAGAAGAGACAATATATTTAAGCGTTGATATGGCAAGCAGCCTTAGGAGCTTAAGGGACTATTTATGAAAGGTGGTTTCTGTTCAGTTTGCTATTTGTACTGCCAATCTTAGCTTGGCATTTTGAGCCTGTTTTTAACGAAGCAATGCCAACGCAGATAGTTTTTCAACAGCCTGCGAGTGAATACAGTGTGTGAATTGTCGCCAATTTAACGTCATAAGGGGCTAGAGCAAGGCTTTTGAGTGCCGATTAGTCAGATTGCATACAATTTTGGCGTTGGCAGTGCATTAAAGGCCGTAGGAGCGGGCCATGCCGGCGATGATGCAAGCCCTTGTTGCGAACGCCAGCCGGAGAATGAAACCGCATTAAAAACCTCAGGGACGAAAAGTGGCCGGTAAGACACTGTGCACCGACAGCGTTGGAGTTTGCTGGGTTCTGCCCTGGATATTGCTCAATCGGAAGAATGTGTTGGCGAGGGTGTTTGTATTAACGTTACAGTTTATTGATGAGATTTCGTCTGAGCTAAGGGGTTATGAGTTTATGCCATCTGATTAAGTATGGGATCTACCCCTTTTTCTCGGACGGTTTAATTGAATCGCCACTAACTTGCTAGACTCCTTTCAGTCAACGTTTGGCTTCTGGAATGCGTGCATTTGGACTAGCCACAACTCAAGTTTTAAGAGTAAAAATAGCATTAAGAAGCATTGAGGAGTAACTCCTGGTTCTATATATTTCATTGATATAATTCTCAAAATGTCCACATTTAAAGGAATGCCAATGTACAGTGAAGAACAAGTAGTAGCCACGCGGTATGTGGTTGCAAAACGATCAACTCTGAATCAGGACTGCGGACTAGTTACCATTCTCTTTGAGGTCGACGAAAACAATAATTTCATCCCCCCGAGAACGATGAGAACAGAGCAGGAGAGGCTCGTATGGATTTCTCGTGGATATTCAGAAGTTAATGACCAGTTCCGAGATGGCCAGTCCATGTTGCTCGAAAATCTACATGAGCAGGACAAAAACTCAGACACTTACCAAATAGCACCAGATAAGAATCGTGCTGAATACTGGGCAACCGGTAAATCCATTAAAGCCATTCCGGACAGTCAAATTATTCCCGTTATTCGTGCAGAGCTTCCAGATACGGCTAGTGGTCGTTTTCGTACCGACGAACTCGTTCCCTCCGGACCAATATTCATCCAGAACAACGATGCTATTTATGGGCCGTTCCATGCAGTTCGAGATGACGATGAGGTATACCGCGCTGAACCCCACCAACAGATGATCCTTCGAGTAGCCAATGATCATGTGGCTAAGTTTAATTGCGATGATCTCTTGCAAGCTGGCGCCATGCTGGAAGTAGATCCGGAAGAGGGCTACCCGTATCGAGCGTATATTACCGATCTGCGTGTACTGGCCACTGAGCATAAGAATTTTGAACAAGTTGATTACATAACTGACGCTCAGCTCGTTACCTATTACGTTAAAAGTGCCTTTGGTCGTGGTAAGAGCCCTCTTGCGCGCAAGCACGCAGACACACTGAAGGGAGCGCTGGCTGAACAGGCAAAGAAAACCAAGATTCTTGATGACCCACGACTGTCACGATTCAGAAGTATTCTGGATAAGTTCCTGTCAGAGAAAGATCCCGGTGAGCAGATCATCCACGACTGGTTGTCTACTCCGGAGGGCAAGGCTTTTGCCGAAGATAAGCTGAAGGCGAATCCAGCATTGGCAGGGCAGTCGTCGATGGTAGTCGAAAAGAAACAGGAGCTCGACGAACTCCAGCAGCAAATCGACGAGTTCCGAGGCAAGCACGAACATGAGCGCCGTACTTACGAGCAAGCACGTAACAAACTGCAGCTCGATCTTGAGCAAGAGCGTATCAGACGAGAAAGAGAAATTGAGACCAGTCTGAAGGAAAGTGAGAAGAATCTGACTGAAAAGCTGGGAAGCGAGGTACAAGAGCTGCTTGAGCGTAAAGATGCTCTGAATCATGAAATCGAGAAACTGAGATCTGATAAAAAAATCGTTATGGATGTTGCTCGGTTAGAGGAAGAGGTTCGTCATCTGGAGCGTGATAAAGACCGTCTCCGAGATGCGATCAGGGATCAGGAAAGTACACTGAAAAACCCTCAGTTGGGAAGGGATGTGGCGGAGCTGCATTGGCATTTACAGGTACTGAATGGACAGCTGGGTAGTGCTGCAAATCAGGAACTGTCATACACCCCATCCAAGCTTATGAAGTCAAAACCAGAAAACCGAATGCTGATTGCAGCTATCGCGAACTGGTTTGAGGCCGAAGGGAGAGCGTTCACATTTGAGGAAATGGCTAACCTTCTGATTACTACTCAGCAGTCGCTAATGACTGTGATGAAAGGGCGGCCGGGGTCCGGTAAGACATCTTCGTCTATTCGTCTGGCGCGGGCGCTTCACATTGCTGATGAGAGTTCACGTAGTGATGACTTTCTCAATGTTCCAGTCAGTCGTGGTTGGGTATCAGGTCGTGATTTTCTGGGGTACTTCAATCCACTTAAAGGTAGTTTCCAGCCAGCACGGACTGGGATTTATCAGTTCATTGTAAATGGTACACGTGAGGGAGCTGGTAATACGCTACGTTTGATTTTGCTGGATGAAGCAAACCTGTCTCCAATTGAGCACTATCTATCGGATTTCATTGGCATGTTTGACTCTGAAGGCCGAAACAGGCCTCTGGATACCGGGTGCCTAGGAGACGATCAATACCTCTCGCTGCCTGAGAACATACGCTTTATAGCGACAATAAACTCGGACGGTACCACGGAACCTCTGTCTCCACGTATGTGTGACCGTGTACCCGTCATCTCAATGGATTATGAAGAGCCAGAAGGAGAGAACATCTTCTCTGACCTGACGATGGACGGTGCTGTGCCATACGATGTTCTGGAGTCCTTCTTTGGTGTAAGTGCTGCCGGCGAGACAAACATTGGCTATACGCCTCTGAAACTCCGCAACTTCATGAGAAAGATGACATCCGTTGATCAGGGTATGGGGCGTTCAATACCCATCAGCGCTCGGAAGCAGAACGCCATCGCTAACTATTTCGCTGTTGCTAAAGAGTATCTTGGGGAAACCCGAGCAGCTGATTTTGCCATCGCTCAGTATCTGCTACCGCTTGTAAATGGCTCTGGCCAAGCCTTTGGGAATAGGCTAAAAGAACTGAATGCTCTTGCTGGTGAAAGTGGATTTGAGCGTACACGCCATCTATTGACCGAGATGGTTGAGATTGGCAAGGAGAACATCGACAACTACAGCTTCTTCTAAGGTCGTCGACATGAAAGTGAGATTCGAGGTCCTAGACCGTCGCGACATGGCGCGGGTGATAGAGCTGTCAGCCGATGATGCATTAGGTCATCGCCAGTGGGTCACTGAAATGGATGCTCTGAAAATATCAGTGCGCCTTGAAGCCCCAGTGGATGAAGTGAAAGTAATCGTCAGTGATGGTGAGGTTGTTCTCAGTCCAGATGACGAGTCGGGGTGCATATTTAGTTGCATGCCCGGGCGTCGGCCTGACGGGCGGTATAAATCACTTTTTTATAACTATTTTGGTGTTGCCCCTATCTATGTTGAAACCATAGAGCAGGGAGTGAAGCACCTGGTATCAGTAGGTGAGCTGGAGGTACTCGCCCGTAAGGCCTCCGTTGAACAAGCTAAACGGATGGTTTCTTATGTTCTGGAGTCAGGAAATATCGAGCTACTCAGGCGCTATGGGGCTACCCGGCGAGGCGCCGGGCCGTCGGAGGAGTCGGGACTGCCGCCGAATCGTCTGATTGAGCATTTGGAAGAGACGCTGAGAGTGATGGAGAATACCATCCCCTCAATAGTCAGGAGTCCGATTCACTCCCTTACGAGTGAGTTAAAGGTTGTAAATAACCCGGGCGATTTGGACATCCAGGATCAGGGGGTTGCTTGGCTATGTGAAAACCTTGGTGTATTGGAAATTAGTGACGATATTGAAGACTACGTGATGATACATGATGGACGACAATATCGAGCGAGATCTATCCAAGCGCCAATTACCAGGGAAAGCAATGATGTCTATGAAAACCGGATTATTCATGGGTTCATCGATCGCTGTATTTCATTCGTTCACCAGCTTAAGCAAGGTATAGGAGAGAACTCCAAACCCGTTTCATTAAATAAAGCCGTTGGTTATGAGAGCTTCTTCAATGTGATGGGCGAGTGGCTGAAGGTAGAGGCGCAGATCCACATAGATAAGCTCGAGCTGATTTCGCATAGGTTGAAGCGTTTGAAGTCGTTGGTGGAAAGAAAGATTGATGTTACGCAAATACTGATCGAACCGCCTAAGTTCACACCTAAAGCCCGTGCGAACCGGAACTACTCGACACTTTATAAAGCGATGCATGAA